>JAGWBY010000015.1:3226-10898 GCA_021295675.1 Candidatus Latescibacterota bacterium | reverse complement strand
GCACGCCCTCGCTGGGGCCGGATGGCGTGCGCGGCCCTATGATCTACGGAGGTCAAGGGGAACTCAAAGCGCTGGACGGTCAGCCCGTGCAGGGCAGCGTTGTGCTCTTGGACTTTGCCTGCGGCCAAAACTACCTCCACGCCGCATCGCTGGGGGCTAAGGCCATCGTCTTCTTCGACAACGGCGGCGTCAACCGCGAGCAGGCCGCGGACAAGTTCCTCAAGGTGCCGGTTGACATCCCGCGCTTTTGGCTCGAGCGGCAAGATGCGCTCGACTTGGTAGCGCGTCTGCAAGACGGGCCGGTTGCCGTCCACTTGAATGCACGGATGGATTGGGAGGGCGTGGAAGCGCACAACGTGTATGGCTATTTGCCCGGGTCGCCAGAGATGCTGCCAGCCAAGAGCCGGGAAAAGCCGCAGGTGTGGCAGGACCAAACCATCCATCTCGGTCGTGCCGGCCCTCGCCCCCGGAGCGGAGAACGCAGCCGGGATCGTCGCTCTGCTCCAGCTAGTGGAACTGCTCAAAGAATATCGCCCGCACTACTCGGTGCTCTTTTTGGCGACCTCTGGGCACTTTGAGGGCCTGTCCGGGATCAACGATTTCCTTTACCGGCACAGCCGCCGCAGCGACTATTTCCGCGAGCGCATGAGCGCGACCGAGCGCATTGACTTTGACCTGATGCTATCGCTGGATCTGTCGAGCCACGCCGACCGCACGGCCAGCTTTGGCATGGGCACCTTCTACAATCCCAAGTGGCGCACTGACAACTACGTCAAGTACATGTTGACGCCCTATTCCAAGCGGCTGAGTCTTGCGGTCGAAGAGACCTTTGGCGACACCACGCGCCACTACGAGGGCATTGCCCCGCCTAAGCGCACGTGGAAAAACTTCATGCCCATCCCACTCGCCTTTGCCAGCGAGGCCGCGGCCTTCGTCGGTCAGAAGGCCCTCGCCCTCGCTACGGCCAACGACGCGCGCGAGCGAATCGACACGCCGCTCGACTTGCCGGAAGCAGTGGACGTGCAAAACCTCACGCGGCAGATCCAGACGCTCGCGGCCATGCTGGCGTGGGCTGGCCGCGACGCCGAGTTGCTCAAGCCGACCAAGTTGGAGTTGGAAGACTACGGCCACAGTTTGGCGGGCGCGATCTATTGGTTCGACCGCGACGTCAATTTTGCCGTGCCCAAAAAGCCGGTGCCGCAAGCACTGGTGACCTATCAGCAACTCGGCCCGAACTCGGTCGGCGGGGTCCGCACCTTGATTGCGCAAGAGGCCGACGACGCGGGCCGCTTCCGCTTCGACATCATGCGCAACAAGCTGGACAACGCGATCCGCGCGTATGAACTCGATCCCTATGGCGAGATCATCTCGGCACCGGACATGGGCCAAGAGGGCGACGAGACGTACCCGACTGTGCATCCGTGGGGCTGGTGGGAAAACGAGATGCTGCAAGTGCTCTTCGAGTGCCGGGCGCTGAGTCTGTTCGAGACCGTTGACTCGCGCTATCTGTCGGTCTTGGACCACGTGACCGTGCTCGACGAGCGCGACGGCGTGCCGCAGTCGTGGGGAGCCGACTTTGTCGAAAGGCAGAGCAATGAGGAGGGCAAGGTAACGCTCGCCTCAGTGGTGTACGCCCAGCCCGGCACCCGGGTCAAAGCCCTGATGAGCACGAGCCTTTTCGGCGTGCGCTACCTGCTGAGCGGCGCGCCCGCCGCATGGGTGGCCGAGCCGGTGCGCCCTGAAGACGTGGATGAGGCGACGATAGAGCAGGCTCTCGGCCGCGGCTATCTCGTGGATCAGGGCGTGGTGTTGCGCCCTGGGTACGCGGCCGCGCGCGACATGTGGGTCCTCGACGACGTGCGGATCAAGCAGTTGGCGCGCTACGGGGTGCGCAACGACAAGTTCATGCGCCTGCACGAAGAGGCGCGCTTGGCCCTGTTGGAGGCCGAAGAGCACTTGCAGGCGCAGCGCTACAGCGAGTTCAAGCGGGCCACGCGCAAGGCATGGGGTCTCGAAGGGCGGGGCTACCCTGACATTAAATCGACTGCGGACGACACGGTCTATGGGGTGATCTTCTACTTCGCGCTGCTGCTGCCGTTTTCGTTTTGCTGCGAGCGGCTGTTCTTCGGCTTTGCCGACATTCGCCGTCAGGTGGCGGGCGCGGCGTTTTTCTTTTTGGCGATCTTCCTCATCATGCGCTTTATCCACCCGGCCTTTAAGCTGAGTTCGTCGCCGTACATCATCTTTTTGGCCTTCGTCATCTTCGCCATCGGCGGCACGGCCCTGATGATGATCTTAGGTCGCTTTACCCGCGCCGTCGGCCAGCGCAAGCGGGCTGCTGCTGGCGTCCACGAAGCGGACATCGGTCGCCTCAGCGCCACGGCCGCAGCCGCGTCGCTGGGGATTTCCAACCTCCGCAAGCGCAAGTTGCGCACCGCGCTGACGGTTGTCACCCTGACGCTGTTGACCTTTACGGCCCAGGCCTTCACCTCGGTGCAGAGCTATCTCAAATTCTATCAGATTCCCCGCCCGAATGTGCCCAGCTACGAGGGTGCCCTGCTGCGCGATCGCGGCTGGAAGGGCTTGCAGCTATCGGTGCTCGACTATGCGGAAAGCGCGTTTGGCGACCGCGCGCAGGTGCTGCCGAGGTCGTGGATTACTTCTAAGGTCATTGGCGAGCGGGCCTATATCGACATTGAACACAAACAGGCGCAGAAGAAGAGCTTTGCCTCGGCACTCCTCGGGGTGACTCCAGGCGAGGGCGCGCTGATGGGGCTGGAAGGGCTGTTGGTGGGGCCGAAGAGCCGTTGGTTTGCGGATGGCGAGCGCGATGTGTGCATCCTGCCGGCGGCTATGGCGGAGATCTTGGGCATTGGCCCAGAGGATGTGGGCACGGCCGACATTGGGCTGATGGGGCGCTCCTATCGGGTGATTGGCCTAATCGACGGCGAGGTCATCGACGGTCTGCGCGACTTGGACAACGAGAGTCCGATGCCCGTGGACACGGTCGCCGAGGCCAAGAAGATGGAGGAAATGGCCGGCTTAGACCCGCGTCTGATGGACACAGCCGCTGCTGGCCAACAACGTGGCGTTCTTGCCCTACCAGCAGGTCGTCGATTTGGGCGGTACGCTGCGCTCCATTGCCATCGCCGGTTTTGCCGATCGGGAGACCTTGCTCGCCGAGGTGGAGGAATTCGTGTCGCGAGTGGCGGTGCCACTTTTTGTCGGGGCTGGCGACCGCGTGCGGGTGTACACGTCTATGGGATCGGCGTCTTTGGCTGGGATCGGCAATCTCTTCGTGCCATTGTTGATCGCCTCGCTGATTGTGCTCAACACCATGCTCGGGGCCGTGTACGAGCGCTCCGGCGAGATCGGGGTGTATTCGTCGGTGGGGCTAGCGCCGAGCCACATTGCTTCACTCTTTATCGCCGAGGCCCTCGTGTTTGCCATTGTCGGCGCGGTGCTGGGCTATTTGGTAGGGCAGACGACGACTTTGCTGCTGGCGCACTACGCGCTCTTGGGCGGGATGTTCCTCAACTACTCGTCGCTGTCGGCGATTTTCTCGACCTTGGTGGTGATGGTGGTGGTGGTGCTCTCGACGCTGTATCCGGCGCGCAAGGCTGCGGCCATGGCCGTGCCCGACGTGACGCGGCGCTGGGAATTTCCTCCGCCCGACGGCGACGACTGGCGCTTCGACTTTCCCTTTACGCTGGGCAAGGGCGATGCTTTAGGCTCGTGCGCGTACCTACACCGGGTCTTCTCGTCGTACGGTGAGGGGTCCGTAGGCGACTTTATGACCGAGGGCGTGGATTTCCACTTGGAGCAGGGCGGCGCGCAGCCGGTCTATCTGTTGGAGCTGATGGTGTGGCTCGCGCCCTACGACTTGGGCGTGAGCCAGCGGGTGTTCTTGCGCACTTTGCCGACCGACGACATTCCGGGCATTTACCGCATTGAGATGCACTTGCAGCGCATAAGCGGCGATGTGGTGAGCTGGCAGAGGCTCAACACCAGTTTCCTCAACGTGCTGCGCAAGCGCTTCTTGGTCTGGCGGACGATTGCGCCCGAGGTGCGGGAGGAGTACTTGATCGAGGGCGAGAAGTTGGCGCAGGGGACGGGGGTGGGGGTTTAGCTAACGAGAGAGATGCCTTAGCACTGTTCAGAAGCTGCTCTTGAAGAAGTGTGGGCGTTCGCCATTATCCTGTCCCTTGAATTTGTGCAAATATTCGCGTCCCGCCGTCGTCAGGCGATAGCGTTGCTTGCTGCTGCGCGGCTTGTTGGGGATGGTCATTTCGATCAGGCCGGCTTGCAGGGCGGGGAGCAGGTAGGTTTTGCGGACGTGTTTGGTATTCTTCAGGCCCAAGGCTTCTTGGATCTGTTTTCTGTTCATCTCGCCTGATATTACCTCTAACAGACGCACTTCCCCGGCAACTTGCGGGGTAGCTTGGGGGGTAACTTGATCTTCTAGTGCCCGCACCTCGGGATCCGGGTTCTCTTTGAACTCAAGCGTGGTGCCTTCGCCTTGCTGGATGAGAATATCAAGGTCAGCAGGTGTCATAGATTCTGAAATCGCCGGTGCAGATTGGTTGTGAAATCGCGGTTTTGAATCGCACTGCGAGATGGGACATGTCTCAATTGATAGGGTTTGCCCGCTTGATGTCAAGCTGGCGGGGGGCTATCAAGCCGATTGGAGTGTGCGCTAGCAAGCTGTATTCCGCCCCTAGTATTGTCTCGTCCCCGTCGTCCTATACTTTAATGCAAGCAAAAAGACGAATGCGATATAAAATGGAAAATCGAGCGAATTATACGTTGCTTCACATTGACCGGCCTGAAGAGCTGGCCGCGTACGCACGTGCCCGAGGATGGCTTTTGCCGGCGGAATCGGTGTGTGGGCTAGGCCGCGCCGGCGAAGGGAACATGAACCTCACCCTGCGCGTGCAGACCGCAGAGCGATCTTTCATACTCAAGCAGGCGCGTCCTTGGGTCGAGAAGTACCCGGACATTCCCGCGCCCAAGGAACGGGTGTTGGTGGAAGCCGCCTTTTACCAAGCCGTTGCTGATTGCCCGCTGGTGGCCGAGCGCATGCCCGGTTTCTTGGGTTGGGACGAGGAGAATTTTGTCGCCGCGTTTGCCGACTTGGGGGAGACCGCGGATTGTACCGATTTGTACAATGATGGCGGAGTCGCGTTTGCAGACTTGCCGGGCTTGTGCCAGTGGTTGGCGGCCTTGCACCAAGCGACGTTTGACGAGCCGACCCGAGCATGCTTGGAAAACCGCGCCATGCGCCAGCTCAACCATGAGCATCTGTACTGCTTCCCACTGCGCCCGGACAACGGCCTCGACCTCGACGCGATCACGCCTGGACTGGCGCGGGCCGCCCGGGCCTTGCAAGATGACGCAGTGTATTGCAGCGCCATTGCCGAGTTGGGTGCGCTCTACTTGGAAAACGGTTCCTGCCTGTTGCACGGAGACTTCTATCCGGGAAGCTGGGTGCGCGCTGGCGGGGACGTGTGGATCATCGACCCGGAGTTTTGCTTCTTTGGTCCGCCGGAATTCGACGTGGGCATTCTCGTCGGCCATCTGTTGCTCGCCGGTCGTCCCTTGGAACTGGCGCAGTCGGTGTTTGACCACTACGGCGCTAGCCCTTCGCTTTCCCATAGCTTGGCACTGCAATTTGCTAGCATGGAGATTATGCGGCGGCTCATCGGCGTGGCCCAATTGCCGCTGACTGCTGATTTGCCGCGCAAGGAGGCGCTGTTGGAGACCTCGCGGGAGTTGGTGTTGGGGCGCTAGGGAGGTGAGACAATATGAACGTCTTTGTAAGAATGGTATTCTGTCTACCGATCATTAGGTGAGGAGGATGAGGCAATGAGACAAGCAATTATTTATCGAGGTGAAGATGGCTATTGGGTTGCTGAATGTCCTAGCTTGCCCGGTTGTATCAGCCAAGGAAAAACAAAGCAAGAGGCGATCGCCAACATCAGAGAAGCGATTGAAGGATACATTGTTTCTCTTGAGGAGGATGGACTAGCGGTTCCCGGAGAACAATTTGAGGCATTGGTGGTAGCCGTGTGAGTAGATTGCCGAGAATTTCAGGGAGAGACTGCGCCAATGCCTTGGGCAAAGTTGGTTTTTACCAGAAGCGACAGCACGGTAGCCATATAATTTTGCGTCGAGATGATCCTTTCGCTCAAGTCGTTATTCCCGACCACAGAGAACTGGATAGGGGCACCTTGCGTGGTATCATCAGACAAGCTGACCTCGGCGTAGAAGAGTTTGTGAGACTGCTGTGAACGCGTTGCAGTCGATGGATAAATTGCCGGATGTCATTCCCTTGACGCCCTATTACCGGGAGATGGTGTGGGGCGGTCGCCGCTTAGCTGCGCTCTACGGCAAGGCCCTGCCAGACGATGCGCTCATTGGCGAATCCTTTGAGCTGTCGGCGTACGAGGGCCGCGAGAGTCGGGCGGCGGATGGTCGCTCGTTGCGCGAGTTGGTGGAAACGCATCGCGCCGACCTAGTTGGCGCTGCGGTATGGGCGCGCTACGGTGGGCGCTTTCCTCTGCTTATTAAGCTGCTCGACGCTCAGCAAGACTTGTCGATTCAAGTGCATCCCGACGACGAGTACGCTCAGCGCAAGGGGTTGGTCGATAGCGGCAAGATGGAGGCTTGGTACGTGCTGCAATCAGACGGCGGTCGCGTGGCTTGCGGGCTGGCCGAGGGCGTGGGCCGCGCGGAGTTTGTCGCCGCCCACGCAGCCAACCGCGTCGCCGAGGTCGTCCGCTTTTATCCGGTCGCGCAAGGGGACGTACTCTTTGTGCCGCCTGGCACAGTACACGCCCTGTGCCAGGGGGTCGTCCTCTACGAGGTGCAGCAAACGAGCGATCTGACTTTCCGTATCTACGACTACGGTCGGCCGCGCGAGCTGCACTGGGAGCAGGCCCTTGAAGTCATCGACTTTGCCCAATGCCTGCCTGGGCCGGTGTCGCATCCCGTGCTGCGGGGCCAAGTGCTGGTAGAATCCGAGCACTTTGTGCTGCGCGGCTGCGGCTTAGACAGCGGCCAAGCCGAGCATCGGGCCGAGGAATCGTTTCTGGCGCTGACAGTCGTCCGCGGTCGGGCACGCGTGGGTGAGTGCGCCTTGGGTACGGGTGCGACTGCGCTGGTACCGGCTGGGCGCGTTTGCGAGGTCGCGCCGCTGGGAGGCGAAAAATTGGAGTATCTAATCGCTTCCGTCCCCGTTTGAAAAGCCTTGCTGGAACGCCAACCCCGCTTATCATTAATCAACCAACGCAACCACAAACAACGAAGGAGTGTATTGTGAGTCTATTTTCGCTAGAGGGAAAAGTTGCTCTCGTCACCGGCGCTAGTCGCGGCATTGGTCGCGGCGTGGCCGCAGGCATGGCTGAGGCCGGAGCCACGGTTATCTGCGCCGCTCGCACCCGCAGCCAGCTCGACGAAGCCGTCGCTGCCATTGAGGCCGCCGGCGGCAAGGCCCGCGTGGTCGAATTGGACATGGCCGACCTAGAGGGCATGGACGCGGTCTTGGAGCAATGCGGTCCCATAGACATCCTGTTCAACAATGCCGGCATGAATATCCGCCAGCCCATCGTCGAGGTCTCGGAGGAAAACTACGACCAGATCATGGCCGTCAACCTCAAGGGCCTGTACTTCC
>JAGWBY010000015.1:1973-2953 GCA_021295675.1 Candidatus Latescibacterota bacterium | reverse complement strand
AAGACTTGGTCGGCACAGCCGTCTTCCTCGCCGCGCCCGCCTCGGATTACGTCACCGGGCAGTGCATCTACGTCGATGGCGGCTTCATGGCTGGCGACGAGTGGCCCTTGCCGCCAGTGGCTGGTAGCAAGTAGTTTGCGCTATTGACGACCATTTACACCCTAATGAGGAGTTAGCTCGCATGTCTGAAGTCTATGCACCTAATGCCGATTTACGCGACCGCGCTCACGTCAAAAGCATGGATGAGTACTGGGAAGAGTACGCGCGCTCCATCGCCGCTCCAGAGGCGTTTTGGTTCAAGAAGTGGGACACTGTGCGGTCGTACAACTACGACATGGACGCGGGGCCGATTGCGATTGAGTGGTTTGCCGGTGGCCAGACCAACATTGCGTACAATTGCCTCGACCGGCACCTCGATGCCAAAGGCGATCAGGTCGCCATCATCTGGGAGGGCAACGAGCCGGGGGAAGACGCCACACTGACCTATAAAGAGCTGCACGAACAGGTCTGCAAATTCGCCAACGTGCTCAAGGCGCGCGGCGTCAACAAGGGCGACCGCGTCTCCATCTACCTGCCGATGGTGCCCGAACTGGCCATTGCCATGCTGGCCTGCGCCCGCATTGGCGCTATTCACTCGATTGTATTCGGCGGCTTTTCTGCGGACGCGCTCGCCGATCGCATCGTCGATTCCACTTGTACCACCGTCATCACCTGCAACGGCACCCATCGCGGCGACAAGCCGATCCTGATGAAGCCCGTAGCCGACCAAGCTATGGCCGATGCGGATGTGCGCATGGACGCCGAAGTAGCGACCTGCATTGTGGTTGATCGCGCGGATTTTGCCGTGGATATGAAGGCTGGCCGCGACTGCTGGTGGCACGAACTGATGGCGGATGCAGATGCCGACTGCGCTTGTGAGGTCATGGACGCCGAGGATCCGCTCTTCATCCTCTATACCTCCGGCTCCACCGGCCAGCCCA
>JAGWBY010000015.1:0-1798 GCA_021295675.1 Candidatus Latescibacterota bacterium | reverse complement strand
ATCCCAACCCGGACCGCTACTGGCAGACCATTGAGAAGTGGAACGTCAATCAGTTCTACACGGCCCCGACCGCCATCCGTGCGATTGCTGCGGCCGGCGAGGAGTGGCCCGCTGGCTACGAGATGCCTTCTCTGCGCCTGCTGGGCACGGTCGGCGAGCCGATCAACCCCGAGGCTTGGCGCTGGTATCACAAAAACGCTGGCAAGGAGCGCTGCCCCATTGTCGATACGTGGTGGCAGACCGAGACCGGCGGCATCCTCATTTCGCCGCTGCCTGGGGCGACTCCGACCAAGCCCGGCTCGGCTACTTTCCCCTTCTTCGGCATTGAGCCGGTGGTGCTCGACCCGGAGAAAGGCACGGAGATAGAAGGCAACGGCGTCACTGGTGTCTTGGCCATGCGCGCTCCTTGGCCGGGGCAGATGCGCACAGTGTACGGCGATCACGAGCGCTTTGAGCAGACCTATTTCCAGCAGTACAAGGGCTACTATTTTACGGGCGACGGCTGTCGGCGCGACGAGGATGGATACTACTGGATCACCGGCCGCGTTGATGACGTAATCAATGTCTCCGGCCACCGCATGGGCACGGCCGAGGTCGAGAGCGCGTTGGTGCTACACGCCAAGGTGGCCGAGGCCGCGGTCGTTGGTTTCCCACACGACATCAAGGGCGAGGGCATTTACGCGTACGTGACGCTCAACGCCGGTGAGGAGTACACCGACGCGCTCAGAGACGAGCTCAAGCGACAGGTGCGCACGGCGATTGGCCCGATCGCCACCCCGGACGTCATCCACTGGGCACCGGGGTTGCCCAAGACGCGCTCGGGCAAGATCATGCGCCGCATTCTGCGCAAAATAGCCACCGACGAAACCGACTCCATCGGCGACACCTCGACGCTAGCGGATCCAGCGGTCGTGGACTCGCTTATCGCCAATAAGTAAGTGATGTTACACACGGTTCTTGGGTATGGGATGCTTCGCTCCGCTCAGCATGACAAGTGCTAGTACTACGCTTCTCAGTGTCATGCTGAGCGGAGCGAAGCGGAGTCGAAGCATCTTTATCCTGCCAGCGCCTAGCGTACGGTCAAGACGATGCGTAACGTCAGTAAGCAAGTGACTGCCGATGACTTAGTACGCGAGGACAACTTCGCACGCGAGTGGCTGGAGACCAATGGCTTGGGCGGTTGGGCCTCCTCCACGGTCAGCGGCGCGCACACTCGGCGCTACCACGGCCTGCTGGTCGTCGCCACCCAGCCGCCGGTTGGGCGGGTGGTGTTGCTCTCGTCCTACCTACAAGACGCGTCGAGCTAAGTTGCAGCATTTTCCCCGGAGTTATTCATCCACGGGGCGACCAATGGCTAAAGGACTTCGCGCCCGAGCCGGTGCCGACGTGGACGTACGCCGGGGATGGGTGGGTGTTGCGCAAGCGGCTAGCCTTGCTCGCGGGCGAACACGCCTTGGTCGTCGCGTACGAACTAGTGGAAGCGTCTGAGCCGCTTTGTTTGGAGTTACGCCCCTTTTTCGCGGGTCGGGATTATCACCACTTGATGCAGGCCAACGATCAAGTGGCTCCAGCGGCCGATTGGACTGAGGACGCGCTGGTTTATCAGCCCTATCGGGGTCAGCCCACCCTGCATCTCCTCGCCCCCGGCGCGTGCTGGGAGGCCGACCCGGACTGGTACTACAACTTCCAATATCCGCGCGAGGAAGAGCGCGGCCTCGATCACAGCGAAGACCTGTTCACGCCCGGCTACCTGCGTCTGCAACTCATCCCCGGAGCCACCGTTGGCGTAGTCGCAGCC
>JAGWBY010000138.1:16090-16577 GCA_021295675.1 Candidatus Latescibacterota bacterium | reverse complement strand
TACCGAGTAAGGCTGCGGAGCTGCGCCCGAGGGCTGAGGAGGTCGGTGCGCCACTCCTCGACGGGCCGGAGCCAGTCGCCGTAGTGGCGGGCGAGTTGACCGAGGGCGTCCTCGTAGTTGTTGCCCTCTTCGCGCGTCCGATTGAGGAATCCCATTTTGAGGCCGAGGAGGTCGGCGCGTCGCTCTATGTGCTTGAGCAGGCGGTAGAGGGCTTGACGGCGCTTGGGGTCCTCGGCCGCGGCGAATAGCGCGACGAGCTTCCGGCTGAGCGGATACATTTCATCTGGAGGGATCTCGCTGCGGAAGGCCCGGTCGATGAGGCGGGCGCGGCCCGGGGTGTGGCTGCGGCCGGGGTGCGGCGCGATCGGCCGCAAGGTGTCGGCGGCGAGTTGGCGCTCAATTGCGAGTTGGCTCTCGGTTTTGTCGCGCTGGATCGCTAGGCCGTTTTGGCGGCACCAGATGATATAACTCGAAAGGGACGGGAAGC
>JAGWBY010000138.1:8951-16054 GCA_021295675.1 Candidatus Latescibacterota bacterium | reverse complement strand
CGATGCAGTCGTCATGGGCACTTTCCTAAGAAGGGTGTCAATAAAGTAAAAGGCGCAGAAAGAGTGTAATTATGTCAACTAGAAAATCTCGGAGCAGCCTCGTCCGTTTTGATTTTGCGGAAAGTACGTGCTGAGTTCTTTCATCAGTGAGAGCTCGCGTGCGCTGTCTGCCATTAGATGCAGAAAGAGGCTATACAACAGCGATCCTGCCTAATAAAATTTTGATTATCTGCTCCTATCGCGTACTTTCACCCTAGCCGAGGAGCAATATTAGGACGGCCCGATGGCCACCTTGACCACGAACGCGATCCTGTTTGAGGGATTCTTGTAGCTTGTGAACAGGTCACTTGCGCAGGTCAATGAACACAGAGGAGAGGAGTTATGATTATTCTTGGGTCGCTATTCTCACTGCTCATAATAAGTTCGCCGCTATGGGGGCAAGAGATTAAAAGAGACCTCCAACCTGTGAAGCTAGGGGTGACGGTAGAGGACTATAAAGAAATTGTCGAAAATAATAAAGATAATTTCTTTATGTTCACATTTCTAGATAAAGAAGGGAAGGTATATGTTAGGTTTGTACTGGACAGAGAGTTGAGAGCTATAGACAGGAAAATAAGAATAGTAAAAAACAGTAATAAGAGCCTTGAAGGAACAGACTATCTAATAAATGCAAAAGTGATAAAACGCAATGATCTGCAATCGCCGAATATATATTTCAGATTTGACCTACCTACATGGGGAGCTGATAAGTCAGATAGGTCGGTGGGGAAAGAGTCAGGTATCTTATCATTAATAGAGTTAGTACACGTAAAAACTAAGAAGCCAATAACAAAGTGGTCTTCCTACTGCAAAATCAGCTATAAAGAGGGCGTTTTAATGCTAGATGAGCCTTTTATAGAGGAGAAGTTAAGAACGAAGATGACAAAAATATTCAGTGAAGGAATTAATATTGAGCATGATTAAAGCGGTTGAATTGAATTAGAGGTTGCCGCATTGAGCCGGTTATGGATTGAGCCCCGCTAGCCGCCTTTGATTAGAATCTACGAAACGAATTTATAATATGCGGATGGTGAACGATGCGACGATTTTTATACATAAGCTTTTTTATAGTAGTATCGTTCTTGATCCATTTGGCTTCATTTATGATTGATTTTGATACTAAAGAT
Organism: Candidatus Latescibacterota bacterium; assembly: GCA_021295675.1. Next base: position 14,888 of record JAGWBY010000138.1, on the reverse strand, counting down.
CGCAAGCGGGTTAAAGCATTCAGAGCATGGTACTACGATCCAGTTGCGATAAAGGTTAAAAAATACTCAGCAATCGCACCCGACCCTGAAGTAAGAATGGAAAAAAGCAGTAGTCCAGCGTTCTCTCTTCCCTCTGAGGGTGAAGAAGGATTGGTTGGAGATAATCAGATAAGTGAACGCGAACATTTTGATGCTTTAGACTATGCTCACGACCTGACTAGTCATCTTGCATTGAAGGAGTATCAATCAAACAGAGGAAAAATAATAGACAGTATAGATATTGATTCTTTGCTTTTTGCAGGTGAAATTAAAAAATACAATGAAAAGGAAGATTATGTTAGATATCCTATAAAACTGAAGTCCGATAAGGCTTTAAGAGACAAGGCACGCGAAATAGTTTAGTAAAAATAAAAACGATGAAAACGAAGGTGTGGATCAAAGCCCATGAACATGTAAAGAAATTGAGGAGAAAGGAGATTGTTATAAATGTCGATCCGTACTATTATCCTGTTGAGATATGGGAAAATGATAAATGGATAGGCTCTTCGTCAAAGCCTTATAATATAAAGGTGTCGCTAGATGAGAAGGTTGAAAGCTATCATATAAGAGACCCATTGAGATCATTAGGCAAGTATTATCTCTATATTAGGAACCAGTTGTCATTTAAAAGATGGCACTATATAGATAGATTTCTTGGAGAAGGGGTAATAATCGAGTATATTCAAGCTGAGAAAATGAACGATATAGAGGTGTCAACGATACTTGTAGATGATAGAAAACATGGAGACTATTTTCTTGCACATTTTAATAAGAAGTCGAATTTATTATTTTCTACTACTCAGCCAACCGGTAGCAAAGCATATCCTATGATAAAAACATTTTATAGGCGTTATGTTGCCATTGAAGATGTGCTGACTCCAACACAAATTGAACGGATTGCTTTTAACATGAGAATTTCTCTGTTTTTGCAAATAGCATATAATGGTTCGCAAAGTTACGAAGATGTACCTCAAGCCCGATAAATAACAGAAGCTCTAAACTCCAGCTTGAGGGCGAATAAAGTTGCTCCATCTTACCTCAAGATTTATTCGACTCTTCCTCATCCAACTATTAAATACCGATGCGCTCTAGGGCCACGGCGGCGTTGGCGCGGGCGTAGCAGTCCTCGTCGTCGATATTTTTGTGCAGGGCAGGCACAGCTCCGGCGGCGGCATGGCCGATCTTGGCCAGCGAGAGTGCGGCGTTGTGGCGGATCCAGCTCTCGGAATCTTGTAGGCGACGGCTCAGGGCGGGCACGGCTTCGGCGGCGGCCGGACCGATATTGCCCAGTGCCTCAACCGCGTTGCGCCGCACCCACTCGGCCTCGTCGTCGAGGGCGCGGGTGAGATGGGGCACGGTGTCGGTCGCTGTGGTGCCCAAGTCGCCGAGTACATCGGCGGCAGCGGCGCGGAGCCACCAGTCGTTTTCGTCGAGCAGTTCCACCATGTGGGGTACAGCGGGGCGGCCAACGGCGGAAAGGGCGAAGACCGCGTCGAGTTGACTAGGGTTGGTGTGTGAGTTCGCTAGGTTGGCTTCGAGACGCGCAGCAGCCTCGCCGCGCAGTGCATTCAAGAGAACGGTCATTGCTTCCTCGCCGCGAGTAGCCAAGGCATATACGGTGCGCAGTCGCTCGGCTTCGACTTCGGAGTCTAGAGCCTGAAGCAACGACTCGACTGAGCTCGTCGAAGTCTCGTCGAGCGAAACCGCTGTAGGAGCTGCGGTGCCATCGGTGCCGCGCATCCAATCCCAAGCGCGGCGGCACAGGTCGGCGGGAGGATCGGTGCCTACGGCTTGCCAAGTGTCGTCGCGATGGTTCCACGAGGGTGCCTGCGGCTCGCCCATGCGGGTGAAGAGAAACTTGACCATGAAGCGGTCGCGGTCGCTGGCGTTGGGCATGGCGCGGTGCCAGAGGTCGTAGTGGACGATGGTCACCGTTCCGGCTCGGCCGCAGAGCGGCTGTTCTTCCCGCTCGTAGGCCTGTTCAGAAGAATTGTAGTATTGGGTGGCCGGCAAAATCGCGGTCGGCCCCATGTCCAAGCTGACGTCCTGCGGATAGTAGAAGGCCATGGTCCAGCGGGTGCGGTGGTGGCGGACGTTCTGGTCGTTTTCGTAGCTGTCTTGGTGCATGCCTTGACCTTGGGACCCGCTGAGATTGTGGTGGCAGTGGCGGTGCGGGTGGATGAGGTAGGAGGGACCGAGGAGGCTCTGGAGGGCACCGTCAACAGCGGGGTCGCGGAGGATTTGATATAGGTCCGGGACTTTGGGGAGGATATCGTTGCCGGGATTGCCTTCGGTGGCGAAGAGGGTTTCGATTTGGCGATGGATATTTTGATGAACCGTGGGCGGATGAGCAGTTTGCACGGTGATATAGCCATTGGTCAGATAGGCTTGGACTTGGGCGTCGGTCAGGAGGATGGGTGCGGGCATGAGGCTGGCCTTTTTGCTGTAGAGAAGGATCAATGCACTGATGAAGAATAACGATAATTGGCCATGCAGATTGCAAGCTACGCTGCCTCAACAGTTAGTATCACAACTTGACGCGGCGTTTTTAATTCTGCATAGAGAGCGGCACAAAAACTAGCTGCTTCCCGGACAAAGGAGGGATTGTGTCGGGTCTGGATTACGCGCTGATGGCGCTCTACATGCTCTTTTTGGTGGGGATGGGACTGTACTACAGGAGATTCGCCCAACAGAGCATGGAAAACTACTTCCTGGGTGGGCGCAAGATGAAGGGGTGGATGAGCGGCACCAGCTATGCGGTCACCTGCATGAACGCCGACGTAGCGCCGGCGTACTGCGGCATGACGGTCATCACCGGGACTTTTATCTGCTGGTGGTATTTGAGCCGCTTCGGGCTGGCGTTGATGATCGGTGGGCTGCTCTTCGCCGTATGCTGGCGACGGTTGAAAATTTTTACCTCGCCGGAATTTTACGAGCTCCGCTTTGGCGGTGCGGCCGCGATGCGCAGCGCCTTTATCGCAGTGGTAGCTTGGACTGGGGCAGGGCTTTTGGGGCTGACGAAAGTGTCCGAGGCGCTCCTAGGCTGGTCGCGCCTTGAGACCTTTTTGCTGGTCATTCCGATCATCTTGGTCTATGTGGTGCTCTCCGGCTACATGGGCGTGGTGATATCGGATCTGATCCAGACCGCGATCATGATCGGTTCTTCGCTGGTGCTGATGGGCTTGGTCTGGGCCGACTTCGGCGGGCCGACCGGGCTCTATCAAGCGCTGGTCACGCAATTTGGGGAAGGAGTTGTTAGCTGGCATCCACCGATGAGTCACGAACTTTTGGGCGTGGTGGGGATTATCGCGTGGATGATGGGCACCGCGATCGGCTATGGCGGCGACGTGGCCCCGATGGCCGGAGCGATGGAGGGCCAAAGGCTGCTGTCGTGCCGCAACAGCCGCGAGGCGACGCGGATGTACGTCTGGACCGAGATCGTGCTTTTTCTGATGTTGGCGGTGCTGACCCTGCCGGCTCTGGGGGCGATGGTCAAATGGCCGGGTCTGCACGACGGCAGCATGGACAAGGAGTTGGCCTACGGTCTCTTATTGGGCCACTACCTGCCCTCGGGTCTTCTGGGGCTAGCGCTGGTGGCCATGTTTGCCTCGATCATGTCCACGGTGGACTCCAACATGAATTTCGGGGCTCAGGTCTTTATCAACGACGTGTATCGGCGCTTTGTCAAACGCGGCGCTGAGATGGGGCACTACATGGGCGTCGGTCGGGTGGTGATGCTGGCGATCATGGGCCTTTCGCTAGCGGTCGCGCTACAGGCCAAGAACGTCATCGACATTGCGGTCTTCATGCTCGGGCTTTCTTCGGCCGAACTGACGGCCAATTGGGGCCAATGGTGGTGGTGGCGCTTTAACGGCAAGGCGCGACTGGCTGCCTCGTTTGGCGGGCCGGTAGTCTTTCTCCTGAACAAGTACGTGGTTTTCGTCCATTTGATTGACGCGGGGCAGGATGCGGCGTATGTGGTGGTGCTCTCGTCGATTGCCGCGACGTGCTTGCTCTGGATCGCGGTGGCACTTTGCACCAAGCCAGAGCCAGAGGAAAAGCTTTTGGCTTTCTACAAAGAGGCGCGACCGATGGGATGGTGGGGGCCGATCGCGCAAAAGGCGGGCGTTGAGACCGGTGGCGGCGCACCGATTATGCACGGCCTAGGTCTTGCCCTGCTTGGTGCAGTGGCGGTGGGAGGGGGCATTATCGGGTTTTCGGGGTTTTACGTGGGGCGCTGGACTGTGGCGTTGGTCGGCGGGTTGGTGGCGCTGGTGTTGGGGATAGCGTTGCGAGGGGCGTACGCTCGATATATGCGCCGAGTGGGCGCGGACGAAGGGTAAAGAGATAGGCAGGTGCAAGCCAGCGTGGCATTGACGCAGTAGCTCTATGTATCTTAAGGTAAAAGACCTGTGGAAATCGGTCAGGTAGATTCAAGGCGATAAAGCTCGCTCTATAAAGGAACACAAAATGGCAGATTACCTATATATCGGACATGGCGTCTATAGTGTGGCGGAAGCGGCTCGGCTGACGGGTGTTCCCGCTAGCACCATTCGGCGTTGGACGCGAGGTTATAGCTATACCCGGAATGGATTTCGCCACACGTTGCCGCCCGTGTTCGATTCAACGGAGGCGGGGGGAAGCCCTATCTTGCGCTTTGTCGATCTTATCGAAGTCCGAGCCTTGCGGAGTTTTCGCGAAAAGGGGGTACCGTGGTCGATTTTGCGCATTGCCTCGCACAAAGCAGCTCAGAGCATGGACCATTCGCATCCATTTTCGCAGCGTCGCTTTCGCACAGATGGCCGCCGTATCCTCCAGCAAGTGGAAGAGGCTGCACTGCACGACATCGTCACCGATGAGCAGTACTTTAAGAACTTCGTCAGGACTGTTCTGCCTGACGACGAGCTAGATTTTTCAGAAACAGGTGCCCCGGTGTGTTGGCATCCTATGGGCCGGGAGAGCACAGTCATCATCGAACCTACTCGTAGTTTCGGAGCACCGATATGCAATCCCAGCGGTGTTCGCACTCGTCTACTGAGTCGCACCTATCGAGCCGAGGAAGACATAGACCGGGTCGCTTGGTGGTACGATGCCACTACTAAGGAAGTGCGCGATGCTGTTGCATACGAGGCACAATTAGCGGCGTGAGATTTTTCCTCGACAACAACATCTCTCACCGTCTAGCTGTGGCGTTGCTTGTCCTAGAGGAGCGTGTAGAACGAGGGGATTGGATGGTACAACACCTTAAAGACCGCTTTAAGACAGAGACAGAGGACGTCACTTGGCTTGAAGCATTGGGCCATGAAGGGGATTGGATCGTGATCTCGGGCGATATTCGGATTTCTCGGAATCCGGCCGAAAGGGCTGCTTGGCGCGAGTCGGGCTTGACGGCCTTTTTTTTAGGTGGTCAATATTCAGGAAAGAAGATTTGGACCCAAGTTATGCACTTCCTACATTGGTGGCCGGAGATCGCGCGCGAGGCTCGGGAACACAGGGAAGCGCCTGAAGGATCTGGATATGTGATCCCAATGCAGGGGAAGAAGTGGAGGATCATAACTCACGACTGACCTCACTGTGCCAAATCAAGTGGATGCGTCTGGAGTACAAAGAGCACTTCCCCCCGACCGCAGAAGCTGCGACATCCACCTAGCTACGGCGCTTCCGGTGCTGGACGCGCTGCTGGCGTCGCTGAGAATGCGTCCTCTCCCTCGCCCACGGTGCTGGCAGAAAACTGCACGTAGCCCCACATGTGGGGCTCGTGCATATTGATCACCCCCATCGGCGACCACACCCAGTTGTCGCAGGGGACGCCTTCCTTCTTCAAATAACCGCCCTTGTAGCGGTCGAACTCCCACTCGACGCGGGAGAAATTGACCCGCCAGCGGTCGCCGGGGTTGG
>JAGWBY010000138.1:4421-8861 GCA_021295675.1 Candidatus Latescibacterota bacterium | reverse complement strand
CGTGCTTGATGCCCTCAAAGTCGAAGCCCCAATCGGCCTCGCCGCCGCGGTTGTATTGCTTGGGCAGATACAGATCCCAAGCCACGTTGAGCGGGTTGATCTCAAATTCCATATAGTGCTCGCCATCGTCGTCCGGGTCGATGAAAATCTCGAAGTCGTTGTCATTGCAAATGACTGAGTCGCGCTTGGTCAGCGTGCCCCACACGTGCGGCTCTTCCATATCGGCCCCAAAGTAGAAATAGTCGTCGTCCCACAGCATGGCGACTCGGGTGGCGAAGCGGGGCAGGGGCTTTTTGTCGCCTTCGATATCGACGAATAAAGGGTCGGTGAGGTGGCCGTCGATGGTGAGCGCTTCTTTGGCTCGGTAGCACATGTATTGTTCGGGGATGATCTGGCTCATCGATTATTTCCTTGGTTTTTGAGAATGGGACGGGTGAGTTCTGAGAGGCGCAATCGCTGCTTGCCTTGGTCGTCAAAATTGTCTGGGGCTAACCAAGTCAGAAAGGCTTTTTCTAGCTCCGGCCACTCCGAATCAATGGCTGCGTACCACGCGGTGTCTCGATTGCGCCCGTTATAGACCGTTGCTTGGCGAAAAATCCCCTCAAACGAAAATCCCAGCCGTTGGGCGGCTGCCCGCGATGCTTTGTTCAGGCTGTCGCACTTCCACGAGTAGCGCCGATAGCCCAACTCGAATGCCTTCTTCATCATCAGGTACATAGCTTCGGTGGCCAATGGCGATCGCTGTAGTTGCGGGGAATAGTGGATGTGCCCCACCTCAATAGCGCCGCTTGCAGGTTCGATGTTGAGATAGCTCGCGACGCCACATGCTGTTCCCACACGCTTATCGACGATGGCAAAGAACAGCGGATCGTCACCTAGGCACTTCTCGTGCATCCAGTCCCGATAGCTGTCTTTGTCGGGGAATGGGCCGTATGCCAAGTAGGTCCAATTCTTGCCCTCCGCATCAAAGGCGTTTGCCTGATACAGATCGTCAAGATGGCTATCGACTTGCAGTGGTTCCAACCGACAGAGGCGACCTTCCGTGCGTTCTCTCGGCGGATGGGGTGGTGGCGTCCAATCCGGCAGTGCGAAGCCGATCGGCTGTCCAAGGTTATTGGTGCGTTTGCTCATGCGGTGGTTTTGAGGCGTCTCAGTACACCGCATCGACAGTGCCCGCCCGGGGTGCCAGTCCGTTCCAGCCGTCCGCTACTTTGCTCGTCTGCTTAAAGAGTTGCAAAAGCGGTGCCCACATGGCCTCGCGTACGCGGCTGGCCGCTTCCATATCGCCGGCCATTAGGGCCTGCTTGAGTTCGCGGCCTTGTTCCTCTTGGATTCGCGCGCTCTCCTGTGCTTGGGTCGCCACGGCGCGCACTGCATCAATGTGGCTGTCGATCAACTCGGCGACCGGCGTGGTTGAATCCGTCGCGGTATCGTAATCGCTCGATGGCCTGAAGTGGGGCCGCTGACGCTCGCCCTTTTCGTCGTAGAACGTATGCGTCGGCTGGATGTGCGGCGTCACCGAGAGGTACATATAGGCCGGCTCGTCGCCGATAACTCGCACCGAGTGCGGCTCGTCGGTTAGGGCATAGCACATTTGCCCCGGTCCAACTTCTTTCACCTCGCCGTTGATTTTGAACTCCACCCGACCCGCCAAGATGATGAAGATCTCGTCGCCCAAGTCGTGCGTGTGCCAAGCGTCGAGCGAGCCTGTGCCTGGCTCCAAACGGCAGAAGCGGGCGCGAATCTGCGGCCGGACCAGAATATTGCGGATATCCTGGCGACAATCGTAAACCTCAAATCCCATGTTTTCCTCCTTGAAAGGCAAGAGCGGATTTACTACCTTGCGCGGCACAATCTAATGCCCGCCATGCGCTTGGCAAAGGCCCGCCGATGACGATCTCCGAACAGCGCTGCTTCTTCAATTTGATCGGCTGTCTGCACTTTGAGAGCGCCGTAGGAAATGCCTGATGGGTGAATCCCTATACATCACCGACGAACAGCTCGCTCACTTCGAGCGCAATGGGTTCTTTCTGATCCCCAACCCCGTCGGTGCCGAGGGCATGCGCCAAATCGACTTCCGGCAGCAGGAGGTCGAGCCGGAGTGGGAGCGCACCGAGTTTTCCGAGGGCTGCAACCGGCTGGCCTGCCAGTTCCTGATGATCGGCGAGCCACTACTGCAGATGGTGGAGCACCCCGAGTTAGTCGAAGCGGCGCGGCGGATCCTAGACGCCGAAGAGGTACACGTAGGTGCCTGCGGCATCGGCGATGCCGCGAAGATTGTCAGTGCCGATGGCCGACCGCAGCGGCAGGTCCACTGGCACGTGGACGGCGGGCCGGAGGTGAAGCAGGTCTCCTTCCGCACCGCTCTCGATCGCCACGACGCCAGCAATGCACCGCTGCGAGTGCTGCCCGGCAGCCAGCACCGTCTCCGCGAGGAGGTGGCGGCTGAATTGCTACAATTCGAACTAGCGACCGGTACCCACGACGAGGTGCCGACGCACTGCTTCGCCCGTCATCCTAGCGAAGTCGAGGTCGTCCTCGACCCACGGTGGACTTTGGTGTGGACACCCTCGTGCTGGCACGCCACCGGAGTAAAGACGGCCGCTGGTCCGCGACGCGCTATGGGATGGAACTACTTTCCACCGGGCGGGCGCAAACGCGACCTAGCGGCGCTGAAGCATCTGCATCCAGACTGGCCGGACTGGCCCGAGGCGCGGCAGCGTCTCTGGGGTCTGGTCGATTGACGATCGTAGAAATTTTTAGCGGAGGAGTTTCCTATGGCGGATTCAATTCAATTGTTGAGCGACGAAGAGATACAGCGGTTTATCGTGGATGGATGTCTGACTGTGCAGGCGGATTATCCACCCTCATTTCACGCTGGTATCCGCGATCAGATTGAGGCGGTTTTTGCAAAAGAAGGCAATCCCGGAAATAACATTTTGCCTCGGGTTCCGCAGCTCGGGCGCGTGTTTGAGCACCCCAATGTGCAGGGTGCCCTGACCAGTTTATTGGGGCCAGATTACATTTTGAACCCCCATCGACATTGCCACTTGAATCCGCCCGGGCGCAGAGGACAGCAATGGCACAAGGATTGTTATGTGTACGATCACAATTTGCGGCATCCGAGATTTTACTGGGTGCTCGCTTTTTACTTTCCGCAAGATACGACAGAGGATATGGGGCCTTCGGGGGTGCTGCCCGGGATGCAGATGTACAAAACCATTAGCGATGTGGATCCTGAAAAAACGCAGGAAGAAGCGCGGGCATTTTGCGGTCCTGCGGGGACAGTGGCGCTCGTTCACTTTGATTCTTGGCATCGCGCAACAGAGAATGTCAGCACTAAAAATCGGTATATGCTGAAATTTCAGTTTGCGCGTACACGGGAGCCAGAGCAACCGACTTGGGATCATCAACGTCGCGCGTGGTCGCTCGGCATGGAGGATCGGCATCCGGCCCTATCGCGCGATGTCTGGCACTGGTTGTGCGGAAAGCCCCAGAAAAAACAGCAGCCCCCAGAAGGCGATCTGAAAAACTTGCTCTCGGTCTTAAAGCGCGGGTCGGAGGGCGAGCGTTTGGATGCGGCGTATGGGCTGGCCGAGTTTGGCGCGCCGGCCGTGCCTGAACTCGTCGCCGCCATGCGGGAGGAAGCACTGGCCACGATCGAGGAGACCGAGGCCAAGACGCCGGACAATGCCCACGGAACCAATCCCACGAGTGGTTGTGCGGCGCTGGCATTGGCGTCGATAGGCGCACCAGCCGCAGGGGCTTTGGCGGGGATGTTGTCCGATGAGCACTGGTGGGTGCGGGCGGTCGCCGCCCATGTGTTGGGACGCTTGGGCGCGAGCGCAATGGAGGCAGAACCCGCCCTGAGAAAGGCGATGCGCGATCGCCACTGGTGGGTGCGCCGCAATGCGCTTGAGGCTTTGAGCGCCATCGGTGTTTTTTCTGCTACGCTGATTGCTGACCTGACAGACGCACTTGGCGATGAGGACTACCGCGTGCGCCGCAACGCCGCGCTAACCTTGGCCAAGTGCGGCGAAGCGGGTTGTATTGCGCTTGCGGCGTTGCACGAGATGCTCGAGGACGAGAACCGCTACAACCGATTTTACGCCGCGCATGGGTTAAAACAAATTGACACGCCCGCCGCACGGGATATTTTGCTCCGCGCCCTGTTCAACTCGCGCTGGTGCTCCATTACGACAAAAGACGACCTCTACTGAGCATCCGATCACAAGCCAAAAGCCATGCGTAGGGCGATGGACTCAGGAACCCGCTGGCGGTCGCCAGAGAGCGGCGTCTAAGGCAAAGGGAAAAAGGATACTTCCATGTCCGAACACATTACCATTCTCGGCGGCGGCAACACGGCATTTGCCACGGCTGCAAATCTGACCCTGAAAGGTTTTGATATTACGCTTTGCGAATTGCCAGAATTTGGGCACA
>JAGWBY010000138.1:1439-4356 GCA_021295675.1 Candidatus Latescibacterota bacterium | reverse complement strand
AAGCGGCGCTGAATGCGTCTGACTTGATCCTGTTAATCGTGCCGGCGTATGCCCACAAACCATTTGCCATTGCCTGCGCCCCCCATCTTAGGCCCGAACACATGGTCGTGCTGATGCCGGGCACATTGGGCACATTGGAATGGGCGACGCTATTGCGCGACCAAGGAGTAGCAGACATCGCGCTGGCGGAGGTGGATACCGCGCCGTATGTGTGTCGGAAAACAGCGCCGGATACCGCGACAATTTGGGGTACCGTGACGGGCTTGGGCTTGGGGGTGTTGCCAGCGACAGCAACAGATCGCGTGCGCGCTCGTCTGTCGCCGCTGTTCCCGGGCCTTCAGACCTATCCCACCGCGATGGCCTGTGGTTTGTCCGCGATGAATCCGGTGGTGCATCCTGCGGGTGTGTTGATGAACGCAGGACGAATCGAGTATGCGCACGGTGAGTTCTATTTCTACGAAGAAGGGGTATCTCCATCGGTGGCAAAGACGATCATGGCCGTGGATGCAGAGCGGAGGGCCATCGCAACAGCCTTGGGTTACGAGCTCGTAGCGGCCGATGAAGCGTTTTACCGCGCGGGTTTTGGCCCTCGGGGGGATTTGTGGGCAACGATTAATGGCAGCCTAATGCTCACGCAACTCAAAGCGCCCGGATCGCTCGAGAGCCGTTGGCTCAGCGAGGATATTCCATACGGTCTTTCAGCTTGGCACGATGTGGGCGCGCAATACGGCGTGGGCGCGCCTTTGATGCGCGGGTTGGTGGATATTGGGTCCGTGGTGATGGGGGCTGATGGGTGGGCTACGGGGCGGAGCGTGCGCGAACTGGGCATTGAGAGCATGGACTTGGATACCTTAAATGCGTTTTTGCAAACGGGTTCTGCACCGTGAAAAGGGTCTGAGTCCACAAACGATCCACGTGAAAGGTCCACCTATTGAAACGCAGGTCTCTGTTGCGCATTGCCGTCTTGCAAGTTGGCATGCTGGTTCTGGCTTTGGTTCGCGTCGCAGCGCCAGCACCCCCAGAGCATCCCTCTCTTAGGGTTCAGCAGGGGCAGGCGATTGCGGTGACGGAGATCCCGGTCTGGGGAGACAGGGAGCCCCTTCTCAGAGGGCGAGTACATGGGGTCGAGCCCGCGGCCCACCGGGTGGCCGTCTATATCCACGTCGGCGGTGGCTGGTGGACCAAGCCGACGTTCGCCGAACCGGCAACTGTCATTGAACCGGACGGCACTTGGACGTGCGATATCACAACCGGGGGACTCGACCGCGAGGCGACCCGCATCGTCGCGTTCCTGATCTCTGCGGCCGACTCTCCGCCCCTGATGCAAGGTGAGGGAGAGTTTCCCGCGGCGCTGTCTCAATCCGTTCTCGACGAGGTCCAAGTGGTGCGCACCTACCGTCGATGCATCGACTTTGCCGGTCTCCAATGGCACGTAAAGACCGGTTCCACCCCTCTAGGTCCCGGTCCCAATCTCTTCACCGACGGAGACGATGCAGTTTGGGCCGATGGAGAGGGTCTCCACCTCACGCTGGCGCAGCGCGAAGAAGGCTGGCAGGCGACCGAAGTCATCTCCGACAAAACCTTTGGCTACGGGACCTATCGCATTGCGCTGCGCGCGGCCGCCGAGGATTTCGATCCCCGCGTAGTGTTCGGCTTCTTCACGTGGGATGACTTGGCGTCCGAGCAGAGCTATCGCGAGATCGACATTGAGCTGTCCTATTGGGGAGTTGCCGGCGGGCCGAATGCTCAGTTCGTCGTTCAGCCATTCATGCTCCCGGGGCATCGCTACCAATTCGATGCCTGCTATGGAGATCGCGAATCAATCCATACCTTTACTTGGGCACCAGGCCGCATCGACTTCGCGAGCATCGCCCGTGGAACCGGCGAGTCTGTTGAGCAGCGCTGGTCTTTCCATGGAGATCGCGTTCCAGAGACCGGAGCCGAGCAAGTGCGCTTGAATCTGTGGCTGCTGAATGGGGAGGCACCGGCTGATGGCCGCGACGTCGAGGTCGTCGTTACCTCTTTCAGCTTTGAACCACTGGCACTGGCGACGGCGGTTGCCGGTGAGCGCGATGCCACTCCCACGGCGATCTCGCTGGAGAACTATCCCAATCCCTTCAACGCAGCCACCGCCCTGCGCTACAGCGTCCCGACCCCAGCGCATGTTCGTCTGGGCATCTACAACATGGCGGGTCAGCGCGTGGCGACTCTGCTGGACGAGGGCCGATCAGCGGGAGAGTATCTGGTCCGCTGGTCGGGAGTCAATGACAGAGGAGCGCCCTTGGCGAGCGGGGTCTACGTAGCCCGCCTCTTGGTTGGCAAGACCGCGTTCGTTCGACGAATGCTGTTACTGCGGTAAGTTACTGTGCTGAAATGCAGCAGACGATAGATATGCGGGACTTGGTTCCGACGATGTTGGCAAACGTTAAGCTACAGGGAGGATGAACGACCATGTGGAGCGAAAAACAATTGGCAACCTATCGCGAGCAGGGATTTCTAGTACAGCGCGGACTGATCCCGCCGGATCAAATCGAGCGGTTGCGCTCGGCGGCCGACGCGATGATGTCTGAGCAGGCCGACAACCCGCCGGAGGTGCACGTGGTGCGCGAGAAGAGCGGCCCGGTGCGCTCGGTGTTCTGCATGCACCGCAATGTGCAGCCGTTCCGCGAGCTGTGCCGCTCGGAGCCGATCGCCAGGCCAGTCAAGCAGATCTTCGGGAGCGACGCCTACATCTTCCACAGCAAGCTGAACTACAAGGAGTCATTCGAGGGCACCGTGTGGCTCTGGCACCAGGACTACGGGTACTGGCGCTATGACGGCGTCGACGATCGGTTGGCTTCTGCGCTGGTCATGTTGGGTCCGAACACGCGCAACAACGGCAGTATCGCGCTGGTGCAGGGTTCACATCGCTGGGGCG
>JAGWBY010000138.1:0-1398 GCA_021295675.1 Candidatus Latescibacterota bacterium | reverse complement strand
CGCTGCGCGAGCACATCACCGATGAGTCGATGATCATTCCGATCGAGGGCGACGCTGGCGACGTCTGTTTCTTCGACTGTCGGATCGTGCACGGCTCAAACCACAACTTCTCACCCGCGCAGCGCTACAGTCTGATCTACGCCTTCGCCGCCATCGACAACGTGCCGAGCGGCGTCGAGAATCCCCGTCCCGATTGGGTGGTGGCGCGCCAGTTTGAGCCGGTTACCGCTGAGCTGCCGGAGCCGGCGGCGGGTCCATGCGCACCGGCATGAGCACGGCGCAGTACTGCCCGTCTGTCACATAAGAGGAAATAGAATGGCGGAATTCTGGTTTAACAGGATGGCCGAGCACTGGATGGTGCCGCAGCGGCTAGATCTGGTCGAGCACGTGCGGCGGGGTCGGGTGCAGCTAGTGCAGATAGGGACGTACGGCCCCATGTTCTACGGCTTGGCCGACGATGCAGAAGTCGAGCGCAGTTGGGCGGGCATGCCCCGCATTGGCATCGAGGAGAATCTGGCCTTGGCCGGCGATCTCATCCCGCGCGTCCAAGAGGCTGGGGCCAAGGTGGTGGGGCAGTTGAGCCTAGGCTGGATCTACGGCGATCACGAGACGGGCAAGGGGCTGTTTGGCAATTGGGCGCGAATCTGGACCGAGGATTTATTGGGACCGCCCCCCTGCGATGAGGTGGCTGTGGCCCTGCAACGCACAGTCGGCGGAAAACTGCGCTGCTGGCCCATAGAGGGTCGGCCGTACCGGACGTATAGCGGGTGTATGTGCAATCCCCATTGGCTGGCTGTGTTGAAGCCCATGGTCAAAAAGGCCATTGAACTGGGCATGGACGGCTTTAACGCGCAGTGCGCCCATTGCCGCCACTATTTGCTGGAGCATTTGGCCCGGGAATTCAGCGACGACGAACTGCAGCGCGGGCTCGATCCAGCCGGGCCGCCGGCCACAGCCGAATACAGCGCTCCCATAGCCGTGCGCGCTGCGGCACCGCGGGATTTGCGCCAGCGGATCGAGCGCTTGCTGGCTCAGTTGGTATACTGGCGGCGCAAGGAATTCTTCGACGAGTTGTTCGTGGACTACGGCCGCGCCCTCAAGCCGGATTTGCTCCTGGCCCAGTGGTACCACAAATACGAACTGTCGGCTTGGGACGAGCGCTGCCTGTTGGCGGATGAGGATTGGGCCCGGGGCGAGGATTATATCTGGTACAGCCAGGGTGGCAACAAGAACTTCAGCAATGTGGCCCAGGGGCATTTGGGCGATACGGGCTTGTCAGCGCGCTATGCGTACGCCATGAGCGGGGGCAAGCCCATGGTCCTCAACAAGTACGACGGCCACCGTTTGCGCCTGTCCATCGCCGAGGCGGGAGCCAACCACAGCGCGGCACTGGCCTTT
>JAGWBY010000137.1:5919-12606 GCA_021295675.1 Candidatus Latescibacterota bacterium | reverse complement strand
GGCTTTTCAAACTGCAAGTCGTAGAGGGTGGGGCGAATCTGGCGGGCGATCTCCAGCATGTCGCGGAAGCCCTCGGTGGTGATAAAGCCGGTCGGCGCGACCTTGCCTTCGATGATGGCGTTGGTGGCGACTGTGGTGCCGTGGACGATGTAGGCTACGTCTTGGGCGGCGATCTGCTGCTTGGCGAGCAGCCGCTGCACGGCTTCCATAAATCCGCCGGATGGGTCTTGGGGAGTCGAGGAGACCTTGCCGGTATAGATTTGCCCGGTCGCTTCGTCGATGAGCGCGATGTCAGTAAAGGTGCCGCCGATATCGACGCCGAGTCTATAGGCCATTGCCTGCCATCTCCCGTCGCCGCGCCTCGGTCGCCGCTTGATCGACTTGCCCGGTGGAGCTGTCGATGACCACGCCATACGCGACCCGCGCCCGCTCCGCGCTCACCTTGCCCTCGCGCACATCCTCGGCCACCGCTTGGGGGTCGCGCTGATGGGGTGGGCCATGGCCGCCGCCGCCGCAAGTGCGATAGCTGAAGATCGTATCGGCCGCGAGCGCGATCGTCGTTTTGGACCCCAATTCGACGTGCTGACCTTCGGGGTCGAGGATATAACGCGCTTTGCCGCCGGCTTGGCCCCCAGCCAACCCTTCCGGCCCCCAGCGGTCCCGATCCGACAGGACGGTAAAGGAAACTTCGTGATCGATAAATCGGTAATCGCGCCGCAGTCCCAAGCCGCCGCGATGCTGCCCAGCCCCTTCTGAATCCTCTATCAATTCATAGCGGTCAATCCGCAGCGGGTAGTTAATTTCGATTTCCTCAA
Organism: Candidatus Latescibacterota bacterium; assembly: GCA_021295675.1. Next base: position 11,791 of record JAGWBY010000137.1, on the reverse strand, counting down.
TCGGCGCGTTTTCGGTGTTTTGACCGTGGCACTGCACGGCGTCTGGCCCGTCCTTGGTACTGCGTCCTCCATAGCCACCGGCCATGGTCTCGTAGTAGGAATAAAGCTGCCCCGTGCGCGGGTCGGTGCCGCCGAAGCCGACTTGGCACATCGTCCCCTTGGTCGCGGCCGGGATCTTGTCGGGCAGCGCCGGATGCAGTGCCCTGAGAATGATATCGGTGAGCCGCACTTGGGTCTCCCAGCCCCCGACCACCGGCGAGGGTGCCGTGCAATTGACGACCGTCCCTTCGGGAGCCACGAGCCGCACTTGCTCGTAAAAGCCGGCGTTGACCGGCACGTCTTGGTCGATTAGGCACTTGAGCACGTAGGCGCAGGCCGCAAAAGTCTGGGAGTACGTGGAGTTGACCGGTGCCCGGCGCTGCGGATCGCACCCCGTCAGGTCGAAGAGCACCCCCTCGTCGTCGATGGCGACGCGGACCTGGAGCTGTACCGGCTCGTCGGTAAAGCCGTCGTTATCGACGACGCCTGTGGCCGTGAACTCCCCCTTGGGCAACTTGGCCAACTCGGCTAGCGTCCGCTCTCTGGTGTAGTCGATGAGCTGATCCATGTAGAAAGACGCTTGCGCCAACCCTACCTGTTCGACGAGCCCGTTGAGCCGGCGAACCCCCGAGTGATTGGCCGCCACTTGGGCGCGAAAGTCGCCGCGCGTCTCGCGCTTGGAGCGGATCTGGGCGATGACTAGTTCCTCCGCCGCGCACCAGCTTTACCGGCGGGATGATGATGCCCTCCTGATACACCTGCTGGAAGGCTCCAATGCTGGCCGGTGCTCCACCGCCGACATCGACGTGATGGGCGAGGTTGGCTACGTAGCCGAAGAGTTCATCGCCGCAATAGACGGGCGAAATCAGCGTGATGTCGTTGAGATGAACTCCGCCGCGATAGGGGTCGTTGACGAGGATCGCGTCTCCGGCCTGTAAGTTCTCCGGGCCGTATTCGGCGACCGCGCGAGGCGTGAGGATCGTCAGCGAGCCGAGGTGTACTGGCTGGGTGAAGGCTTGGGCGACGGGCCGCAACTGGCGGTCGAAAAAGGCGCAGGAGAAGTCGGCGCGGGTTTTGATATTGGTCGAATACGCGCTGCGCCGAAGGGCAATGGCCATCTCCTCGGTGGCTTCGAGCAGGGCGTTGCGAATGACCTCGAATTGGATGGGATCAATCTGGTCGGGCATGGCTTCTGTTACACACAGGCCCGGGTATGAGATGCTTCGCTTGGCTCAGCATGACAAAGAAGGAGAACGCCAGTCTCTGTCATGCTGAGCGCAAGCGAAGCATCCTATACCGAAGAAGCCCACGCGTAACATCGGTTGGGTAATATATGACAGATATCGCTCGGGGTCAGCGGAGGCCTAGACGGCGATCTGCGCCAGATAAATACTGGTCTTGCCTTCGTGCGACGAATAGTAACTCATCCACAGCAAGCCCTCGTATTCGACCATGCCGGGGTAGCTGCAGTCGCCGCCGCTGGGTAGCCATAGCACCGGCTCGTAACTGGTCGGCGTCATCCGCGATAGGACCGTGGCTGCGCCGCCGTCGGGATGCCGACTGCGGGCACTGGCCCACAGCGCACCATCCGACCAGCGGATAAAATTAGGCCCTCCCATCGGGTAGTCGATTTGGGTCCACTGCCAGTCTGTGTACGGAGCTTGGCTGGTGCCGATCCAGTCGGGCCGCACTAGGGCAATCATGGTGCCGTCGGGCATAAAGCGCAGGGTGGTCTCGCTGGCCGTCCAAGTGTCGTTGGGCAGGAAGAACTCGGTGATCCACTGCCAGTCGAGGCCGTCAGTGCTGGAGTAGAGGAATCCCCGGCGCGGATGGGAGCCCTCGCCCAGCTTCGATACGCTGTAGGCGATTCCCTCGTGCCAGGTGACGCGCCACAGCCAGTGGTCTTCCGCCAGCACTTTCTGCGGCGTAGTCCAGATGTAGCCGTCGTCGGAGAAGGCAATGCGCGGTGAGCGAGTGCCGTACTCGGTGCCTGTGTACAGGCTGCCGCCGGCGACCAGCATCAGGCGTCCGTCGCTGGCGATCGACAGCTTGGGATCGCGCAGGTCAATCTCCTGCTCTGCTAGGACTGCTGCCGACTCATAGGAGTGGCCATCGTCTGAGCAAATGACGCGTACGGTGCCGATGCTCGGCCCGTGGTCTTGGGCCTCGCGGAAGGTACACCACCATCGATCGGCGAAACGCACCAGATCGGTGAAGGCATTGTGCGGGCCACGGTCCCAGATCTTCTCGACCGAGAGGATTTGTGGGGTTGTAGGGTGCGTATTCATCGTTCATCTCCTCGTTAGACTTGTCGCGAAAGCTGTTTCACGTCCCCTGCTACGTCAAGTTTGATCCTCTATCCACGTTTTATTATGTTCCTTAAACATAATGTTTGAGAAGCATAATAGAGAAGCGATGCCATGCGCCTCGAGTTTTTGGACAGAACGCGGGAAATTGATCGACTGACCAAGGCTCTCGCTGCCCAAGAGCCCGGTTTTATCGTGGTCTTTGGTCGGCGTCGATGCGGCAAGTCAACTCTTTTGCAGCGGGTGATTCGCCCGGGCGATATCTACTACGCGGCCGACCAGCGCGAAGCCCCTCTGCAACGCCGCACGCTAGCCGGGGAAGTGGCCCGGCGCATTCGAGGCTTTGACGAGGTCGAATACCCGTCTTGGCTGGTCTTGCTCCAGACTTTGGACGCCCGCGCCGAGCGAGGAACTTGCTTGGTCCTGGACGAGTTTCCCTATCTAGCGCAGATCTCACCTGAATTACCCAGCCTAGTGCAAAAATTCCTCGACGATCCCGCCCGCCGCATCCACTTGGCGATCTGCGGCTCGTCCCAGGGGATGATGCAGGGCCTAATCCTCAACCCTGCTGCGCCGTTGTATGGACGGGCGAATCAAGTGCTGGCGATCCGTCCGCTAGCCCCCTTTTGGATACAGCAAGCCCTTGAGGTCCACGGCATTGAAGCTATTGAACAGTATGCGGTTTGGGGCGGCGTACCGCGCTACTGGGAACTGGCCCGGGATTGCACCGGCCTACAAGCTGCCATCGAGGAACTGGTGCTCGACAAATACGGCGTCCTCCACAGCGAACCCGAGCGCTTGTTGCTCGACGATATGCGCAGCACCGTGCAGGCTAATTCCCTGCTGTCGCTTATCGCCAATGGCTGCCATCGACTCAGCGAAATCGGTGCGCGGCTGGGCAAACCCGCAGGTCATTTGACCCGCCCCCTCGCTCAGTTGATCGAACTGGGCTATATCCGGCGGGAAGTGCCCTTTGGCGAGACCACCAAATCGACTAGGCGCTCTCTCTACAAACTGAACGACCCGTTTCTGATCTTCTGGTATCGCTATGTCCAGCCCAACCGGTCGCTGTTGGAACGCGATTTAATCGACGATGTAACTCGCGCTATTAGGACCACTTTTGCCCAGCATGTCGCCGATATATGGGAGGATCTAGCCCGCCTGTCCACGGCCGCCCTGCCCGTTGGCAACATCCGGTGGAAACCAGCCCAGCGGTGGTGGGGGCGCGGCTTGGACGGGCAGCCAATGGAAATCGACTTGATCGCTGAGTCCCTCGATGGTGAGGCCCTGTTGCTGGGCGAGGTTAAATGGCAAGAGCGACCGAATCAGGGTGCTATTTTCGACCGTTTGCGCTACTGCGCGGCAAACTTTCCCCAAGCCCGAGGCAGAGAGACGATCCTAGGGGCTTGGCTCAAGCAGGGGGGCGCTAAAACCCAACCAAGAGAATTCGTCGTCCATCCAGCGGGAACGCTGGCGGTTCTGCGCTGAGCCAGCAGGCGATTACCTATCTTTCGAGTCGCGGCATTCAAAAAAGGATCAAACCATGACCCCAACAGACGCCATTCCCATTCTTATCGGCGAGCACTGGATAACGCCGGAGGTCGAAGCCCACACGCCAGTGTACCGTCCCGCCACTGGGGAAGTGATCGGACGCACGCCGCAGTGCGATCGCGTCGAAGTCGATCTAGCGGTGGAGGCCGCGAGCCGGGCCTTTGCGAGTTGGTCGGCGACGCCAGCGCCGGAACGGGCGCGGGTTTTGTTCCGCTACCGCGAGTTGCTAGAAGAGCAGTTCGAGCATCTGGCGGAGATTCTCTGTGGCGAGAATGGCAAGACCCGCGAAGAAGCGCAGGGCGATGTGCGCCGTGGCATTGAGGTCGTCGAACTGGCCTGTGGTATTGGTCAGATGGCCAAGGGCGAGGTGCTGCCGGAGTTGGCCGCTGGCATTGATGGGGCCGCCACGCGCGAGCCTGTGGGGATATGCGCCGGCATCACGCCGTTCAACTTCCCGGCCATGGTGCCCATGTGGATGTACCCGCTGGCCATCGCCTGCGGCAACTGCTTCGTGCTGAAACCGAGTGAGAAGGTGCCGTTTACGGCCAACCATTTGGCAGAACTGTTCATTGAGGCGGGGCTCCCGCCGGGAGTGCTGAACGTCGTGCACGGCGGTCGAGATGTGGTCGAAGCACTCTGTCGGCACCCCGGCATTGCGGCGATTTCCTTCGTCGGTTCGTCGCCGGTGGCGCGCCGGGTGTACGAGCTGACCGGGCAGACGGGCAAGCGCTGTCAGGCGGCGGGCGGAGCTAAAAACGTGCTGCTCGTCATGCCCGACGCGGTCGAGTCCGGCCTGTTTGGCGAGGTGGCTGCTGCGGATCCGACGCTCAACGCGGTTATGCACTCGGCCTTTGGCTGTGCTGGTCAGCGCTGTATGGCTGGCTCCTTGCTGATGGGCATCGGCGACGCTAGCGACGGCCTGCGCGACCAACTGGCCTCTGCCATGGATACGATGACGGTGGGGGACACGCTGAGCGACGATGTGGACATGGGGCCGGTCATCGACGGTGCCGCTCGGCAGCGCCTCGTCGGCCACATCGCCGGTGCGGCCTCGGCGGACTTGGCTGTGGTGCGCGACGGGCGCGAAGGCGTGCCGGACACCGGCTTCTACGTCGGGCCGACCCTGCTCGACGGCGTAACTCCCGGTCATGGCCTGTTCGCGGAGGAGTTGTTTGGCCCGGTCTTGGGGCTGATGCGGCCCGAGACGCTGGAGCAGGCGATCGACTGGATCAACCGCATCCCGTACGGCAATGCGGCGACTATTTTCACCCGCGATGGCGGTGCGGCGCGCACCTTTACGCGTGGTGCGGAGTGCGGCATGATTGGCGTGAATGTGGGTGTGCCGGCACCTATGGCCTTGTTCTCGTTTTCTGGCTGGGATCAGTCGTTCTTCGGCGACCTGCACGATTCTACACGCGGCAGAAGACGGTGTTGTCGCGGTGGCTCTGAAGAGGTAGCAATGGAAAACAAAATCGAAGAAGCAATCGTCGCCGAGGTTGAGGCGCGGTCCGAGGCTTGGGAAAACCTGCTCGTGCTGGCCGACGACATTGGCATGCGCGTAGCGGGCAGCGAGGGGGAGGTCAGGGCGCGAGACTTCCTGTTGCAGACCTTTCAGCGCTATGGGCTCGACCGCGTTCACTTGGAGCCTTTCGAGTACCGCGCTTGGCGGCCGCAGCGCGAGGAGTTGACCGTGGTGGCGCCGGAGGCAGGACGCTCGATCCCGTGTCGGTGCGGAGGGCTGTCGCCTTCGACTTCGGAGCAGGGGGTGGAAGGGGAGGTTGTGTTCCTCGAACGCTGCGACGCCGAGGAGCTGGCGCAGCGGGCCGACGAGGTGCGCGGCCGCATTGTGGTGGCACCCTACTACCCTTTTGCCCGCCAGTTGAAGACGCCTTTGGCAGCGCGCTTCGGTGCTGTGGCACTGCTTGAGCACCGCAACTACGCTGGTGCCTTGCAGCCGGCCCGCACCTGTTGCTTCC
>JAGWBY010000137.1:0-5879 GCA_021295675.1 Candidatus Latescibacterota bacterium | reverse complement strand
AGCGTCTGCAGCAGCGGCGTGGACCAGTGCGGCTGCGGTTGGTGCTCGACAGCCGCATTGAGCCCAAGGAGTCGTGGAACGTGGTCGGCGAGTTGACCGGGGCTGAGCATCCGCAGGACATCTTGGTCTGCGGCGGGCACTACGACACTTGGCACGTGGGACCTGGCGCGATTGACAACGCTGCGGGCGTGGTTGCCGTGGTCGAGGCGGCGCGTGCCCTCGCCGTACACCGCGAGCACCTGCGGCGCACGGTGCGGTTCGTCGCCTTTGGGGTCGAGGAGTCGGGGCTGGTCGGGTCTTGGGCGTACACGCAGCGCCACGCCGGGGAACTAGACGACACTTGGCTGATGATCAACAACGATGTCGGCGGCCGGCCTTCGGGGTTGGGAATTGCTGGGGCCGAGGATCTGCTGCCGGTTTTGGAGGGGGTGGCGAGCCGCGTGCGCGTAGATGGTCTCGAAAAGCCCTTTGGCGCGTCCTGCGGCACGACGAGTTGGGGTTCGGATCACTTCCCGTTCTTCGCCCACGGCGTGCCCACCGTGGGTTTGGGCACGGAGTCGGTGTGGCCCGAGGATCGCTTCTATGGCCACAGCCGAGCCGATACCGCAGACAAGGTCTATCCTCAGGGCCTGAGCGAGTGCGCGGCGATCAACGCGCGGGTGCTGTTTGAGGTGGCCAACCTAAATGAGCGGCCGAGGAGTTGGAGGCGTCCTTTGCCGGTACGCCGCTGGCGGAGGCTGTCGAGTTGCTCGACTTGTGGCCGCCGGAGCGGGTGCTGGCGCGGTATTTCGAGGAGGGATGAAGCGGCTGATCAGCCCAAGTCCAGATTGAAATCCGCGGGGTCGAGGCCGCTGTCTTCGGCTAGTCCCCGCAGGCTGATCAAGACATCCTCGGGCATGACAATGCCCTCAGCTAGCGCTTGCTCCCGCTTGTTCCACTCGATCTCGCCCGGCAGGAAGATGGTCCCGCCCTTGGCTGGAGAAGCGCTCTTGATCTCCTTGCACATGACGTCCATGCGGGCGTGGAATTCCTCCAGCGGCATCATCGCTCCGACGTCAATGGCGACAAAGGCATGACCCTGGTTCGAGGGCTCGTCCGTGTCCGCGACCCAGCTCTGGACGCTGCTCATCATCGCCGCTCCGCTAAGGGTCGCTGTTAGCAACTCTACCAGCACGGCCAATCCGTAGCCTTTGTGCCCGGCCATGGGTAACTGCGCTCCTTTTTCTGGAAACTCGGTGGGATCGGTCGTTGGGATGCCCTCTTCATCTACCAGCCAGGTGTCGGGAATGTCGCGTCCTTCGTTTTTGGCGGCGAATATTTTGGTGGCCGCAACTGCGCTGGTGGCAATGTCGAGCATGACGGTGCGGTCGGTGCCGGTGGGTGCGGCGTAGGCGATCGGGTTGGTTCCGAGAACTCGGCTCTTGCCGCCGGGCACGGTCATGCAGGGTTCCACATTGCACATGGAAAGACCGATCATAAAACCCGGCGGCACCGTAGTGGCTGCTGCCCCGGATGCCGATGTAGCACATGCCGCTTTGGCGGGCTTTGGCAACGGCCAACTCAACGGCGCGGCAGGAGATGGCAGGCGGCATGCCGTCGCAGGCGTCGATGATGGCCCAAGACGGGCCCTCGGCGACGATTTTTTCTTTTGCGGTCGCGACCAAACGGCCGCGCCGCGCATTCTGCATCAGGCCGCGGATCTGCCGAGTGCCGGGTGGTGACGAAGACGTGGGCGCTTAGTGCGGCGTCTTCTTGGCTGAGGCCGGCTTTGACCATGGCGGCGGTGCAAAAGGCCTTCAGGTCGTCCGGTTGGATATTTTGGCGAGTAGATTCAGTCAATGGATTGGCTCCTTTTTAGTTGGTACGTGATTTGTGCTATGGATAAAGAGATTTTTTGCGGCCTAGTCAAGGAGGGGTGCCGTTTGTTGGTGCTGAGTCGCAATGGGGGCGCTGCTTGACTGACGTCCGAAAGGGCTTTTTAATGCCCTTATAGCGAATTTAGAACAGCGGCTTGACGAAGTGGAAGCGGCCCTCTCGGTTCCTAGCTCTACTTTCTCGTATCTTATGAGAAGAGGAAGCGGGCGATAGGTTCCAAACGGAAGCGAACACGCCATGCGTTTTTTTAATACAGCCGGCCCCATTAAGCCGGAGATTAACTACTATATTCCGCCATTGGAACGGCTAGACCTCGACGAAGTCCTGCTGCTGATCGAGCAGCAGAGGTACTTTGTCATGCACGCACCTAGGCAAACGGGTAAGACGTCCGCGCTGCTGGCGCTCAGGGACGAGCTCAACGGCAGCGGACGGTATCGCTGCGCGTACGTAAATGTCGAGATCGGCCAGTCGGCGCGGGAGGATGTGGGGGCGGCCATGCGGGCTATTCTCGGTCAGATGGCCTTAGAAGCCGAGTTCGTTTTGAGCGACCTGACGCTAAGGGAGATAAGTCTCGACACTTTAGAAGCATTTGGCCCGCACCAAGCACTCCAAGGGACGTTGAGCCGCTGGTCGGCGGCCGATGATAAGCCGTTGGTGCTGCTGATCGACGAGATCGACGCGCTAATTGGCGACACGCTCTTAGCCGTGCTCAGGCAACTCCGCGCCGGCTATCCCGACCGGCCGCAGCACTCCCCGCAGACCGTCGTCCTGTGCGGCGTGCGCGACGTGCGCGACTACCGCATCCAATCCACTGCCGAGAACGCGATTATCGCTGGCGGCAGCGCGTTCAACATCCGCGCCGAGTCCCTGCGGTTGGGTGATTTTTCACCGGACGAAGTGCAGGCACTATTGGCGCAACACACCGAGACCACCGGGCAGGTGTTTGCCGAGGACGCGCAAAACGAGGTTTGGCGATTGACGCAGGGGCAGCCGTGGCTGGTGAATGCTTTGGCTTACGAAGCGTGCTTTAGGAACAAGGCCGGGCGGGACCGCAGTCGTCCCATTATGGCCGAGGCGATAAGAGACGCCCGAGATCAGCTCATTCTGCGGCGCGAGACCCACCTCGACCAACTCACGGACAAGCTGCAAGAGGAACGCGTGCGGCGCGTGGTCGAGCCGCTGCTGAGCGGTGCCGAACGCTCCGATGCCATTCCCCTAGACGATGTGGAATACGTCCGCGATTTGGGCCTGATCGCCCGACGCGCTCCCATCGCCATTGCCAACCCGATCTATCAAGAGGTTATCCCCCGCGACCTGACCTACACCACGCAGGCATACCTCGTTCAGGACCCGGCCTGGTACGTAGATGCAGACGGGCGGCTGCGCCTCGACGATTTGCTGACCGCGTTCCAAGCGTTCTTCCGCGAACATTCCGAACACTGGGTCGAGCGATTCCAGTACAAGGAAGCTGGTCCCCAATTGCTATTACAGGCGTTCCTCCAGCGCATCGTCAACAGCGGCGGGCGGATTGAGCGCGAGTATGGCTTGGGTCGGATGCGCACGGATCTGCTGATTGTGTGGCCGGTGCCCGGCGACGCTCCGGTGCAGCGAGTGGTGATCGAATGCAAACTGCTGTACAAGAGCTTAGAGCAGACCATCACTGCGGGTCTCGACCAGACCCGCGCCTATATGGATCGCTGCGGTGTGGTCGAAGGCCACCTCGTGATCTTCGACCGCACCGCCGGGGTGTCGTGGGACGATAAGATATTCCGCCGCGAGGAGGGCATGGGCACGGCGAAAGTCACCGTGTGGGGAATGTGAAGGTGCGGTGGATAGGTCTAAAAAAGCCTAAAAGATAGACGTGCTTGATAAACTATAGGAGACATAGCATATGAACGGCAGTACGGGATTTGAGCAGTACGTAACGATGGAAGAATACCTCAAGGGTCGGCGCTGTATTATTACCGGCTCTAGTGGGACGATTGGCAAAATCTTTGCGACCTTTATCGCCTCGCGCGGCGGGGTCCCCATTCTGGTCGATGTGGTGCCGCAAGAAGAGACTGAGGAGGCCGTCGCGTCCTATGGTGGCGAGTATAGCGTCCATCGCGTGGACCTCAGCGATGTCGCGCAGATCAAATCCTTCTACGCTGAAATCGCTGAACGGTACGACGGCCTCGATCTGCTCATCAATAACGCCGGGCTGCTCAGCGAGGTAAAGTTGCTCGACATGACCGAGGACAACTGGGACCGCGTCCTCAATGTAAATGCAAAAGGCGCGGCCTTTATGAGCCAAGGGGCAGTCGGCCTGATGCAGCATGGCAGCGACGATCGGCAAATCATTAACATCGTGTCGCTGGCCGCATTGGTGGGCGGGCTGTACGTGGGGGCACCTTATGTTTGCAGCAAGGCGGCCCTGCTTGGTCTCAGCCGCAACTATACGGTGCAGGCGGGTAAGGAATTCGGGATCCGCGTCAATTCCATCAGCCCGGTCATTGTCAGCGGCCAGATGATTTCCAACACGCCGAGCGAAGCCATTGACGGGGTCAAAAGCCTAATGAAGGTGTGGAATCAGGAAGTGCCTCCGGTGCATTTGCTCTACGTTTTTGAGATGCTGTGCAGAACTCCGTCGATGACGGGTAAAAACATCGTCCTCGACGGCGGCATTTTGCTGGAGTAGGTATGGCTAGCGAGCTAATTGCTTGTGGCGGCGCGGCAAATGGCGTTACATATTGGAATCAGGTGGACCCATGCACAGTTCAACACTCGGCGACAGCGATTTTGAGATACTTGTCAGCGGCCAACCGGTCGCGCTGGCAGAGTACTTTCGCGGCTTTACCAATACCAAGAGGCTGGGGGTGCTAGCGCCCAATCGCCTTGAGGGCGTCGGGGCCGTCAATTTGATCATGGCCCACGTAACGGCCTTTTACAATACCTACCGAGCCACGGGCGAGGATTTCTTCGCGTACCCCGATAACTTCACCTTCCAATCGCGCGAGCCCAAGGCGGCCTACGGAATGTTCGACATCTGGCCGGAGCACAAGGATGTGCTGGTCGGTGCGGATGCGGTCGAGCGGCTCAACGCGATTACCGACCGCGGTGTCAACATCCTGCTGGTGCCGGACGGACCTCCGACTCCGCGCGAGTACCAGCGACAGCAGCTAGCCTCAGCCGAGCGGCTCATTGAAACCTGCTATGCGTATTCGGCCACCGGTGCGGTTGCCGATCCCGACGTAGTGATTCGCTGTCCGGCAGATCCGCTCGCCGCTTGGTGCCAAAGCGTCTGCGACTCTGTGCCCGATGGCGAGCGCGAAGAGGACTGGCAGGGCCAAGGTCCCGTCCTCGAACAATCCTTTCGCCGCATCAGCCGGCAAGACGCGCTCGCCCGCCTCGCTTAAGACCAAAGGAAGCTCGCCATGACCGCTCTCCACGCCTCCGCGCTCAGTGCCGCCGAACTCGACCAATTTCACGATCAGGGCTACGTGCGCCTCGGCCATGTGGCTTCTCGCGAGGAAATCGAAGGCCTCTGCCAGCGCATCGACCAGATCATGCTCGGCGAAGTGCGCTACGACAACATGCTCATGCAACTATGCCCTTCGGCTGGCAATCCCGAACTTTCGCGGCAGACCAAGGAGTTTAAGGGCTCTTCGCTCAAGTACCGCAAAATTCAGGATCTGGAGCAGGATCCGCTGTTTTTGGATTATATTCAAAACCCGCTCTTCCGCGACTTAACCGCTAAAATCGTCGCCTCGGAGGTCTCGATCTTTCGCGCCATGTTTTTCAACAAGCCCGCCGAGCAGGGCGTGATGATCAACTGGCACCAGGACGGCGCTGGCGGTTGGCAACTGAGCATTCCCCCCAAGGTCACGGTGTGGACCGCGCTCGACGACACGTGCGTTGCCAACGGCTGCCTGCAGATCATCCCCAGTTCGCACCACACCATGATCCCCGAGACGGGCGATCAGCTCTCGGAGGACGAGCGCGCGCTGCACGCACCGGATGAGAAG
>JAGWBY010000136.1 GCA_021295675.1 Candidatus Latescibacterota bacterium | reverse complement strand
TCCCTGCCCGGCCTCGAACGGGCCGAGATCCTGCGCCCGGCGTACGCAGTCGAATACGATTACGCCCCGCCGACCCAGCTTTACCCGCACCTAGAGACCAAGCGCGTGGCCAATCTCTTCTTCGCCGGCCAGATCAACGGCACCACCGGCTACGAAGAAGCTGCGGCCCAAGGGATCATGGCTGGCATCAATGCCGTGCTCAAGGCTCGCGGTGACGACCCGCTGGTCCTCACCCGCGCCGATGCGTACATCGGCGTCCTCATCGACGATCTCGTGACCAAAGGCACGCTCGAACCGTACCGCATCTTCACCTCGCGCGCCGAGCACCGCCTGCTCTTGCGCGAGGACAACGCCGACGACCGCCTGATGGCCAAGGGCCGGGCGCTAGGGCTGATCGGCGACGAGCTGTGGCGTCAATTTCAAGCCAAGCAGCAACAGGTCGCCGCCGAGCGCGAACGCCTCCAGCACGAGCGCGTTAAACCGACCGAAAAGGTGCAAGAAGTCTTGGCGCGCCAGGGCACCACACCCATCACCGAATCGACCTCGCTCGCCGAGCTGCTGCGCCGCCCCCAACTCAACTACGACCACCTCTGCGAATTCGCCCCGCCGCCACAGCCCCTCTCCCCAGACGCGGCCGAACACGTCGAGGCCGAGATCAAATACGCGGGGTACATCAAGCGCCAAGAGACCCAAGCGCAAAAACTCAAGCGCCTTGAATCCCTGCGCCTGCCGATCGATTTTGACTTCGCCGCTCCCGGACTAAACATTTCGACCGAGGCGCGCCAAAAGCTCGCGGCGATCCGCCCACAGACGCTAGGACAGGCTTCGCGCATTTCCGGAGTCTCACCCGCGGACCTCGCTTCGCTCATGGTCTTCTTGCACGCCCGCACCCAAACCGCCAGCTAGACAGCACAAAAAACGCCCCTGCACGGCAACAGCCATACAAGAGCGTTAATGCAAAGCGCCACAAGAGCGCTCTTCAATCTTCGGACTCTAGCTCGCTGATGCGGTCGCGGACCTTGGCGGCTTGCTCGTAGGCCTCTTGGGCGATGAGCCAGTCCAAGTGCGCCTTGAGTTGTTCCAATCGGCTTATCGGCTCACCCGTCTCCGGGTCCACGAACGCCTCCGACTCCTTTGCGGTACTTTCGCGCTCAGCCGCTTTGTCCTCTGCGGGTACATCTGGTACCACCTCGGGCGCAGCGGCTTGTTCGTCCTCGGCCGCTGCGCGCTCGTCGGAGTGTTCCAGCGGCTGGCCGGCCGCCTCCATGACCTCTGGGGTCAAAAAGAGCGGCACGCCCAAGAGCGTGGCCACGATCATGCCGTCGCTGGGGCGACAGTCGAGGTAGAAGGACTGGCCCTGAGCTTGGACCAGCAGGTACGCGTGGAAAACATCCTCTTTGAGCGTGTGAACTACCAGCTTGTGGACCACGGCGTCTATTCGCTTGAGTAGGTTGCACAACAGATCGTGCGGCAGGGGCCGCGGCAAGGCGATTTTGCGGAGCGCCATGGCGAGAGCTTGGCCCTCAAAGTGGCCGATCGTGATGGGCACTACGTTGTTTTCCTTACCTTTGAGCAAAACCAAGAACTTCTGTGGCATACCCAAGCTCTGTTCCGAGTCTGGGTAGGGGTACATGTCGAAAATGTTCACCGGAATTAAATGGCTTCCTTCGTCTTTCATCACTCGCGAACCCTTGTATAGATTGCTGTATTTGCCAGTAATATAGGCTTTTACCGAGCAAATACAATTTTCTTTAAATCAAGCCGCGCTCCTTCAAGCTAATAAAATCGTCGCTGCCAATGATGAGGTGGTCGAGTACGTCAATGCCCATGATTTCGCCAGCTTGCACCAAGCGCCGCGTCAGGTTGATGTCGTCTTGGCTGGGCGACACGTCGCCAGAGGGGTGATTGTGCGCCAAGATCACGCTGGCTGCAGCTTGCGCTACAGCCGTGCGAAAGACCTCGCGCGGATGCACGATGGCCGAAGATAGACTGCCGATGGACACGATCTCTTTATGAATCACCTGATTGCGGGCGTTGAGATATAAGCAGAGAAAGTGCTCGCGCTGCTGATCCTTGATGTCGGACAGCATGGACAGCGCGTCGCCGGGCGCACTAATCACCGGCCGCACTCCCAAGCCCTTGTGCAACCCGCGGCGCGCCAATTCAAACGCCGCGACCAAAACCCCGGCCTTGGCCTTGCCCAAGCCCTTGATCCGACTCAATTCCCCCAAATCCATATCTACCAGCGATTCCTTGGGGTAATCGGCGAGAATTCCCTCGGCCAAGTCAATCACGTGCCGACCGCGATAGCCCGTCCCCAAGGCCACGGCCAACAGTTCTTGATCCTTGAGCGCCTGCGGCCCCAAGCGCGCGAGCCGCTCCCTTGGCAGTTCATCGCGGTGGATGGGCGGCCCCTCGCCCACACTGCGGGCGGCAAAGTCGTAGTCAATGGGCTGAGTTTGGGTTGGCACGGCGCATTCCTCCTTGGGCAAAGCTGTAGCAAAAAAACCACGCGAATGTAGCGTCTAGCCCTCACTATCCCCTAGGCACTAGGCGCAACCGATATATAAAAGCAGAATCTATGCCAGCACCTTGCTCCACCCCGACCCCCCTCCTATATTTTTCGCATTACCCTCCACTGCCGATGTCTAACCCACGCTTTGTCTTGGCTCTGACCCCACTTTATCGCCTGCTGCTCGCCGCACTAAGCGGGGCCTTGCTCTCGCTGGCCTTTCCCAGCCACCCGGATCACCCCCTCGCCTTTCTCTATCATCCGCTCTGGGCCCATTGTGCGCTGGTGCCTTTGCTGCTAGTGCTGAAAGATCGCGGCTTCAAAGCTGGCTTTGCCTCGGGTTGGATCAGCGGGTTAGTGTGGAACCTGCTATCCCTGTACTGGGTCGCCTATACCCAAGGCGGGGGGCTTGCCGTTGTCGGGGGCACTGGGCTGATGGCCGCTTATTTGGGCCTTTTTACCGGCCTCTGCACTGGGCTGTTCAACGTGCTGGCCGCGCGGTGGGGGGCGAAGGCACTCGCGCTGCTGCCTTTGTTGTGGACCGGGCAGGAATATCTGCTCTCGCTCGGAGAGTTGGGTTTTCCCTGGCTCTTGCTAGGGCACAGCCAAGCGGCCCTGCCCCACTTCATCCAGTACGCCACCTGGACCGGCGTCTTTGGCGTTTCCTGTTGGGTCGTCGGTCTCAACGCACTGTTTTACTCGGCGCTCGTGGGTCGGCGCGTCTTGCTCGCGGGCGTTGCTCTCGGCTATCTCTTGCCTTGGGTCCACGCTCAGGGCGCGCTGACGACCACCGTCCCGACCGAGGGCCTGCGCATCGGCCTGATCCAACCGAACACCACATACGCCGACAAGTGGGGTCCTAACGGACTAGAGCGCACTTTCTCAACCCTTGCCACCCTCTCGCGCCAAGCGGCCAAGCGCGATCCCGAGCTACTAGTCTGGCCCGAAACCGCCGTGCCGTGCGATCCCGTGCGCCGGGCTGGTTGCCGGGGCCGCGTCCAAGCGCTCGTCGAGGAGCTGGACATCCCCTTGCTGACCGGTGCGCCCCACGCGAACTACAACGCGGCCTTCTTCGTCCAACCCGGGTCTGTAACTTTGCCCTCGTACGCCAAGATGCACTTAGTGCCCTTTGGCGAGCGGACGCCCTACCGAGACGCCATCCCCCTGCTGCGCGACATCGACTGGACCCACCTGACCGGCGACCTCGGCCCGGCCGAATTCGCACGCGGCACGGAGCACGCAGTCTTTGCCCATCCCCGGCATCCCTTTGCCGTGCTCATCTGCTTTGAGTCCATCTTTCCCGATCTGGTGCGCCAGCACGTAGCGGCTGGGGCACGCGTGCTGGTCAACATCACCAATGACTCGTGGTTTGGCCGCAGCGCGGGGCCCTATCAACACGCGCTCATTAACGTCATGCGCGCCGTTGAAAACCGCACGGCCATCGCCCGCGCCGCCACCACCGGCATCTCCCTGTTCATCGACCCATTTGGCCACACCTACGAGGCGACCGATCTTTTCACGCCCGCAGTCGCAGTCGCCACCGTGCCAGTCGGCCAACCCGCGACCTTTTACACCCGACACGGCGACATCTTCGCCTGGGGCTGCCTGCTAGTCGTCCTAGGCGCTTTCGTCGCCCGCTTCCGCAAGCCGCGCCCC
>JAGWBY010000014.1:28581-30486 GCA_021295675.1 Candidatus Latescibacterota bacterium | reverse complement strand
CGGCGCGCATTTGCAGCCCTAAAGCGCCTTGGCCGGGTGCGGGTAGAACCTGATCGAGGGACAGGTAGCAGCCGATGCGTTCCTGCCAGCCGAGGCGGTTGAGCCCGGCAACGGCCAAGACGACGGCATCGCACTCTCCGCGCATGGCCTTGTCGATGCGGGTGTCTAGGTTGCCGCGGATATCTAGAATGTTCAGGTCGGGCCGCAGGGCCTTGAGTTGGGCGCGGCGGCGCAGGCTGCCCGTGCCCACCCGCGCACTATCTGGCAAGTCAGTCAGCGAGGATATACCAGGGCCGACGAGGGCGTCGCGCACATCTTCGCGCTCGGGCGTGGCGACGAGGGCGAGGTCGGGGTGCATTTGGGTCGGCAGGTCTTTTAGGCTGTGAACCGCTAGGTCGATGTGTTGGGCTAGCAGAGCGGATTCGAGGGCCTTGGTAAAAACGCCCGTGCCTCCCAATTGGCGCAGCGAACCCGTCGTCGCGTCGCCAGTGGTGCGGATGATTGAGATCTCAATGTCCAGCCCGTTGTGCAGTGCTAGCAAGCGGTTGCGGACCTCGTGGGTTTGGACGAGGGCGAGTTGGCTGCCGCGGCTGCCGATGACGAGTTTCACGAGGTGTAGCCGTTAGGGTGTATATAGGCAAGGGAAGATTTCCACTAGGAAATCTTCCCTTGCCGTGAGCACCCGTAGTTATAGTTGTTTACACGTCGTAGTAGAGCGCGAACTCATAGGGATGAGGCCGCAAGCGGATGGCATCGACCTCCTCGGTGCGCTTGTAGTCAATCCACGCATCGATCAGGTCGTCGGAGAACACATCCCCCTGCAACAGAAAGTCTCGATCCTGCTCCAAGTGATCCAACGACGCCTCCAACGATCCGGCCGTCTGCGGAACCCCCGCCCGCTCCTCCGCCGACAAGTCATACAGATTCTTGTCCAACGGCTCGCCCGGATCTAGCTGACGCTCGATCCCGTCCAACCCCGCCATCAGCATCGCCGACAACGCCAAGTAGATGTTGCACGACGGATCGGGACAGCGGAACTCCACTCGCTTGCTCTTGGGACTGGGTGAATACATTGGGATGCGCACCGACGCACTGCGGTTGCGCTGCGAGTACGCCAAGCGGGCACCAGCCGCTTGTAGGAGTTGGTCGTCGGATTGGTGAACGCCAACAGCGCCGGCGCGTGGTGCAACAGCCCGCCGATGTAGTGCAGCGCCATTTGGCTCAGACCGGCGTAGCCACTGCCGGCAAACAGCGGCTTGTCGCCCTGCCACAGGCTCTGGTGGGTGTGCATGCCCGTGCCGTTGTCCTCAAACAGGGGCTTGGGCATGAACGTGGCCGTCTTGCCGTGCTGGCGCGCCACATCGATGTATTTGTACAGCATCATCCGGTCGCCGCAAATAAGCAGCGGACAAAAGCGAATGTCGATTTCGCCTTGGCCGGCGGTGCCCACTTCGTGGTGGTGGATCTCCACGTCGATGCCGCAGTCGAGCATGGTCTGTACCATCTCGGTGCGGATGTCTTGCAGCGAATCCGTCGGCGGCACGGGGAAGTAGCCCCCCTTGTAGTCGGGCTTGTAGCCTAAGTTGGGGCCTTCCGCCGAGCCGGAGTTCCAGCGGCCTTCCTCCGAGTCAATCGCATAGAAGGCCTGATGGGGTTGTTGGTCGAACTGGATGTTGTCGAAGATGAAAAACTCGGCTTCCGGGCCGAAAAAGGCGGTGTCGGCCAGTTGGGTGCGCAGCAGATAGGCTTGGGCGCGCTGGGCGACGCCGCGTGGATCGCGGGCATAGGGCTGGCGGGTGATGGGATCTTCAATCGAGCAGACCAGAGACAGGGTGGGCACCTGGGTGAACGGATCCATGACCGCGGTGGTCGGATCGGGCACGACGAGCATGTCGGATTCGTCGA
>JAGWBY010000014.1:4704-28550 GCA_021295675.1 Candidatus Latescibacterota bacterium | reverse complement strand
GCTCTAAGTCGGCGATGGGCATGGTGAAGTGCTGCCAGGTGCCGGGCAGATCGACGAACTTGAAATCGACCATCTGCGCTTGTTGGTTGCGTGCTAAAGCCAGCGCGGCGTCGACCGCGCTAGGCCGGGATGACTTCGTTTTGGCTTTGGCTTTCGTTTTGCTTTTGGCTTTCGCCTTGGCTTTGGCCATGAGAGATCCTTTCTCGCGTCGAATAATGCTTTAAGGTGGTTAGAAAAAACAAAGATTCAATAGTACGATTCTGTAAATTGGCTGTCAAGCAAGCTGGGCAGCGACCTTGACAAGCAATCAGCGGCCTTTATTATTTTTCAAAACCTCAGTATTTATCTGGCGTTATGCTGCTGGAGATACTTCTCGGCCATGGCCACTAGCCCACTTTCCAAACGCGAAATCCAAGTTCTCCTTACTTTGGTCAAAGTCCACGTTGCCCACGGCGTCCCGGTTGGCTCGCAGACGTTGATCCGGCACGAGGATCTGGGCGTCAGTTCGGCTACCATACGCAACACTTTGGCCTGCCTAGAGGAGAAGGGCTATGTATCCCAACCCCATGTATCGGCGGGTCGCATTCCCTCTGAAAAGGGCTACCGATTCTACGTGCAGCGCTGCATGGCGACGGCAGACGATGGCTTGGACGAGGCTGAGATTGCTCTGCGGCAGCAGCTAGAAGCTGCACAACAGGAGGGTAATTACGAGGAGATTCTGCATCAGTTGGCGCGAACCATCGGCGATCTGTCGAACCAATTAGGGTTGGTTTTGGCTCCGCGCTTCAATCAAGGCATCTTTCACAAGATAGAGCTTTGGCGCTTGGGAGAGCGTCGCTTGTTGCTCATCGTCACCATGCGTGGAGGCCTGACAAAGAGCTTGATGGTCGAAGTAAATTGCGCGGTGCTGCAGCGCGAGTTAGAGGCATTGAGCCGGCTTTTTAACGAGCGCTTGCACGGGCTGACGATGGCTGAAATCCAACGGGTGGTCGAGGAGCGAATGGTCGAGTTGGGGCCAGTCTCACGACCGGTTGTAGAAGCCGTCGTGCGACAGATTGAAGGCTTGGCCACCACGCGCGGTGCCGATCTCCACATCTCGGGGACCCGCAATCTCTGCCTAAAGCCCGAATTTGACGATCCGAGTGAAGTGGCCGGTTTGGTCGATTTGGTAGAGAAAAAGGACATCCTCGCCCAGCTTATGAGCGAGCGGCGCGGCGTGGTCATCACCATTGGTTCCGAACACCGGCCGCGGGCGATGGAACGGTGCAGCATGGTGACGGCCAGCTACGAGGTCGCCGGAGCCAAAGGTGTGATCGGCGTAATCGGCGTGATCGGCCCGACGCGCATGCCCTACAGGCCCTTGGTGAACTTGGTCAATTGCGCGGCCTCCCGAGCGGCAAATCTGGTCTGCTAACGAGTTTTTGTCCCAATCTAATTCACAAGTAAAAGTAAGGAGCGTCGATGAGCGAGCGCGAAACTCAGGACCGCGTCGCAGTGGACGAGGCGAGCGCGGAGGGTTCCGTAGAGTCGCAGGACGAAGCGGCGGAGCCATGCGAACAAGCAGCGACCGAGTCGCAAAAAGAAGCAGCGGCGGAGTCGCAGGAAACAGCAGCAGAATCACAGGAGGAAGCGGCCGGTGAGGCCGATGGGCTGGCCGAACTTGAGGCAACTCGCGCTGAGGCGGCGGCTAATTACGACCGCTATGTGCGGGCGGTCGCCGAGTTGGATAACTACCGCAAGCGCACGGTGCGGATGCGCGCGGAAACGCGAGATGAGACCTTGCGCGATATCTTGTTGCAAGTCGCGCCCATCTTGGACAACTTGCGTCGCGCCCTTCGTCAGGAGACCCAAGAAGCCGAGTTGCTCAAGCAGGGCGTCGAATTGATCTGTGGCCAGTTCAACGACGTTCTCAAAGGCTACGGACTAGCCGAGATCGAGGCATTGGGCCAGCCTTTTGACCCCGAAGTCCACGAGGCCCTAGCAGAGGTCCCAGACGACGAGCACGCTCCTGGTACGGTCATTGAGGAGATGGAGAAGGGCTACAAACTCAACGACAAGGTAGTCCGTTACGCGCGCGTCGTCGTCAGTAAGGCGAGCGCGGAGAGCACGGAGAACTGAGGAATCGAATGTCCAAAAGGGACTATTACGAAGTACTGGGCCTCGAGCGGGACGCCAGCGACAACGCGATCAAAGGAGCGTACCGCAAGAAGGCGCTGAAGCACCATCCCGATCGCAATCCCGGAGACGCCGCGGCCGAGGAGCAATTCAAGGAGGCCTCCGAAGCATACGAAGTGCTTTCGGACCCTGAGAAGAAGGCCGCGTACGATCGCTATGGGCACGCCGCCGTTGAGGGCAATTTCGGGCGCGGTGGCTTTCAGTGGTCGGATTTTACGCACGCGGGCGATTTTCAAGACATTTTCGGCGATATTTTCGAGAGCTTCTTCGGCGGCGGTCGGCGGTCGCGAGGGGGATCGATGAAGCCAAAGGGCCGCGATTTGAAGATCAAGGTGGCCTTGACGCTGGAAGAGATTGCCACGGGTGTGGAAAAGAACATCGCCTTGACGCGCTTGCAGCGCTGCAAAAGTTGCGATGGAACCGGTGCGGCAAGTGGAGCGGGCCGCAAGGCCTGCTCCACTTGCGGTGGGCGGGGCCAAGTGCAACAGATGGCGCGCACTATTTTCGGGCAGTCGATGACCGTGGTGACGTGTCCGACCTGCGAAGGGGAGGGCCACATTGTGTCCAACCCCTGTCCAGAGTGCCGGGGCGAGGGCCGCGAGCGCGGCCAAACGACCTTGACGGTGCGCATTCCCGCTGGCGTCCAAGAGGGCAACTACATTCCATTGCGCGGGCAAGGCGAAGTCGGGCCGCGCGGGGGGCCGGCCGGGGATTGCTTGGTTTTTATAGAAGAAGAAGAGCACGACTATTTTATCCGCGATGGCAACCACGTGATCTACCGATTGCCCTTGGGGTTTGCCCAAGCTGCACTAGGCGCAGAAGTAGAGGTCCCGACCTTGTCTGGCAAGGCTCTGTTGAAGATCCCCGCTGGCACCCAATCCGGGCGCGTCTTCCGCATGGGTGGCCGGGGCGTTCCAGACGTCAACGGCCGCGGTGTCGGCGACCAGCTAGTCGAGGTCGTCTTGTGGACTCCCGAGGGCCTCAGCCGACGAGAGCGCGAACTTTTCACGGAGCTGGCCGAGCTCGAACAAGCGCGCGTGGCCCAAGAGGGCGCGAGCTTCTTTGCCAAAGTGCGCAAGGCCTTCGGCTCCTAAGAGCAGGTACACTTGTCCGTTCCCCGAATCGGCCCCTTAGCCCAAGTGCGCCATACCGTCGCCATTGCCAGTGCCAAGGGCGGCGTGGGCAAATCGACTGTAAGTATCAACTTGGCCGTGAGTCTGGCGGCCCAAGGGGCTCGCGTCGGCCTACTCGACGCCGACATCTACGGCCCAAGCATTCCCTTGATGATGGGTATCAGGCAGCAGCCCGCAACCGGGCAGGAGGGCACCATGCGCCCGGTGTACAAGGCCGGGGTTGCCCTGATGTCGATTGGTTTTATCGCGGGTGAGGACGCACCTGTAGTTTGGCGGGGGCCGCTCTTGGCCCGGGCATTGCAGCAGTTTTTGCATCAAGTAGAGTGGGGGCCGCTCGACTACTTGTTGATCGATCTGCCGCCCGGCACTGGCGATGTGCCGCTTACCTTGAGTCAGGCCGTGGCCCTGTCCGGTGCCTTGATCGTGACCACTCCGCAGAGCGTGGCGCTGGAGGATGTGGAGCGGGGCATTGCCATGTTTTCTAAGGTCGAGGTGGATATCCTCGGGATCGTCGAAAACATGAGCTACTACCTGTGCAGCCAATGCGATCAACGCCACGAGATCTTCGGGTGTGGCGGGGGAGCCGAGGCGGCGGAGCGGCTGGGGTTGCCCTTCTTGGGTGCGCTGCCCCTGTCGGCTGCAATTCGCCAGCGTGGGGATGAAGGACGGGCCGCGCCGGACCCCCTTTTCGCCGCCATCGGCGAAGGACTAGTCGCCGAGCTGCGCCGCTTGGAAGCTAGTGAATAAACGGACTTGGCACTGCTTGCGGTTAGAGGTGCCTGCGGCTTGCGCCGAGGATGTGAGCGCGTGGGCGTACGAATTGGGTAGCTGTGGCCTGCAGGCCGAGGAGGTGGGGGAACGGACTCAGTTGAGCGCGTACTTTGCGGCCGCGCCGACGTGCGATTTGGCTGGGATTCGGCGCGAGCTAACGCATAGGCTTGCCGCGCTCGGCTTGATGTCGCCGATAGGTACCGAATGCGTGGAGGAACAGGATTGGGAGGCTGAGTGGCGGCGGTTTTTTGCGCCGGTGTGGGCCACTGAGCGGATCGTCATTCACCCTTCGTGGATTCCGGTCGATATAACTGAAGGCCAAATCGCCGTGCGCATAGATCCCAAAATGGCCTTTGGCACGGGTGGGCACGAATCGACCCAGCTTTGCTTGCAGGCATTGGAAAGCTGTCTGCGCCCCGGAGTGCGCTGTCTGGACTTGGGGACGGGTAGCGGCATTCTCAGCATTGCCGCTACGCTGCTGGGAGCCGGATTGGTGCTCGCCGTGGATATCGACGAGAAGGCCGTGGCCAATGCGCGGGAAAACTTAGCGCACAACCGCATCGGCTCTGAGCAGGTTGAGGTGCGACTGGGAGGGGTGGAGGCAGTCGCGGAAAGGGCGTTTGACTTGGTCTTGGCCAACATCCAAAGCCACGTGTTACGGCCCCTGTTAGCCCCTTTGCGGGGCCTATTAGCAGCGGACGGACGAATCGCGTTTTCGGGTTTGCTGGCGCGGGAGGAAGCGGCTTTTTGCCGCTGGGTCACAGAAGCTAAATTAGAGGTCGATACAATTTTGGCAAAAGAGGCGTGGATCTGCGTGGTAGCGCGAAACTGTGGAGGTCAATTTGACTAGGATCCTAGTCCTACATGGACCCAATCTCAACTTGCTGGGAACGCGCGAGCCCGAGGTATATGGTCGGGAGACCTTGGCGGCGATTGACGCGTTGATCGCCGCTCACGCACAGCGGCTCGGGGTGCAGGTGCGCTGTCGCCAATCCAATAGCGAGGGCGAACTAATCGACGCTTTGCACGAAGCCCAAGAGCAGGGCTTGCTGTTTAACCCGGGGGCCTTTACCCACTACAGCCTTGCCTTGCGCGACGCCGTGGCGGCCAGGGGGTTGCCGACGGTCGAGGTACATCTGTCTAACGTCCACGCTCGGGAAACGTTTCGCCAACACTCGGTTATCGCGCCCGTCTGTCTCGGACAAATCGCCGGGTTTGGCAGTTTTAGCTATGTGCTCGGGCTAGAGGCTTTGGTACAGCACTTGCAGGGTGAGGAAGGCGCTCAGAACGAATAGACGTAGGACACGCCGACGCGCGTCTCGCCGTCGCGAAAACTGAGTTCGGGAAAGATGCGGCGGGTGCTTTTGCGTGGGATCAGGGCCACCCCGAAGCTGCCGACGGCAAGACCGGCTGTGGACCAGCCATAGAGGCGAGCGCGATCAGCTTTATCGTCGAGCTTCTGGGCGCGGGAGAGTTGGCCGTGTTCGCGGTTGAGGGCCGCTTCGGCTTCGTTGTCGGAAGCCCGGTCGAATTGCAGCCAAGAGAGCAGGCCAAAGGCGAGAGCTCCCCCGAGAAAACTGATGTAGGGGAATTCGGTTACCGAGATCGTGTGGGCACCCCCACCCAGCGATTCGAGGGTGATGATCTTGTCGATTTCGGTCTTGTCGAAAGTGAAGATCTTGTCGTTGACGCGCATGATGACCAGATCTTGGGCCTTTTCGATCAGATTGCCTTCCACCAAGCTGCCATCGGCCAGATAGAGTCGGGTGTCTGCCCCGGCAATGGGTTCCGGTTCCGTCTCGGCGAGGGCCATGACGGGTTGCAAAACGAGGCACAAGCAGGCAACTAACGCCGTGTAGCGCTTCATGTTAAGGCTCCTCTTGGTAGTTTTTCGCAAATATACTAGGTTGATACCTAATGTCAATAGATGAGACGCCTGCCAGCATGAGCCGTTCCAGCGAACGGGACGCCGCGGCTGAACTCGCCGAAATGACGATTGCCCAGATACGCGCACAGGTGGCGGAGTGGAAAAGCGGCGATCCGAGCTGGGCCTTGCTCGAAAAGGATCGCCGCGTTGGCGTCCGGCGCTTGGTAGTTGAGCGTCGGCGGCGCGATGCGCGGGAGCAGGCGGAGTCCCAACGGCGCGAGCGGCTCCTGCACTTTGAACGGCATCTTTGGGCACAGGGGGTGCGCCGAGTGGCCGGCGTTGACGAGGCTGGGCGCGGCTGTTTGGCGGGGCCTGTGGTGGCTGCTGCCGTCATCTTGTCGCCGGATTGTGTCATCGCCAAGATTGACGATTCCAAGAAGCTGTCGCGAACCCAGCGCGAAACCCTGTACGAGGAGATCGTGGCTAAGGCCCTGGTCGTGGGAATCGGGCAGGTAGAGGCCGAGGAGATCGACCAGTTGAACATCCTGCAGGCCTCGCTCAAGGCCATGCGCTTGGCGCTGGAGAATTTGCCCACTCCGCCCGACCGGGTGCTGATCGACGGACACCTGCCGGCGCGCAGCCCCTATCCCGAACAAGCCATCATTGATGGAGACGCCCGCTCGCTGTCGATTGCCGCGGCCTCAATCGTGGCCAAAGTACACCGCGACCGCCTGATGTGCGAATGCGACATCCGCTATCCCGAATACGGGTTTGCCGCGCACAAGGGCTACGGCAGTGCTGCGCACTTAGCCGCACTTGATGCCCATGGCCCTTGCCCGCTGCACCGCCGCAGTTTCGGCCCGGTGGCCGCGAGCGTCGCCGAGCCGCGCTCGGAGCTTTTTATCTCTTTTGCAGAGGGCATATACGACTGCGCTAACCTCGCCGAGCTAGAGAGATTGGGACAATTGGTCAAAGAAGCCGCGGCCGATTTAACGG
The DNA here is from genome assembly GCA_021295675.1 of Candidatus Latescibacterota bacterium. The sequence continues at coordinate 21,608 of JAGWBY010000014.1, read as the reverse complement.
CTGACGAGCTAGCGACCCTGAGAGAGGCTTATCGGGAGCAGCGCGACAAGCTGGGGGACATCGGACGGCGGGGCGAAGCGGCGGCCGAGGCTTATCTGGAAGAACGGGGCTATCGGATCCGGACGCGCCGCTATCGCGCTGCTGGCGGCGAGATCGACTTGGTGGCTGAAGAGCGGGGCGAATTGGTCTTTGTCGAGGTAAAGGCCAGTCAGAGCGCGTCTCGCCCCGAACAAAGGGTGGATCGCGCCAAGCGACAGCGTCTAACGCGGGCCGCTCAGCACTATATCCAATACTGCGCTGCGGCCGATACGGCCTGTCGCTTCGACGTGATCGCCGTGTGGCTGCGCACAGCCGGCGCGGCGATTGAGCATTGGTCGGACGCGTTCAAGCCGCTCGATTAAGCGGTCAACTCACTATAGACGATCTGGCCGCCGACGATGGTGGCCACGGCCTTGCCCTTTAGGTGGTAACCGGCAAAGGGGGTGTTCCGCGATTTGGAGCGGAAGTGCTCGGGGACTACCTCCCATTCGCGCGTTAGATCGAGCAGGGTTAGATCCCCAGGCATCCCTGGGGTGAGTGCGCCTCCGGGTAGGCGCAAGATGCGTGCTGGATGGCAGGTCCAGCACGCGATGGCCTCGCGTAGGGACAAAACGCGATCCACCAAATAGGTCAAAGTGAGACTGACGGCCGTCTCTAGGCCAACAATGCCCATGGGAGCTTGGGTTAGGGATTGGGCTTTTTCCGCGGCCGTGTGCGGCGCATGGTCGGTCGCAATGACTTCTATGGTACCATCGGCTAGTCCTGCGAGCATGGCCTCGACATCGGCGGACTCGCGCAGCGGCGGACTCATCTTGGCGGCCGTGCCTTGGCGCTCGACCTCGCGGTCAGTAAGTACGAAGTGATGGGGTAGCACTTCGCAGGTCACGGGTAAGCCATCGGCCTTGGCGCGTCGGACCAATTGCGCGGTGCCGGCCGTACTGATGTGGGCGATATGCAAAGGACCGCCGGTCTGGCGGACGAGTTCTATATCGCGGGCGACCATTTCATCCTCACCTGCTGCGGGCATCCCCTTGACGCCGAGGCGCACGGCCACTTCTCCTGCGTGCATACAGCCGCCGGTGGTAAGCGACTTGACCTCTTCGTGCGGGAAGAGGGGACGGTCGAGATCGCGGGCGATTTCGAGGGCGCGACGCATCAAAGCCTCGTCTTCGATGGGATCGCCGTCATCGGAAAAGGCCACCGCGCCCAATTCGGCTAATTCCGCGAGGGGGGCGAGCGCACCGCGTCCTTGGCGACCTACTGTTACACAGGCGATTGGATAGTAGCGCACCACGGCTGTTTGTGCCCGCTCCAGCATTAACTGCAAGTGCTCGTTGCTGTCGGGGGGAGGGTCGGTATTGGGCATGGCGGCCACTGCGCAGATGCCACCAGCCGCGGCCGCTGCAGTGCCACTTTCAATGGTCTCCTTGTGTTCATAACCTGGTTCGCGGAGATGGGTATGGATGTCGATGAAACCCGGGGCGACGACCAGGCCGGTGGCCGTCAGGACGGACACGTCTGGAAGTATCGGGAGGCTCGGGGCTGACTCAACTATTTTCCCTTGGCGGATGAGGATGTCTCCTAGGGCATCGGTGCCGTTGGCCGGGTCGATGAGGCGTCCTTGGCGGACGAGCAAGTCGGCAGAAAACTTAGACATGGGAGAGGGCGACGAGTGGGGCGAGCCAGTCGATGGTTTCTCGCAGAGTCAACGGATCGCCAGCTAGAGTTAGGCCTCGTTGTCGCAGGAGGCGAGCCAACTGCACGGACATCGGGGGCACAAGCCCGCTGATAGACTCGAATTCAGGATGGGCGAGCACGGCACGGGTCGGCCCTTGCAACTCGATCCGGCCGTGGCGCAGGACCACTACGTGGGTGGCTAAGTGGCCGACTAGCTCCATATCGTGGCTGATTAGCACGAGAGTGCGGCCTTGGTTACTTAGCTCGACGAAGAGCTTGCACAAGCTGGCCGTAGTCCGGGGATCGAGGCCGGCGGTCGGTTCGTCGAGCACCAACACCTCTGGGTTCATGGCGAGGACGCCGGCGAGCGCGACGCAACGCCTTTCGCCTCCGCTTAACGAGAGGGGCTGGCGCGGCCCGAATTCTACCAGCGGCATATCTATCATGGCAAGTGAGTGTGCCACGAGGCCATTGACGCGCTCGGGAGCAAAGCCGAGGTTGCGCGGCCCAAAGGCCACATCCTCGGCCACGGTTTCGGCGAAGAGCTGGAGTTCGGGAAACTGAAAGGCCAAGCCGACGCGCTGGCGCACGCGAGCCGGGGGCTGGGAACCGATGTCGTAGCCGTCGAGGAGCACGCGACCGCGCGAGGGTTTGATTAGGGCGTTGAAGTGCTGGGCGAGGGTGGTTTTGCCCGCGCCGTTGGTACCCACGAGGGCTAGGACGGAGCCGGTGGGGACGTCCATGGTGATGTCGCGAATGCCTCGTCGCTGGGTGGGCAAATGCTCGTCGTAGAGGTATGTAAGCCCTGTGGTTGCTAATTTGCTCGGGGCGGGTGGCGGAGGAGTGGGGGGAGTCCAAGGAGATAGGGATGTCTGGTGTTTGAGCGCGGTCAGCGCATCGGACAAGGTATCTAGTGTCAAGGGAATCTCGGCCAGCGATAAGTGAGCGGCGAGGGCGCTTGCAAAGGGCAGGTCAAGGCCGAAGGCGCGGAGCTTGGGCGGGTCGGCAAAGAGGGCGGCAGGGGAGCTGTCCGCACGGATCCGACCCGCGTGGAGGACGATGACGCGGTCGGCACGAGCGGCTTCTTCTGGAGTCTGAGTGATGAGTATGGTCGCGATGCCGTATGCGGTGCGCAGTCGCTGAAGCAACTCGGCCACTTGCTGTCTTTCTCCGGGATCGAGCAGAGCTGTCGATTCGTCCAAAACGAGATAGCGTGGTCGCATCGCTACCACCGCGGCAATGGCCACGCGCTGTTTCTCGCCGCCGGAGAGCTTGTGCGGCGGATAGTGGCGATAGGCTTCGATGTCGAAAGCGGCGAGTGTTTCTTCGACGCGGCGGTGAATTTTATCGCTGGCTAGGGCTAGGTTTTCCAAGCCAAAGGCCAATTCGTCGGCGACTGTGGTGGCGACGAGCTGATCGTCCGGGTTTTGCGAGACCATGCCGACTAGCTGGCGGATGGCGCGGAGTTGGGTTGGGTCGCTGGCGTCCATGCCATCGACGAGGACCCGGCCCGTTTGAGGCTGTAGTAGTCCGTTTAGGCAGTGCGCGAGGGTGGTTTTGCCCGAACCGTTGGCACCGATGAGGGCGATGTCTTCCCGAGGGCTGATGTGGAGGTCAATGGAGCGCAAAGCGGACAGCCCCCCGCGATAGCTAAGGCTGAGTTTTTCGACGCGGATCATAGGGCGGCAGCATACGGCAAAAGAATTTTGTCGTCAAGGCATCAAGTTGACAGCTAGAGGGGGAGATTGTTTATTCAGATTCAAGGATTTACGAAAATCAGGAGCGTCGCCAATTGGGGGCGCTCGCAACGCACTTTGGGTGAAGATTATGGCTCTTATGAGTAAACTGTGTAGGTGGATTTGGGTGCTCGCCGTTGGAGTCGTGGGGTGCAGCGATTCGGAAGAGGAACTCCAGATCGTCGGCCCCGACCTACCGGAAGGGACGGGCCGCGTCTATCCCATTTCAGCCGTTAACTTCACGTCCATCGACAGTGTCGAAGTGAGCGCGCTTTTTGGTACGGCCCAAGACGGCGAATCGCTGCCAGTGGTGATCCTCCTGCACGATCTGGGAGGGAACAAATCCGACTGGTTGAGCAACACCGGCACGTACGTGGCCTTGCTAGATCGCGGCTACGCGGCCTTGGCCATCGACATGCGCGGGCACGGCGAGACTCTACTGCCCGATGGCCGACTGACCCTGGAATTGATTGATCTGGAACGGAGCTTTCTCGATGTCCACGCTGCGCTAATCTGGCTGCAGAGTCAGTCCAATGTAGATGTCAGCCGCATCGCGGTCGTGGGCAGCGGCTCGGGAGGCAATATAGCCTACATATGTTCGGGTGTTTTCCCCGAGCTAATAAAAACCAGCATCTCCCTCTCACCTGGGCTGTGGGGGGCCGCTTCGCTGGAGCCGTTGGTCATCGGGACCGGCCTTGAATCGTTTGGTCCGCGGTCCATGCTCTTTATGGTGGGCGATCAGGACCAAATTGCTGTGAGTGAGGACCGCATCCTTAGCTATAAAGAGTTCGCTTCTTTCCTAGAGGAGCAGACGGCTGAGCCGAAGGATTTGCGCGTTTTTACAGACTCGGCTGACCACGGCTATGCATTACTCGACAATGTGGCCGAGGCGCAAGATTTGTTCTTCCTCTGGTTGGAGGAAAACCTCTAAATAGCACTTCACCTGCGGTGCCAGCGCATGGACTCGCCGCCTGCCATTGCCGTCGTCATTCCCGCCTGCGACGAAGAAGAAGCCATCGGCAAGGTGCTGCAAGACATACCAGATATCGCACAGCAGATTATCGTCGTCGATAATGGCTCGGCCGACCGCACCGCCGAGGTGGCCCGCTGCTTGGGGGCCTGCGTTGTTGCCGAGCCGAGCCGCGGCTACGGTCAGGCCTGTCTAACGGGCATGGCCCATCTCGATTGTCCGGATATCGTCGTTTTTCTCGACGGCGATTACAGCGATTACCCTGAAGACATGTTGGCTATAGTAAGACCGATCATTGCAGACGATGCTGATATGGTCATTGGTTCTCGGGTCTTGGGACAGCGAGAAAAGGGTGCTCTTTTGCCACAGGCTCGCTTTGGTAACTGGTTGGCCACCTTCTTAATTCGCCTGTTGTTTGGCGTCACTTTTACGGATTTGGGGCCTTTTCGCGCATTGCGCTACGACGTGCTTATGCGACTAGAGATGCAGGATCGCAACTTTGGCTGGACTGCGGAGATGCAGGTCAAAGCCGCTCGGCTGGGCCTGCGCACAGCCGAAGTGCCCGTGCGTTATCGCCGCCGCATCGGCAGTTCCAAAATTACCGGTACACTCAGCGGTACGCTGCGGGCTGGGTACAAAATTCTCTGGACCATTTTCCGCTATGTGCGGTGGCGTCCTACTCAGTCGCGGGGATAGGTGGGCACTGCTCGATGCAGCTAGTGGACTACGACTTTGACCTGCCCGATGCCCTGATCGCCCAACGCCCAACGCTCGAGCGCGACCAAGCGCGTCTGTTGCTCTTGAACCGGGCGGATGGCTCGTTGCAGCACCTGCACTTTGGGGCTATTGTCGATCAGCTTGCCCCCGGCGACGCCCTAGTATTGAATCAAACACAGGTCGTGCCGGCTCGGCTCAGGGGGCGTAAAGTTGCTACCGGAGGGCGGGTTGAACTGCTGCTGCTCAGGCCGCTGACTGCTGGCGATTGGCTGGCGATGGGGCGTCCTGGGCGGGGTTTAAAACCAAAGACGCGGTTGGAGTTTGGCGATGGAGCGGTGGAAGCGCACATTGTCGAGCAGGTTGCGCCGGGGCGGTTCCGCGTGTGCTTTGCCGTTGAAGACGTGCTGGCGCGGCTGGAAGAGATCGGGGAGATACCGCTACCGCCCTATATTCGGCGTCCGCCCGAGGTCGCGGATCGGGAGCGCTATCAGACCATCTATGCGGCGCGTCCGGGAGCCGTTGCCGCGCCCACGGCTGGCCTGCACTTTACCCCTCAGTTAATCGCTGAGATTGCTGCCAAGGGAGTGGCGGTCCTAAAAGTGCTTTTGCACGTGGGGCCGGGCACGTTCGAGCCGGTGCGCTGCGCCGACCCACGTCAGCATGTGCTCGAGCCCGAATACTGCGAAATCGACGAGTCGGTGGCGGCCGCGCTCAGGCATTGTCGCGCGGCCGGTGGCCGCATCGTCGCCGTAGGTACTACCGTGGTGCGGACCTTGGAGTCAAGCGTCGATGCCGAGGGCAATGTGCGTGCCTGCGGGGGATTGGCAAATGTTTTTATTTATCCACCCTACGCATTTAAGGCAGTCGATACGTTGGTGACGAATTTTCACCTGCCGCGCTCGAGCCTGTTGTTGCTGGTGGCGGCGTTTGTCGGGCGGGAACGGCTTTTGGCCGCCTACCGCGAGGCCATAGAGCGGGGCTATCGCTTTTACAGCTATGGCGATGCCATGATGATCGTGTGAGATCGTGGAAAGTATAACCGCCATCATCCCGGCCGCCGGTCAGGGGCAGCGCATGGGAGCAGATCGGCCCAAACAGTACCTCCCGTTAGGGGGCCGGCCCGTATTCTGGCACGTACTTGCGCGTCTCGAAGCTAGCCCACTGGTAACCGATATCGTCTTGGTCGTGCGGCGCGAGGACATGGACTATTGTCGCAGTCAATTGAGTGAAAGTGGGGGCTTTGCCAAAGTCGCCGCCCTCGTGCCCGGGGGAGCTGAACGCAGCGCATCCGTGTATCGAGGCTTACAGGAGACCTGCGCTGATATGGTTTTGGTACATGACGCTGTGCGGCCGTTTATTTCAGAAGGGCTGCTGGAGCGAGTGGTCGCCGCTACTCGCGAGCACGGAGCGGCACTGCCCGCCTTGCCGGTGGTGGAGACGATTAAGGAAGTGGCGGACGATCGGGTCGTCGGCACGCCGCGCCGCGAGCGGCTGTGGCAGGCGCAGACCCCGCAGGGCTTTGACCGCGAGTTGCTGCTAAGGGCATACCGCGCGGCTGGGACCGACGTGGTGGCTACGGACGACGCCGCGTTGGTCGAGCGGTTGGGGCACGCGGTCTGCGTCGTGCCCGGCGAAGCCGACAACCGCAAGCTGACCACGCCCGAAGATCTGGCTTGGGCCGAGTGGCGAGTGCGCGCAAGGGAGGAGGTGCCTGCTATGGGCTTGCGCATAGGCCAGGGCTACGACGTGCATCGCTTGGAGGAGGGGCGGCCTCTAATTTTGGGCGGAGTCACCGTGCCTTTTGATCGGGGGTTGGCGGGCCACTCGGACGCGGATGTGCTGACACATGCCATAATCGACGCACTCTTGGGTGCCTTGGCGGCTGGAGATATCGGCCAGCTCTTCCCCGACTCGGACGCGCAATACAAAGACATATCGAGCTTGGTGCTGCTCAAGCAGGTCGGCACCCTGATAGCGGAACGAGGGGCGCGAGTTCTGCACATTGACGCGGTCGTCGCAGCCCAGCAGCCCAAGCTCGCGCCGCACATAGCAGCGATGCGCCAAACGCTAGCTGCGACCTTGGGCCTAGAGGTGAATCAGGTTTCGCTCAAGGCCACGACGACCGAGCGCTTGGGGTTTGTCGGGCGGGAGGAAGGCATGGAAGCTCAAGCCGTGGTCCTTTTGGCGCTCTAAAGCATGGTAGAATACTTGGACTCTCTGCTCGCGGCCTTGTCTGGCGTCGATCCGCTGTGGGCGTATGGCGTCTTATTGCTTAGCGCCTTTTTGGAAAACATTGTACCACCTATACCGGGCGATACGGTGGTGGTGTTCAGCGCCTATTTAGTGGGGCGCGGTCTTTTGGATATATGGCCGGTTTTTCTTACTAATTGTGTCGGGGGCATGGCCGGCTTTTTAGTAATGTACTATTTGGGTTATAGCCGGGGGCGCGCCTTTCTCGTAGGCCGTCGGGGCACAGCGAAACTGGCTCAAGCCGAGCGGTGGCTCAGTCGCTACGGCGTCGCGCTCATTTTAGGCAACCGATTTTTAAGCGGCATTCGGTCGGTCATTGCCATCGGGGCTGGTCTGGGACGCATGCCTTGGCCGACGGTTGCGCTATGCGGCGCGATCGGCATGGCAGTTTGGAATGGATTGCTGCTTTACGCCGGAATTTTGGTGGGTGAAAACTGGGAACAGGTCACGGAGCTGCTCGCACAATACAACAGATTATTGGTGGGTATCCTGTGCTTGGTAGGGGCCGTGCTAACTTGGCGCTGGTGGCGCAAGCGACGGGTGGCCCAACCTTGACAAGCGCGAATAGAGAGCTTAGGTTAAATAATTTCTATACAATCTGAGAAAAGGCAATGAACGACATTACCTACGCCCCTAAAGCGGGCGAAATCGAGCGACAGTGGTTTGTGATTGATGCCACTGATAAGGTGCTAGGGCGGCTGGCTTCGGAAATCGCCCAAGTGCTGCGCGGCAAGGGCAAGCCCGAATACGCCCCACATGCCGATGTAGGCGACCACGTTATCGTGATTAATGCCGACAAGGTAACAGTCACGGGCAACAAGGCCGAAAAAAAGGTCTATTACCGCCACACCGGCTATCCAGGTGGCTTGCGGGTCACGCCCTACAGCCGCATGGCCGAACGGCATCCCGACCGCATCATCCGCAAGGCCGTGCGGGGTATGCTGCCGCACACCAAATTGGGCCGGATGCAGCTAAAGAAGCTCCGCATTTATGTCGGCGGCGAACACCGGCACCAAGCGCAAAACCCCCAGCCTCTCGAACTTTAAGCCAAAGGCAACGCGCCCATGCCCGCAGAAAATTACGAAGCGACCGGCCGCAGAAAGACCTCGGTAGCCCGAGTGCGCATGCAGCTCGGCAATGGCAGTATTTACATGAACGGTCGCGTGGTCGGCGAATACCTACGCCGAGATTCCCTAGAGATGATCCTCGTGCAGCCTCTGGATCTGACCGAGACGCGGCACACATTCGACATCCACATTTCTACCCGTGGCGGCGGCCTGCGCGGTCAAGCCGGCGCTGCGAGTTTGGGCATTGCCCGCGCCTTGTTGCAGTACGACCCGCAGAAGCGGGAAGTGTTGAAAAAAGGCGGTTTTCTGACGCGCGATGCCCGCGAGAAAGAGCGCAAAAAGTACGGATTGGCCGGTGCGCGCAAGCGCTTCCAATTCTCCAAGCGCTAGTCTCATTCCAATACACACGCTTCCCGATGCACAGCAGAGAGTGTCCCGTGGACATCCGATGTCCGCGGGGCTTCTGTGTGTAAATGAAGGAGGCGGAGGCCCAACTAACATTTAGGAGCGATCATGGCTGACTTCACCATCCGCGATTTGCTGGAAGCGGGGACCCACTTCGGGCACCAGACCCGGCGTTGGAACCCCAAAATGCGGCCCTATATCTTCACCGAGCGCAACGGCATCCACATCATCGACCTGCAAAAGACGGTCGGCAAAGTCGAAGCTGCCTGCGAGGCCGTGCGCCAGACGGTGCGCGCCGGACGTGCCGTGTTCTTTGTCGGCACGAAGAAACAGGCCGCCGAACTCGTGCGGCAGGAAGCCGAGCGCTGTGGCATGTTTCACGTCACCGAGCGCTGGCTCGGCGGGATGCTGACCAACTGGCAGACTATCCGCCAAAGCATCCGGCACCTAGAGCATCTCGACCGCATCTCGGCTGACGGCACCTACGAGAACCTCAAGAAAAAAGAAGTTCTGCTGCTCGAAAAAGCGCGCGCCCGACTCCAGCGGACCTTGGCTGGCATCCGCAACATGGGCGGTCTTCCCGGCTTGGTCTTTATCATAGACATCAAGAAGGAGCACATCGCCGTACGCGAAGCGGCCAAGCTAGGCATTCCCTCCGTGGCCATCGTCGATACCAACTGCGATCCCGACTTGGTGACCTATCCGATTCCCGGCAACGACGATGCCATCCGCTCGATCGCTCTCATCACGCGTCTCATCGCCGACGCGGTGATTGAGGGTAGGGCCGAAGCCGAGGCCGAGAAAGCAGCCCGCGACGACAAGCAAGAGGCCGCAGAGGCCGTAGAGGCCCCGGCGGATGTAGCCGAGGCCACCGCATAGTTAGATCAACTACTTTTTGAAAGCAAACGACGATGACTCAGATTACCGCACAAAGCGTACGAATGCTCCGGGAGAAAACGGGCTTGGGCATGATGGATTGCAAGAAAGCCCTGCAAGAAACCGGCGGCGACAGCGAAAAGGCCATTGAGTACTTGCGCAAGCAGGGCCTGTCCGCGGTGGAGAAGCGGGCCGGTCGCGACGCCAGTGAGGGCCTGATCCAAGCGTATATTCACCAAGGTAGCCGCCTCGGTGTGCTGCTAGAGGTCAACTGCGAAACCGACTTCGTCGCTCGTACCGACGACTTCCAGACCTTTGCCAAGGATGTGGCCATGCACATTGCCGCCTCCCAGCCTTTGGCGGTTGATAGGGAGGGCATTCCCGCCGACGCCGTGGAAAGGGAGCGGGCCATTTTCCTCGAACAGGCCAAAAACGAGGGCAAGCCCGAGCACATTGCCGAGAAAATCGTCGACGGTCGCATGGAGAAGTTCTATCAGGAAAATTGCCTGCTGGAACAGGTCTTTGTCAAAAGTCCCGACCAGACAGTCGGCGAATTGGTCACCGAGATAACCGCCAAAATCGGCGAGAAAATTACCGTGCGTCGCTTTGAGCGGTTTGTCTTGGGAGAAGACGCCTGAAAGCACATTGAGGCCCCCATGTTGGAAGAGGTCATTGAAACAGTAAAAGAGGCTATGGATAAGGCCATTGAGTCTTTGCGCCGCGACTTAGCCTCTATCCGCACGGGGCGGGCCTCGGCCGCCATGCTCGACAACGTGCGGGTGGATTACTACGGCCAACAGACACCGCTCAATCAAGTGGCGACGATCAGCGTTCCCGAGCCGCGCTTGTTGACGATCAAGCCTTGGGAAGCCACGCTGATTCCCACGATTGAAAAGGCCATTCTCGCCGACAAGAGCTTGGGCCTTAACCCGGCCAACGACGGTGTCATCATTCGGTTGCCCATTCCCGAGCTGACTGAGGAGCGACGGGTAGAAATCACCAAAGTCGCTCGGCATCGAGCCGAGGAAGGGCGGGTCGCGGTGCGACATGCGCGGCGCGACGGGATAGATTTGCTCCAGGAATCGCAAAAGGACGGGGATATCTCCGAAGACGAGTCGCGCAGCGCACAGAAAAGGGTGCAGGATTTGACCGCTGAATACGTAGCCTCCATTGACGAGATCATCGAGAACAAGGAAAAGGAGATCATGGAGGTCTAAACGACCCCTGCTCTCCGGTTGTGCCGAAGCATAGCCTCGTTTTGTCGCTCTACTACATCCTTTGGTCCATGCGCCCTCGGCAGTGGATCAAGAGTGTCTTTGTCTTTCCCGCCCTCGTTTTTTCCGAACATCTTTTTGAACTTTCCTACCTAATACACAGCTTAGGGGCGGCCCTCTGCTTTGTCTTGCTGAGCGGGGGCGTCTATTTGTTCAACGACATCTTTGACCGCCAGTACGATCGCCTGCATCCCGAAAAGTGCCACCGGCCGATTGCCGCTGGCCACCTGTCGGTCGCGTTGGCTTGGGGGGCAGCTTTGGTCGCGTTGGCCCTTGCGTTGGCTTGCGCTTTTTGGCTGCATCCCCATTTGGGGTGGGTGGCCGCGCTCTACGCGGTGCTCAACGCGGCGTACTCGCTCCGACTCAAGCACGTGGTATTGGTGGATGTGCTGATCGTAGCCGCGTGTTACCTGCTGCGCGCCGTCGGTGGCGGCGTGGTTATTGAAGTGTCCATTTCCACGTGGTTTATCGTCTGTATCTTCGCGCTGGTGCTCTTCATGGCGGCGGTCAAGCGTCGGCAGGAAATCGTACAACTGGCGGATGCGGCCGCAGATCACCGCGCTATCCTCGAAGAATACAGCGTGCCTTTTCTCGACCAGATGATCGCCGTTCTCACGGCCGTGACCATAGTCTGCTACGCGCTGTACGCGATGGGGGTGGGCGATGCAGAAGACGCGCGACTACAGTGGACGATCCCTTTTGTGCTCTACGGCGTGTTGCGCTATCTCTATTTAGTGTACCACCAGGGGCAGGGGGACGACCCGACATCAGTCGCTTGGAATGATCGGCCTTTGCAGGTCAACACCCTGCTCTGGTTGGTGGCTAGCCTATTCGGGCTGTACGCCTAATCGAGACATTGTCATTCTCTTAAAGGAGACGCGAGCATGGCAGCGAATTTGAAGCAGAAGATCAAGCGGGGTGAACAGGTGGTGGGGTTTGGCATCCGCGGCGATATTGAGCGCGACGCCTTCCAGCGCATCGCCGAATTGGGTGCGTGCGATTTTGTCTTTACCGACAGCCAGCACTCGCCCTATAGCGAAGACCGCTTAGTCGCGTTGGCGGGCATGGTTGGGGAGTTCGACCTGCCGCTGCACTTTCGCATCAAGCACACCCGCAACACCTACCTAATCGGCAACTATCTGGACTTAGGGCCTTCGGGGATCGAAGTGCCCCAAGTGGAGACCGTGGCGACCGCTGAGGAGGCCGTGGCCAATTTCTACTACTTGCCGCAAGGGGTGCGCAGCCATGGCGGCGGCGCTCGCGTCGGCGACACGAGTAGCGGCCCCCAGGCGTATGCGGATTGGTGGAACCAGTACGGAGTGCTGTGGCTGCAAGTCGAATCCGTGGCGGCCGCGACCAGTGCCTTCAGCTTGGCGCGGCCTGGGGTCGATTGCCTCTCTTTTGGCCCCACCGACCTGCAAATGGACCTAAATCACCGAGGGCATCCCCATCTCAAAAGCGTCGATGATTGCGTGCGCCATGCGGTCGAGGCTTTGCAGGGCACGGATACTGCGGTCTGTTTCCGCAATGGCACGGCCGAGAGCCGGTCGCGCTATGCCGATATGGGGGTGCGCGTCTTTCTGGAAGCGCCGCCGGTCTGAGAGGCAGTGGTTAGTGGCCAGTGATCAGGCCCAACCCCCTCGGCCCTGTGGGCGGGGATCGGCACAGGCGACCGACCACTACCTGGAGGACTGCTAGCGGGCCTGCTTGCTCTGTTCAAAGGTCGCGCCATACGGTTCGCTCACGGTTAGGCCCGTGCGGCCGAGGATGCGCTTTTTCATAGTGTCAACTTTCAGTGGTGAATGGCATTTTCAATCAGTTGCATCGTATTGGCCGTGAATAAGCCATAATAAGCCAACACCTTTATTTTCAGTCAGTTGCATCATATTGGCCTGTGAATAAGCCATAATAAGCCATAATAAGCCATAATAAGCCAACACCTTTATTTTCAATCAGTTGCATCATATTGGCCTGTGAATAAGCCATAATTTTGATTTACAGGCGGTTCCACCGTGCTCCCCGCCCATGTCCCGTGGGCGCGACCAGCCCAAGCGTCCTCAGAATAGCCAAGTCTTCTCGCACCTGCCGCTCGCTGGCCAGCGGCTTTAGTTGTGCGTATATCTCGCGCAGTGCTAGCCCTCGACCAGCCTGATTCAGCAGGGCTAGCGTCGCTTGTTGCCGCTCGGTCAGGTCTCTCTCAACGCGCTGAGGCATCACATTTCGGTTGGGCCGAAAGCGCACCGTCACGCAACCAGAGGTATCCTCGATCTCGGGTTGTGGCAGGCCGGCAGCCGTCGTCCACTTTACCATATTGATCGTGCCGGTCCCCCATCGCTCAATGATGCCGAGGATTCCAAGGCAGCGATTCGTGTGGAGCAAACAATTTCTCCGCGGTCAGTCCAAAATGCAACGAGCCCGTTGAGGTTACCTCCAAGCAGTCGTCGTATATTGCAGTGGCTACCGAGCCGCCGCCGATCGCATAATCCCGGTGGCAGAACGCATTCGCCAGTGCCTCGCGCAACGCCGCAGGCGGATAGAGTGGGTCATCGATCCGCTCGAAGAGATCCGGGACAATGCGGCCGGCTACTGGCAGGTTCTCGAGCATAAAACGCTCTGCACTTGCGAGCAGCACGAAAGCGTTGCCGCGAAACTGTCGATTGTCGAGAAATTCCGTGCGTGCGGTTCCACGAAAACGGGCGACCCGGAGCAGACACTGAGGCATCTCAGCTTCGATCCGGTCGGTGTTTCCGAACAATACGACCGCGGCCCGTAACAATTCGCCATCTTTGATCAAACTGAGGCCCTGCAATAATGCCTCGGGTTCACGAGTGCCCGGATCCTTGACGCGCCCCCGGCGAATCGCCTCCTCAATCGTGCGCCCAATCTCAGTTACGTCGAGGTCGCTGATCGACCATCCGGTAGCGGGCTGGTTTTCCCAGCGTTGCTCGCTGTGCATCCGTTCAAACAGCATCTGGTTGTACTCGTCGGACGACATCTTCAGGCTGGTATTTCCAACCCGGCGGTAGGCGTATTCCTCTGTAGTTATAAGGCTTCATAGGACCTTGATTGACGCTTACTACGACCACTTCTCGGCCGTCCTCCACGGGAACCCGCTCTACTACCGGAAATACCGGCGGTTCAATCTCCTGAATCTCTGCACTCACTTCTTCGAGCGTGTGGTCGCTCACTTGGGCGTGACGCCGAAAAGGACGCGCCCACCGCGATGGTTAAGCATGGCGCACATCGTTTGGGCTGCTTCGCGGCGTCTTCCGGTGGTTTCCTTGAACTCCAGTGTCTCGGACTCACCGGTTGCGACTAGGGCGATGATTTGCTCAGGCGTCATGCGAATTCCGCTCACCACGCTGTCCAGCCGCCGTCCACTGGTACGACGGTTCCGTTGACATAGCCACTGGCCTTTGAGCACAAAAAGAGCAGGGAGGTGGCTAACTCTGTAGGCTGACCAAAGCGCCCTTGCGGCGTAAAGGTGCGCAGGCGGGTGCTCATCTTCTCGTTGTCGAGGGCAGTCTCGGTCATTTCGGTGGGGAAATAACTGGGGGCGATGGCATTTGCGGTGATGCCGTGTCTGCTCCATTCGACTGCCTGCGAGCGCGTCAATCCCACAAGTCCATGCTTGCTGATCGTATAGGCACTCAAGCCGTTGATTACCGAGGCTCCTAAGCCGTAGATCGAGGCGATGTTGACGATGCGGCCGGCTTCAGATTCGCGGAGCAAGGGGAAGCAGGCTTTAGCGAGTAGCCACTGGGCTTTGAGGTTGAGATCGACGACCGCGGCAAAGTCTTGCTCGGCCATATCTTCGAGGCGGACGCGAGTGGCTGTGCCGGCATTGGCGACCAAGATATCGCAGCCGCCGAGTTGCTCGCGTGCTTGCTCGGGCAGGGCCGCGATGGCGGCGTTGTCGCTGAGGTCGGCCGCGTGGGCGTGGATGGTGCCGGCGCGGTCTTGCAATTCGTGGGCGAGTGATTCGAGGCGCTCACGGCGGCGGGCAACGGCGAGGACGTCAGCACCGGCCGAGACGAGGACGCGGGCTAGTTCGGCTCCTAAGCCGCTAGAGGCCCCCGTGACGATGGCTTTGCGACCCTGGCACCCGAAGAGGGCGTGTAGATAGTCTTTGCTGTTCATGGAATTTTAAAGTAATGGATGCATCTGAAGCGGCCAAACGGAGCGGCTGACAGTGGCCGCTTGCCCGCACAGGTGTCGCCGCCTAGAATTACGTCCAACCCTTTCTCGCACAGGAGGCAGTAGGCGATGGCAGCAAATAGTATGACCAAGATCGAGGCGACCGAGGTTGTGGCCCCGCCGGCGTGGGCCTTGATGGAGCGGAATTTGATCGCGTTGATGGAGGAGTCGGGCCGCCTGTTCGCCCGACAGTACTTTGAGCGCGGCGGTGGCACGTTGTTGGCCGAGGATGTGGATGATCTCTACGAACAGGTGTACAACTTTGGCCTGTTCTACGCGATTGGCGCGGCCGATGATTTGCTCGACCTCCACTTCCGCAACTGGAACGCCGTCACCCGCATCAGCGACGAGAGCATTGATCACCGCACGCGCGACAACGACCACAAGAAGGTCTTTCGGCCGTCCATCCACAACGAGTTCTGGAACCTCGAACAAGCCATGGAGTGGCACCACTTGGGCGAGGGCAATATGGCCTTTTACGACTTTGGGGTGGCCGACCCCACGGTATCGGAAAACATGCGGCGGGCGCGGAGTTTTGCGGCCATGTTCATCGGCGAGGATCCCCAAGCTCCCAACTGGGACCCCGAATACCGCATCCTGCGCTCGCCCTTCCATTCGAGCCAGGGCCCCAAGCTCCACGCAGACGCGGAATACGCCAACACCATGCTGCTGGCCGGGCGCGGCTTGGGCGGGCAGGCCAACTACTACGGCGTGCGCGCCAGTCTGTATCCCATCGTCAAAAACTTGGAGACGCGGTGGTTTGAAAACCCAGCGCGGCGCAAGCAGATCGTCGATCTGTTCGACCGACTCGTCTTGCAGTGTGACACGCCCAACAGCCTAGCAGCTACTGCGCTGGTGACCAATGCCTATTTGTACACCGGCGATAACAAGTACAAACAGTGGGTTCTCGACTACACTGAGGCGTGGATGGAGCGCACGGAGAAAAACGGTGGTATTTGCCCAGACAACGTCGATGCTAAAGGCGTCATCGGCGGGGGACGCGAGGGCGTGTGGTGGGGCGGCCAGTACGGCTGGAACCACTACCAAGGCTACAACATCATGTTCCATCGAATGCGCCCAACTGCTCACCGGCGACAGCGGGTACCTCGACTTTTTGCGCTCGCAAATCAAGCTGCAAGTCGATAATGGCAGAAAGCGGGAGGACGGGCAGTTTCTCGTGCCAGTGCGCTACGGACCGGACGGTTGGGACTGGAATCCAGCGCCGGGGCTGCACGTAAGCGACGGCATTGAGATGCGGGGCTACTGGCTAGAACCCACGCCGTTGCGGGGCCAGGACATCATGCATTTGTACCACGCCTCTATGGCTCGGGAGGACTACGAACTGATTACCTTAGTGCGCGACGGCGACGTGGAGCGCGACTGGAACGACGTGGGCACAGCCCTAGGAGAGAAGAACTGGGGTAATACTGAATTCGCCCGCTTCCAGTACTACGACGGCAAGAATCCGGGCTGGCCGGAGCAGATTCTACGGGCGGAGTACCAGCAGGCTTTGGAGACCTACGAGACCATGCGTGCCGACGAGCGCAGTCCCATAGAAATCATTGCGACTAACCGACTCCCGTCGCAGCCGGTGTTGACCAAGGGGCTGACCCAAGTGACGCTGGGGGCACCGCAGTCGGTCTATAACGGCGGTCTGTTGCGCGCTACGGTGCGCTATTTCGACGCCGACCGCCTG
>JAGWBY010000014.1:0-4578 GCA_021295675.1 Candidatus Latescibacterota bacterium | reverse complement strand
TCAAATACCGCGCCGCAGGGAAGGATGGCGAGGTGGCGACTACTGTAGAAGGAAAGTACTTCTCGGTGGAACTGCCGCCTTCTACGGCGATTCGCGTCGGAACTGGACTAGACCGCTTCTGCAATACGCCGAGTTACGCCTTTCCGTGGCACGGCGATGGGATTCCCGTGCCGTTTCCGTCGTGACGATTCCCAATTCGCGAAAGGACACTCACATGCAGAAGCAAAGATTAAACGACGAAGTATTCGAAGCACTTGCCACGCACGGCTACGTCATCGTCCACAACTACCTCCCCGAAGCCCAACGCGCGGAAATGGCTGCCGCCCTGCGCCGCATCCTCAAACCTTGGGACGAAGTCGCGGACAACCCACCCGACGACCGCATCGGCTCCTGCTATTTTCCCTATCCCGAACAATGCCTCAATCGCGCCATCGTCGATCGCGAGGCCATCGCCTTTGCCCGTCGTTGGCTCGGCACCGACCAAATACACTATCGGCCCGGACTGGGTCTGATCTCCTATCCGGGCCGCAAGGGTGGGCCGTTCCACATCGACAATGGCAACAACTCGCTGCTGCCGCCCACCGAATCCGACCGTCGCCACAGCCAGCTTAACTTCTGGTTCTGCCTCGAAGATGTCGAAGAGGATCAGGCCCCGACTCTCTTCGTCGCCGATGGCGATGGCCAACACCAAGACGCGGCCAGAGCTGAGCCGATGGTCGCTCTTGGTGGCTCAGTAGCCATCTTCCACAACTACTCTTGGCATGCCGCTAGCGACTATCGGCGTGCCGACGGACAGCGCTATATCTGGAAATTCGCCTATGGTCGCGCCGACCACTATTGGGAAGGCGTCGAGCACTACACCCACGTGGGTCGCAACCCGCACTTTTGCGAGTTTATCGCCGGCCTCACTGCCGCCGATCGCCAGCTCTTCCGCTTCCCACCGCCCGACCATCCATACTACACCCGTCAGACGCTCGCCGCCTTGGAAGCGCAGTATCCTGGATGGAACGCCCGCGGCGAATACCGGCCTCGCGACGGGGAATAAGGTTCTCCGCAATGGTTCAACGAGACGGGCAGCGTCACGGCTTGGATGTCCTTCGCCAGTGGGAAACTTTCATTGCCAGCGTGAACGACGAACTTCCGGTCTGGTCGCAGGTCTTCGCAGGCGCTGTGGAATCCCTTGGAAACCTTGGGGGCCGAGCTGAACTTAATCTCTATTGCCCAGATTTCACCGGCACCGAGGTTGACAATTAGGTCAACTTCCGCGCCGCCCGACGTGCGGTAGTAGCCGCAGGACGCACGTCTCGGCAGCGCACCGGCAATGTTTTCGATTACATAGCCTTCCCAACTGCCGCCGATGACGGGATGCCCGAACAGTTCGTCGAGCGTCTCGATGCCGAGCAACGCATGGCAGACGCCGCTATCTCTGACATATACCTTTGGTGCCTTGACGAGGCGCCGCCCCACGTTGCTGGTCCAAGGTGGAAGGCGGCGGACCAGAAGGAGGTCGGCCAGCAAATCCAGGTATCTGGCGATAGTAACCCCACTGACATCCAAGCCTCGGGCGAGTGCGGCTGCGTTATGGGTTTGCCCCTGATTGTGGGCGAGCATGGTCCAGAATCGGCGCAATGTTTCGGCGGGAATGCGCGGCCCGAGTTGGGGAATGTCGCGTTCGAGGTACGTGCGGATGAAGGAGAGACGCCAGTCGAGGCTGTCCGCGTCACTTTGGGCGAGGTAGCTCTCCGGGAAACCGCCTCTGCACCAGAGCTGGCGAAACTCACCGACAGGCACTTCGCTAGCATCGACGGGATGCAACTCGCAGTAGGCGACGCGGCCGGCCAGCGTCTCGCTCGACTGTTGCAGCAGGTCAATGGAGGCCGAGCCGAGCAACAGGAACAGCCCGGTCCTCTTGCCGGTCCGCCGATGTTCGTCTATGACGCTGCGCAACGGGGCGAACAATCCCGGCGCGCGATGTACCTCGTCGAGAATGAGCAAATGGTTGGCGTTTTCGGCGCAGTATTGCTCGATATCGGCGATCTTGGCCAGATCGCTGGGGCGCTCGAGGTCCAAGTAGAGGGCATCGCGCTCGTCGGCAACTTCTTGGGCGAGGGTCGTCTTGCCCACCTGACGCGGTCCGATCAAGACAACCGCCGGGTTTCTGTCCAGCAGTTGGTTCAGTGTCGGCTTGATGTTGCGGGTTATCATCTATGCAAATGTAACTCAATATGTTTCATTTGCATAGTTATAGTGCGAAAATTCTACGGCGATTCGCGTTGCGGCCGGGCTGGACCGCTTCTGTAATACGCCAAGCTACGCTTTTCCGTGCCGTTTCCGTCGTGAGACGATGGGCGTTGGCACGCCTAAAGGCGCTGTGAATCAGGCGTGTAAAATGCAGTTGGTGGTGCCGAAGGGATTGGGACGGCGCTCTTCGCACTGCGGATCATCGCGCCATTCGCCATCGACCACAAAGCGGTATTCGTGCTTGCCCAAAGGCAAAGTGACCGAAGTTTTCCACAGGCCTTGGGCGTCCTTTTTTAGCGGGCGGGCCTGCGGGTCCCAATCGTTGAAGGAGGCGGCCAAGCAGACGCTTTCCGCTTGCGGGGCCAAGAGTTTGAAAAGTTTGCGTTTTTTAGAGTTAGTCGTAGTCATTGTAGGACCTCTTCCTATGGTCAAAGGGGAATAAAATCAAAGAACGTGGATGTTGGGAAAAAGTCAATAAGTCGGCGGCGGACTTATTTTTTAGGACGGGACGCCGGTAGCTGTGGCCCGACCCGATCCGAGGAAACCCCTGAAAGGTGCTCGACAGCTAAAACCAGACCTATATTATATTTACCCATGGATTGCTGTGAATATAGATAACAATATTAGGAGATAAAATGGCTATCACAAAAATACAGTTTAGTCAGTTTACAGCTTTTGAAGAGCTTGACTTTACTGCCTCTCCAGGCATCAATGTGCTCGTAGGAACTAACGAGACCGGTAAGACCCATCTTATGAAGGTCGCCTACGCGGCGTGTGACATCAGCAAGACAAAAGCAGATTTCGCGGAAAAGCTCGTTCGCGTATTCATGCCGTCTTTTCAACACCTCGGTCGGCTAGTCAGACGACCGCAAACGAGTTCACACGATCCTATCGAATGTCATATCGGGATTTTCCGCGATGATACCCTGTCGGTCCACGCTTACTTCCCCAATCTTGCAATGCGTTCCGGCGATTCCATGGTCGCCAGTGCAAAAGAATGGTGTGATCATCCCGTCAAAAGTGTCTATATCCCGGTGAAGGAAATGCTCGCGAATGCGCCCGGTTTTCGCTCTCTGTATGCACAGCGCGAAATTCATTTTGAGGAAATTTACGCCGATATTCTCGATCGTGCCTACCTGCCTCCCCCGCGTGATCCGATGGACCATGATTGCAGATTGCTTGCGGATTTACAAGAGATAATCGGCGGGGAAGTTACGACCGAGGGCGAAGAGTTTTTCCTCAGCAGCAAGCAAGGGAACCTAGAGTTTATGCTCCTCGCTGAGGGGATGCGCAAGCTCGGACTTCTGTGGAGACTGATCTGGAACGGAACGATGTCCAAAGGTTCCATCCTTTTTTGGGATGAGCCTGAAACAAATCTCAATCCCAAGCTCTTTGGGCCGCTTGTCGAAATCCTTCTCGAACTACAGCGCATGGGCGTACAGATTTTTATCGCCACCCACGACTACGTGATTCTCAAGGAACTAGATTTGCGGCTGAATTCTCAGGACCAATCGGAAAATGGTCAAATCCATTTACACACAACGGAAGCCTATCTGGATATCCATCCGAACGCCATCGCCCAAGCCTTCGATAGCTTGTACGACCGCGAGATTGAGCGCAGTCTGAGGTAAGGGAATAATGACGACTCTAACAGAAGGAAATCTCCAGATCACATTCCCTTGTGGCGCAAATGTCAGGAAATTCGACAACAAGTCTCATGGATTGCTCCGCTGCATGAAGGCTGTGGATTTTGTTGTTGAGTTTACCGACCGGGTGTCGTTCATAGAGATCAAGGATCCTGAGCATCCTTGCGCGTTAAGTAAGGATAGTAAACAGTTTATTAAAGATTTCAGAAACGAGCGCCTAGACAATGATCTATACTATAAATTTCGTGATTCGTTTCTCGATGAGTGGGCCTGCGATAGGACCGACAAACCTATCGACTACTGGATCCTTATCGCTAGCAAAAAACTGACTAAAGTGGAGCTAGGCCGTAGAACCGACGCCATGAAAAGCAAACTTCCTATGTTCGAAGCGCTACCCGAATCTCTAAAGAAGCAGTGGAAACAAAAAATCGTTGCGAACTGTGGAGTTTTCAATATCTGTACTTGGAACAAGAATTTTCCTAATTATCCTGTAAAGAGGATTTGACAGTGAATGATCAGGATTTGGGGTGCCAGGAGAAAGTTTCTCATATCCGCGCAGGAAATAGCGGTATCGAAGGAACGAAGGAAGCCTACACAGCCAGATTAAGGTAGCCCTACTTCGCGGCAGAAGGTCGAAAACGGCAGAACGCGCGTGTTGGCGGTGGCATTGCCAAAATCTTTTGTGCCGAGG
>JAGWBY010000135.1:12915-24654 GCA_021295675.1 Candidatus Latescibacterota bacterium | reverse complement strand
GCGACGCCGAGTACAAGGTCACGCTCGACGGCAACGAGCAATATCGGGAAATGGATTCGCTCATGGCCTTGATCGATGGCATTGCAGCCGCACAGCCGCGTTTGTACGAGCGCATTATCTACATCGAGCAGCCCCTAGAGCGGAGCTTGGCTTTGGATGCTGCACTAGAACCGGGTATCCGTGCTGCCGCAGCGCGTCGTCCCTTGCTCATCGACGAGTCAGACGATGCGCTGGACACCTTCCGCCAAGCCTTGGCGCTGGGATACGAGGGCGTTTCGTCCAAGGCGTGCAAAGGGCTGGTCAAGGCGCTGGCGAATCTGGCGTTGGCGCGGCAGCGGGAGGGCTGTTTTCTCTCGGGCGAGGACCTGATGAACTTGCCGGTGGTGCCCCTGCATCAAGATTTGGCGCACGTGGCGGCCTTGGGGATCGGGCACGTCGAGCGCAACGGGCACCACTACGTGCGGGGGTTGGATCACTTGGCCGAGGATGAGCGAGCGGCCTGCTTGGCCACGCATGGGGCGCTCTATCGGGATTGGATGTGCAGGAAGGGAAAATCGAGGTGGGGTCGCTGCAAGTGGCGGGTTTGGGCGTGGGAATGCCGGTGGCTGTGGATGAGATGGTGGAATTGGAAGAATGGGAATTTGCGTCGTTGGCTTGAGCTAGGAGATGGCTATGCTGGACGATTTTTCCCTAGAAGCGCTCGTCGCCTATGCGGAGGCACACCCGCTCATCGCTACCTTGTTGCTGTTGGTGGCGGTGGTATTGCTAGGCAGCTTGCTGCGCAAAATTTTCAAGGTCGCGGTGGTGTGCGCGATTGTTTTGCTAGTCGGCCTGTACTTTACCCAAGGCGACGACTCAGACTGGTGGGAACGGGTCGAAGCGATCGGCAGCGAGGTTGTGTTGTGGGGCGAGGCGTTGCTGGAAAAGGCCGACGAGATTTTTGAGAAAGGTAAGCAGCAACTAGAAGGGAATTAGGCCACCCCGGCCTTTTTTAGTTGCGCGATAAAGGCCGCTTCGTCGAGCACTGCGACGCCGAGAGCCTCTGCTTTTGCCAGTTTGGATCCCGCTTTTTCGCCTGCTATGAGCAGGTCGGTTTTTTTGCTGACGCTGGCCGTGGTCTTGCCTCCCAAGCGCTCGATCAGCGCGGCTGCCTCGTCGCGACTGTAGCTCGACAGGGTGCCGGTAATAACTACGGTCTTGCCGCTGAAATACGACGGCGGCGCGGCGGCTTCTTCCGCTTCCATTGAAAACTGCAACTTAGCCTTATTCTTGAGCTTGTAGAGCACGCGATCGAGTGCGGGGAGATCGGGGAGGCTGGCGTACAGGCTGCAGGCGATGGTCGGGCCGATCTCGGGGGTGGCTTCCAACTCTTCGACGTTAGCCCTGCACAAAGCGTCGAGGCTGCCAAATGTCCGCGCCAAGGTACGAGCCACGGTCGCTCCCACGTGGCGGATGCCAAGGGCAAAGAGCACCCGGTCGAAGGGCTGCTCCTTGCTGCGGGCGAGGCCGTCGAGGAGGTTTTGCGCCGACTTTTCGCCCATCCGCTCTAGGGCACCAAGGGATGCTACGTTGAGTTCATAGAGGTCACTTAAGTCCTTCACCAATCCCGTTTCTGCTAATTGTTCGACCACGGCCGGCCCTAGGCCCTCGATGTCCATGGCGTTGCGCGAGGCGAAGTGTTCGAGGCAGCGACGGAGTTGGGCGGGGCAGGTGGGGTTGTCGCAGCGCGTGACGGCTTCTTCGGCGTCGCGGGAGAGGAGACCTTTGCACGAGGGGCATTGGTTGGGGAAGGCATATTCTACGGAGTCGTCAGGCCGTGCGCTGCGATCTACCTCTACGACCTTGGGGATCACGTCGCCGCCCTTTTCGATGAGCACGGTGTCGCCGATGCGAATATCCTTGCGGTGTATTTCGTCCGCGTTGTGCAGGCTGGCTCGGGCGATGGTCGAACCGGCCAACGGCACGGGTTCTAAAACGGCGACCGGCGTCACGGCACCCGTGCGGCCGACTTGTAGGTGGATATCGCGAAGGCGGGTGCGGGCTTGATAGGCGGGAAATTTGTAGGCCATAGCCGAGCGCGGGCTTTTGGCAGTGTAGCCCAGCCGCTCCTGCTGGCTGAGGCTATTGACCTTGATGACCACCCCGTCGATTTCGTAGGGAAGTGCGGAGCGGGCGGCGGCGTAGTGGTCGTAGTGGTCGAACACGTCCGCTAGCGAGGCACAGAGCTTGTGCTCCGGGACCATGAGGCCCCAGTCGCGGAGTGTTTCAAGGCACTCGCTGTGGCGCGTCTGGCCGCTGCCTTCGGCGTGTATCCAGTAGGCGAAAAAGCGCAGGTTGCGCTTGGCCACTAGGTTGGGGTTTTGCAATTTGAGCGAGCCGGCCGTGGAGTTGCGCGGATTGGCGAAGAGTGGCTCGCCATCGGCTGTGCGTTGGGCGTTGAGTTGGGCGAAGTCGCTGCTTTCCATATAGACTTCGCCGCGGATTTCGCAATTGATCCCCGGCTGCCGCAGCCGGAGGGGAATGGTGGGGATGGTGCGGGCGTTGGCGGTGATTTCGTCGCCTTGGACTCCGTCGCCGCGGGTGACGGCGCGCACGAGTAGGCTGTCTTGGTAGATGAGGCTGAGGGCCACGCCGTCGATTTTTAGCTCAAAGACGTATTCGACTGATTCGTCGGGCAGGCTCTGGCGCACCCGTCGGTCGAAATCTTCCACGTCTTGGCGCGAGTAGCTGTTGTCGAGGCTGAGCATGGGCCGCGCGTGGCGCACGGTGGGGAAGTCGCTAGTGGATGCACCGCCGACGCGTTGGGTGGGTGAGTCGGGCCGCTTGAGCGCGGGGTGGGCCTCTTCGAGGGCTTGAAGTTCTGCGAGGAGGCGGTCGAATTCTTGGTCGGAGATGGTGGGGGCGTCGAGGACGTGATAGCGGTAGAGGTGCTCTTCCAGTTCGTCCGCGAGCGCGGCGATGCGTTGGGCAATGTCTTGGGTCATGGTACTAAAGTACGATAGGCGGAGCGCAAAACCGCGTCAACTCGCCTTGTCTTTGGGTAGTTGGGTCATTTTGCAATGTTCCGGTCGGCATTTCTTGGGCTGTTCAAGCGATCTCAAACGAACCCACTATCTGTCCGTGTTATATTTTTGTCGCGGAACGAGATAGATATGACTGCTACTTGGCGCGACTACTGGGAACTGACTAAACCGCGAATTGCCTTTTTGGTGCTGGTTACGGCCGCCTTCGGATTTTTCTTGGGTGGGCAAGGCATTCACGCGCCGCTGCTTTTTTGCTGCCTGCTCGTCGGTACGGGCTTGACTACGTGCGGCTCGTCGGTGCTCAACCACTATCTGGAACGCGATGTCGATGGGTTGATGAAGCGGACGCGCAATCGGCCCTTGCCGACCGGGCGCGTCAAGCCGGGTACTGCTTTGTCGATGGGTTTTGTGCTGGTTTTAAGCGGCGTGTTCTTCCTGCTTTTTACCGCTGGGTTGTTGACGGCGTTTTTGGCGCTCCTCTCCGCGTTTCTCTACGTGGTGGTGTACACCCCGATGAAGCGGCAAAATTGGCTCAATACCTCGCTGGGGGCCGTGCCGGGTGCCCTGCCGCCCGTAGGGGGCTGGACGGCGGCAACCGGCGCGATTGACCCGGGGGCCGTGGTCCTCTTTCTCATTCTACGCCATTGCTTGGATCTTCCGCGACGACTATCGGCGCGGCGGTTTCAAGATGTTGCCCGTCGTCGAGCCGGATGGGAACAGCACCTGCTGGCAGGTGATGGGCTACTTGGTGCTGCTGCTGATCTTTTCGGTGTTGCCTTCGTTTATGGGGCTCACTGGGCCGTTCTACCTAGCCGGGGCGCTGGTGCTGGGCGCGCTGTTTCTCGCCTCCGGTCTCGCGCTCAGTTTCTCGCGCTCGGTGACCAGTGCGCGGCGGCTGCTCAAGGCTTCGGTCCTCTATCTGCCGCTATTGTTGGTGTTGAGCGTGGTGGACGCCGGATTTTAGGAGTGCGGCTTGCGCCCGCTCATACTCTTCGGGCGCGTTGAGATTGGCAAAAAGCAAGCCGCGCTCGTCGTAGGGCCGCCAGTCCTTTTCTCTTACTAAATCCAAACTCAGGTCGGTTAGCAGGTCACGCAGGCTTAGCCTCTCTGCGTCTAGGGCCGTTTCTACGGCCGCTAAGCAGGACGACTCGTAGAGTGCGCAGAGTGGTTGCAGTCCTGTGGCTGTGTAGGGCACGATCGCTTGATGCGGGCCGCGTCGGTTGACGAGGTGGCGGAGGAAGTCTGGAGTGAGAAAGGGCAAGTCGCAGGCGAGGAGGAGCACGGGTGCGGCGGTTGTGCTGAGCGCGGTGTGCAAACCACCCAGCGGCCCAAGTCCGGGACGGCGGTCGGGATGGACGGGTAGTCCGAGATGAGCATAGGCGATGGGGTCGCCGATGATGACGTGGGGATAGCCGAGGGGGTGCGTCGCGGCGAGGACGCGTTCAATCAGAGTCTGGCCGCCCAGTTGCAGGAGGGCCTTGTCGCGGCCCATGCGTCGGCTCTGGCCGCCGGCTAGCACGGCGACGTGGATCATGTGGGGCGGCGGTTGATCTGGGCGGCTGCGTACCCGGCGCCAAAGCCGTTGTCGATATTGACGACAACCACGCCGGCCGCACAGGAGTTGAGCATGGCCAAGAGAGCGGCGAGGCCGTGGAAACTCGCGCCGTAGCCCACGCTAGTTGGCACGGCCACGACCGGAATATCCACCAGTCCTCCGACGACGCTGGCGAGCGCACCCTCCATCCCGGCGACCACGACGATGACCCGCGCCTGCTGCAAGAGCTCGCGGTACGCTAGGAGCCGATGTAAGCCGGCGACGCCGACGTCGTAAACCTCCTCGACATGTGCGCCCATGGCGCGAGCCGTGACGACGGCTTCGCGGGCGACGGGCAGGTCCGAGGTGCCGGCTGCGACTACGGCCACTAGGCCTTCGGGCGCGGATTGTTCGGTCCCTGGTACTAAGATCGTACGGGCGAGGGGATCGTGCTCGGCGCGGTCAAAGCGCTCGACGAGTGCTTGGGCTGTGGCCGCTTCGACGCGAGTGGCCAGCACCTGAGATCCGTGGGCGATTATGCGCTCGGCGATGGCCAACACCTGCTCGCAGGTCTTGCCTTGAGCGAAAATGACTTCCGGGAATCCCGTGCGCAGGGCGCGGTGGTGATCGACGTGGGCAAACCCGAGATTTTCGAAAGGCAGGTTCCTAAGCCGCTCTAAGGCTTGGCTCGGCGCGAGGTCTCCGGTGGCGACTCGCTCTAATAGGTGACGGAGTTGTTCTTGGTCCATGGCATTTAGGAACGCGGGATCAACGGCAGCAACGGAAGCCGAGGAGGGGCTGCTCGTAGGTTTGCAGGGGCGAGTCGGCCA
Organism: Candidatus Latescibacterota bacterium; assembly: GCA_021295675.1. Next base: position 19,267 of record JAGWBY010000135.1, on the reverse strand, counting down.
TGATTTCCGCTAAGACTTCTATATCATAGGGGTCTTGGCCTTCGATGGACAGGATGCTCACGAGGTTTGCGCCGTCGCAGGCATCGCTTTCGTATACGCTGCTTGCGGCCACGTACACCGCTAGGTCACCGGCATCGTCGATAGCGGCGAGCCATTCGTCTATGTTGCCGGTCAAGTCAAAGACGCCGGTCGCGCTGCCGCAGTTGGGAAACGAGCCGGAGGGCGCGAGTTTGGCGGTTAGGTCGCTGCTGAAGTGAGAAAAGGCCGAACCCGGTACGTTGCAGAAGCGCACGCCAAAGTGGTCGCGGCTGTCGTAAGCAGCTAAATCATCGATCGAAGAAAAGCGCCGCGTTTGGCCAGCTTGGCAAGCGGCAGTCCACTCGTCCGGGCTGCACAGGCGCTTGCCCTCGGCCGCGCACAGGCGTGCTGCTTGGAAAAACGAAGCGGACTGCGGCCGCTCTCCTCTGGCGTTGGGATACTCGTACGCGTCTATTTCGTATTCTTGACCTGTTGGCAGGACTAGAGGCACCATGCCGCCAGCCGGCAGAGGCGGCTCAATGGAAACGTGGAGGGCGATTTCGCGCTCGGTGTTTGCCGCACCGTCGCTGGCGGAAACGCGGAGTTTGTGGCTGCCGGGAAAAAAGGCGACGATGGTAGCGCGCGAGCCGATTTGCCGACCGGTTTCCTCGTCGCGGATGGCCTCCTCTGACCAGATGCTAAGGCTGTCTCCGGCCATCGGCTCCCAGTGGTATTCGAGCTGGTCGCCGTCAGGATCGCTGCCAAACGCGTCGATAACTATCTGCGGTATGCTAAACGCGCTAGCCGCGTTGGAGGTTACTTCCAGCAGGGGTTCGCGCTGCACGACCTCCACAAGGAAGTTTTCGATCAGCACCCGAGCGTCTTCGGCGCAGCGCTGGCGGTCGGCTAGATCGGGTATGGCAATGGCATTGCAGTTGCGGTCGGTTACGAGGACCTGCACGACAAATTGCTCGCTGGAGCCGGCGATGGTTTGGGGGGCGAACCAAGAGTTGGTCTCCTGGGCCTGCGCAGCGCGGAAGCTGCCTCCGGCTGGAGCTCGCCACTCGTAGAACACAGGATCGTCGTCCTCGTCGGCTGCGCGGATCTCAAAGCGAACCTCGCCGCCGCGTTGGACCCGACAGACAGCATCCGCGCTATTGATCAGGGTGTCTAGGGAAGCTGCGCCCGGCGACTGGCAGGTCATCCGCGCCAAGTGTACGGTCGGGGCATCGTTGGGGAGGTCGTCGTGAAGCAAGCTACAGGCACCGAGGGCGAGAAACGGGGCTACGAGGCACCAACCGAGGTTCATTCGCCTTCGATCATCAGGTCGAGTAGCCGCTCTAGATCCCCGTCGTTGTAGAATTCGATATGGATTGCCCCCTTGTTCGCCGCGGTGCGACGGATGTTGACCGCGGTGCCGAAGCGGTGCTGCAACCGCTCCTCGTAGTCGCGGATGTGGGGATCGTTGGGAATTTCTTTGGGAGCCTTCTTTTTTTTGCGGCCCACGCGCTGATTGGCAACGGCCTTTTCGACCTCGCGGACGGCCATTTTCTCCTCGACTGCGCGGCGAGCCAGCGCGAGCCGATCTTCGTCTTCTTCAAGACCGAGCAGGGCGCGGGCGTGCCCCATCTGCAATTGACCGTGGCGCAGGAATTCTTGGACTTCGTGCGGCAATTGCAACAGCCTGAGGAGATTGGTCACGGTCGAGCGATTTTTTCCCACCTTGCGGGCGACTTCCTCTTGCGTGAGGAAGCACTTGTCGGTCAGCGAGCGGTAGCCTTCGGCCTCTTCGATGGGGGTCAGGTTTTCGCGCTGGATGTTCTCGATCAGCGACAGTTCCATCAAGTCTTGCTGCGACTCGATTTCGTGGACGATCGCTGGTATTTCTTGGATCCCCGCCTTCTTGGTGGCCCGCCAGCGGCGCTCGCCAGCGATGATCTGGTAGCTCTGGCCGATGCGGTTGACGACGATGGGCTGGATGACGCCTTTCTCTTGGATCGAGTGCATCAGCTCGTCGATGCTTTCTTCGTCAAACTCAGTGCGAGCTTGATAGGGATTAGGTTCTATCTCATCGACGTTGAGATAGAAGATCTGGCGCGAGGCGTCGCCTTGGCCGCTATGTTCGGCGTACTCGGGGATGAGGGCGCTGATGCCATGGTCGATCACTTCTCCTGCGAGGCTCATGTAATCCTGAGATCCCTGCGACAAGATGTCGTAGAGCACGATGGGTTGGCCGTGGCTAGGGGCCTCGGCCAGACGCACGTTGCGGCTGATAGAGGTCTTGTAAACCTTGTTGCCGAAATAGGACTTGACCTCTGAAGATACTTGGCGCGATAGGTTCAAGCGTCCGTCGAACATAGTGAGCAGGACACCAGCGATCTGGAGCTTGGGATTGAGATGGCGTTGGATTTGGCGAACGGTATTGAGCAGTCGGCCAAGGCCCTCTAGCGCGTAGTATTCGCACTGAATGGGTATCATCACCGAGTCGGCCGCGGTCAGGGCGTTGATAGTCAACAGCCCCAAAGAGGGCGGACAATCGAGAATGATATAGGCGTATTGGTCGCGGACTTGGTTGAGCAGCCCGTCTAACTTCTGCTCGCGAGCGATCATGTTGACCATCTCGACCTCGGCACCTGTCAGGTTGATGTGCGAGGGAATCAAGGACAGGAAGGATATCTTGGTCTCGTAGGTAACGTCATCGGTCTCTTTTTGCCCGATCAGCGCGTGGTAGATATTGGCCGGTTCGATTTCCTCGCTGTTTTGAAAGCCGCAGCCGGAGGTGGCGTTGGCCTGCGGATCCATGTCGATGAGCAGGGTTTTTTGTTCGGCCACGGCCAAACTAGCCGCCAAGTTGACGGCCGTGGTGGTCTTGCCGACCCCTCCTTTTTGATTGGATATGGCGATGACCCGGCCCATGACAGAATCTCACTCGGCAAGGGCGGCTTGGGCGGCCGCCAAGCGGGCGATAGGTACCCGGTAGGGGGAACAGGAGACGTAGTCGAGACCTACCTCGTGGCAAAAGCCCACCGAACTGGGGTCGCCGCCGTGCTCGCCGCAGATGCCCACCTTGAGCTGGGGACGAGTGCTGCGGCCTCGCTCGGTGCCGAGGCGCACGAGCTGGCCGGTGCCCTCTTGATCGAGGCTTTGGAACGGATCGTCGGCGAGAATGCCTTGGGCTACGTATTCGGGGAGGAACTTGCCAGCGTCGTCGCGGCTGTAGCCAAAGGTGAGCTGGGTCAGGTCGTTGGTCCCGAAGCTAAAGAACTCGGCTTGCTCGGCGATTTGGTCGGCGAGGAGGGCGGCGCGGGGAATTTCGATCATGGTGCCTACTAGATACTCGATAGTGCCCCCGACGGCAACGGCGACGCGATCAACCATAGCTTTTAGGTCACTAAACTCGCGCTCGGTTCCCACGAGGGGAATCATAATTTCGGGTAGGGGATTGGCACCCTTGGCGCGCACGTTGACTGCGGCCTCGAAAATGGCCTCAACCTGCATCTCGTAGATTTCTGGGTAGGTGATTCCCAAGCGGCAGCCGCGATGCCCCAGCATGGGGTTGAACTCGTGCAGGGAGGCGATTTTGGCCTTGATCTGGCGCAAGGGGACACCCATTTCCTCGGCCATCTGTTGTTGCTGAGCTGGCTCGTGGGGCAAGAACTCGTGCAGCGGCGGGTCTAGCAGGCGGATGGTTACGGGCAGGCCGTCCATGGCGGTGAAAATGCCCTCAAAATCGCGCTGCTGTATGGGCTTGAGCTTGGCTAGGGCTTGGCGTCGCCCGGCCTCGTCGGCGGCGAGGATCATCTCGCGCACGGCTACGATGCGGTCGCCCTCGAAGAACATGTGCTCGGTGCGGCACAGGCCAATGCCCTCGGCACCGAAATTGCGGGCCACTTCTGAGTCGTGCGGCGTGTCGGCGTTGGTGCGCACGGCCAGTCGGCGCTTGTCGTCGGCCCAACCCATCATGGTGTCAAACGACGACGAGAAACTCGGCTCCACAGTGGGCACTTGGCCCAGCATGACTTGGCCGGACGAGCCATCGATGGATATCCAGTCGCCCTTTTTGACGGTCTTGCCGTTGGCGGTAAACAATTCTTGGTGATAGTCGATTGCTATGGACTCGCAGCCGGCGACGCAGCACTTGCCCATGCCGCGCGCGACTAGGGCGGCATGAGAGGATGCGCCCCCAGGGCGGCGTCCATGCCGCCGATGTCTTCGGGCGAAGTCTCTTGGCGCACCAAGATGACCTGCTGGCCTTCGGCCGCTTGTGTTTCGGCCTCCTCGGAGTTGAAGACCACTTGGCCGGTTGCCGCCCCAGGTGAAGCGGGCAGCCCCTCGGCAATGACGTCTTTGGGACTCGCTTCGTCGAATGTTGGGTGCAGAAGCTGGTCGAGCTGGTCGGGAGTGACGCGCAGGAGGGCTTCCTCCTGTGAGATCAACCCCTCGGCGGCCATGTCCACGGCGATTTGGACCGCCGCCGCCCCAGTGCGCTTGCCGTTGCGCGTTTGCAGCATCCACAATTTGCCTTTTTGGACCGTGAACTCCACATCCTGCATGTCGCGGTAGTGCGGCTCTAGCTGGTCGCAGATCGCTTGGAACTGCTCGTACACTTGCGGCATTCGGCTGCTGAGTTCGGACAGAGGCTGAGGCGTGCGGGTACCAGCGACCACGTCTTCGCCTTGGGCGTTGATGAGGAACTCGCCGTACAGGTGTTTTTCCCCGGTGGAGGGGTTGCGCGTGAAGGCCACGCCCGTGGCGCAGTCGTCGCCCATGTTACCGTACACCATGGATTGGACGTTGACGGCTGTGCCCCAGTCGTGGGGGATGCTTTCGATTTCGCGGTAGCGGATGGCGCGCTGCCCCTGCCAAGAGCCGAAGACCGCGCCGATGGCATTCCACAACTGTTCGTGAGGGTCTTCGGGGAATTTGCGGTCGAGCCGCTTGGCGATCTCAGCCTTAAACTCGGCGACTAATTCGCGCAGGTCTTCGGCGCTCAGCTCGCTGTCGAGCGCGACCCCTCGGGCGTGCTTTTTCGCTTCGAGCAGGGCCTCGAAAGGGTCTGTTTCTTTTTCGTCTTCTGGCCGCAAGCCCATGACCACGTCGCCGTACATCTGCACGAAGCGGCGGTACACGTCGTAGCAAAAGCGCGGGTCGCCGGATTGTTCGATAAGCCCTTGGACGATTTCGTCGTTGAGGCCGAGGTTGAGCACGGTTTCCATCATGCCGGGCATGGACACTCTGGCCCCAGAGCGCACGGAGAGCAAGAGCGGGTTGGCCGCGTCGCCAAAGCGCATGTCCATGGTCTTTTCGACTTCGGCAATGGCGCGTTCCACTTGGTCTTTGAGTTCGCTGGGATACGTTTGGTCGTGGTTGTAGTAATAGGTGCAAACTTCGGTGGTGATGGTAAAACCGGCCGGGACGGGCAGGCCGAGCTGGGCCATTTCGGCGAGGTTGGCGCCTTTGCCGCCGAGCAGGTTGCGCATTTCCTTGTCGCCTTCGGATTGATCGGTGCCAAACAGATATACGTACTTTTGCGTCATTGCTTTCCTATTCTATATAGTGATAATGCGTTTTGAATTGAGAGGGCATCTCGGCCTTGACAGCCTTTGCCGCTGAGCTTGAAAAGGGGGCGAATTTGGATATTGGGAAGAGTCCAAGGGTCGAACATGATCGGTGCTTCGAGGAACGGCCTCGCAGGGCTGAATATATCCCAAAGGAGAGGTTCGTGCAAGCATTACGCCCACACCTGTTCCCAGCGCTGGCTGGAGGCCGAGCGATAGAGGGCCAAGGCCGTGCGCAGCTCGCCGAGGGCGTGTTCCGGCGGTGCGTCCGGAGCCTTGCCGTCGAGGACGGCGGCGGCAAAATCGGCTAGCTCTGGCCCAAAGGACTCGGTGTACCCTGGGCTCGCAAAAAGCTGCTTGCCTTCGGGATGGTCTGCGTCCCACAGCCACAGTTCGGCACCCTCGAGACCGGCGTTGATGGTCAACTCGCCCTTGGTGCCGGTAATTCGCCACCCGTGTCGATCATCATGGCGTCGAAGATGGCGGTCTTGCCCGAGTCAAAGCGGAAGAGCGCGCGGGCGAGGGACTCGCCCTCCATTTGCGCGAGCGGATGCCCTAGCACGCCGACTACCTCTTTGATTTCGCCCATCCACATGCGCAAGGGCCGAATCCAGTGCGAGCCGCCGTCGATGGCGATGCCGCCGCCGGTGCGCCCCTTTTCGTAGCGCCAGGGCCGCTCCTCTTTGAACCAGTAGGAGTCAAAAGGATAGACAAAGGCCGCGCGGGCGGTGATGATCTCGCCGATGGCTCCGGCGGCAAGGTGCTTTTGGGCCTCG
>JAGWBY010000135.1:7159-12759 GCA_021295675.1 Candidatus Latescibacterota bacterium | reverse complement strand
AGCATGATATCGACGGCGTCGAAGTCCCCCTTTTCGAGCGCTTCGTCGAGCGAGGTAAAGACTTGCCCGCCGGTTTCAGTGGCGTAGGCTTGAGCTTTGGACTCGTCGAGATCGACTAAGGCGGTGACGTCGATGCGGGGAGCGTGGCCCTTGATGCCATCGAGGTGAAAGCGGGCGATGGCACCGCAGCCAATAAAGGCGAGCTTGAGTTTGTCCGGCATGGAATAAATCTCCGCTAGGATAGGTGAATTAAGACTGAGAAACTACGCAATGGAGACGTGGGGAATCAATAGAGCGGCGAGACCTGTGGCGGAGAAAGGATGGGAAGTGGAGATAGGCTGCGTTACCGCTACGAGACGAGATTCCTGAAGAAGCGATTTGCCTTTGCACGGCAATGGGCTGCGAGATTACTTATTGGGTAGTGGGGGTAGCGGGATCGGGTGCTTGGGGGTAGATTTGGGCCAAAAACAAGGAGCTAATTATGAAAAAGTACGAATTACTTGGCGTCGCCTTCGGCGCAGAGGGGACGCTTTCCGGCGTTGTGAAGGGACTGGAGGGCGAAGCCATCCCCGGTGCCAACGTCGTCCTCGTTAGCGACCTGCTACCGGGCGGCAAGATCGGAACGGCTACCGACGAAGACGGTCGCTTCCGCTTGGAGGGGCTGCCGGCTGGTGAGTATCAGCTCAACGTCACGCATATTGGCTATAGGACCCTAATGCGAGAAGGTGTTGGCATCGTAGCTGGAGAGCAGGAGCTGATGCTGACGCTGGAGACGGGAATCATCTTCCTCGACCAGAACGTAGTTTCGGCTTCGCGGCGGCAGGAAAAAGTCCTCGAAGCCCCGGCCTCGGTGGCGATAGTTGAGGCCGCGGAGATCCGCAATCGGCCGGCGCTCAGCGTCGTCGAGCACATCCGCGATCTGCCGGGGGTGGACTTTTCCCAGACCGGTTTGGCGCAGAGCAATGTGGTCGTGCGGGGCTTCAACAATGTGTTTTCGGGTGCCTTGCTGACGCTGACCGACAATCGCATCGCCCGCGTCCCTTCGCTGCGGTTGAATGCCTACAATTTCATTCCGGCGCATCGAGGTGGTGTTGGGGCCGGGGTCGGCGCTCTACGGACCCAATAGCGCCAGCGGCGTGATGCACATCATCACCCGCTCGCCGTTCACTTCGGCGGGGACCAATGTCAATTTGGGCTTGGGCGAGCGGAGTGTGCGCAAGGTAGGTATGCGCCACGCCGGGGCTGCTAGCGACCGCCTCGGCTACAAGGTCTCGGCCCAGTACTATACGGGGATGGACTGGGAATACGAAGACTCGGTAGAGGCGCAGGCTAGGGCCGCCAATTCAGCCATCCCACCGCGTAGTTTTGACATTGAGCGCCAGAGTGCCGAAGCGCGCTTGGACTACAAGGCCACGGACGACTTGACGGCTATTTTGGCCGCCGGATACAACAAGGGCGATCAGATCGAATTGACCGGCCTAGGGGCTGGCCAAGCTCAAGACTGGGCGTACAACTACGTCCAGCTACGCCTGCTGTACAAGAATTGGTTCGCCCAGGTCTTTCAGAATGGGAGCAACGCCGGCGACACCTTTCTGCTGCGCGATGGCAATGCCATCGTCGATAACTCCAAGCTGACCGCCTTCCAGCTCCAGCACTCGGCGGCCTTGGGGAGTCGGCAGCGCTTTACCTACGGCGTTGATGTGCTGCTGACGCGGCCCGATACTGAGGGGACTATCAATGGCGGCAACGAAGACGAAGATTCGATCGACGAGTTCGGGGTCTATATGCAGAGCGAGACGGCCCTGAGCGAAGTGCTCGATTTAGTAGTGGCCTTGCGCTACGACGACCACAATCGCATTCCCGAAGGCGAAATCTCGCCGCGCGCCGGGCTAGTCTTCAAGCCTAAAGAAACCCAAATTTTGAGGTTGACGTACAACCGCGCTTTTGCAACCCCGTCGAGCAACAATCTCTATTTGGACGTCCGCTCGTCCCAAGATCCCTTCGGCATTGGCGCGGCGTTTGCGCCGGTGCTGGGCTTTGCGCCGGCGATAGACATTCGTGCGCAGGGGACCTACCGCGAGGGCTTTGCTAGCGGCTGGACGTTTGCTCGCTCGGGCAATGGTCGGCCGCAGTTCCGCTCGTCCTTTGCGCCGGTGGCGGGGATGGATCCGGCCGACTACATAGACTTGGGGGATCCGGTCTTTACCAATGTTATGTGGGGTTTGGGGCGCGGAGGGGTGCTGAGCGCACTCAATACAGAGCTTTTTCTAGGGCTAGCGGCTACCCAGATAGGGGTGCTGCAAGGGCTAGAAAAAGCCGAGGCCGAGGCCGCCGCCGGGCAGCTATTGGGCGGGTTAGATGCCTTGTTGCCCGAGCAACTGACGGGATTGGACAACGCCCTACTCATGCTCAACCTCGAGAAGGTGGCGGCTGGCGATCCGGCTCCCTTTGATCCGGTCGCCGATGTGATCGACGTGCCGCTGACCCGCTCTACTACTACTGAGACCTTTGAATTGGGTTATAAGGGGATCGTCGGCGAGAAGCTGGTGGTGGCGGCCGACTTGTATCACACGCGGATAAAGGATTTTGTCTCTCCGATTCAGGTGCAGACGCCCAATGTCTTCCTCGATCCGGCTAGCCTTGGGGCGGCGCTAGGTGCTAGCGTCGGAGAGACGCTGGCCGAGAATACAGAGCTGGCCGCGGCGGTCGCTCCGCTCGACAATATGCAGGTTCCAGGTACCTTGTCTGGCAACGGCAATGGCTCGCCGGTGGATGAAATTGTCACGTTGTTTGCCGAAGGGGCCGCGAGCATACCGTTTGGCACGGTTACGCCGGAGCAAGCCTTTGAGCCGACAGCGGTGATGTTGACCTATCGCAACTTCGGCGAGATATCTCTTAACGGCCTGGATGTGAACTTGGCCTATTTCCCGAGCGACCAATGGTCGCTGACGGGCAACTATTCTTATGTCGATAAGACCTTATTTAAGAACGTCGATGGCATTGCCGACATAGCGCTCAATGCGCCGGGTAACAAGTTCAAGGTAGGCACGTCGTACGCCTTTGACCAACCGCAACTAACCCTAGGGGGGCAGTGGCGCTACGTGGGGGCGTTTCGCCAGGAGTCCGGGGTGTTCATCGGGGATGTGGACGCGTACTCGCTGCTCGATTTGAACGCGTCATACCAGTTGACTCAGAACTTGGTGCTGAGGGTTAATGCGTCAAATGTTTTGAACTTGGTGCTAAAAGAAAAATGTGTCGATGAGGAGGGGGAGATGGTGCTGAAAGAAGAATGTGTCGATGGGAATGGGAAGAAGGAGATAGACCTGCTCTGGAACAAGGGCTATCGGGCCTTTATTGGCGCACCGGAGATCGGCCGCTTGGTCTTTGGGCAGTTGGGCGTGGCGTTTTAAGGGAGGATACAGCAGGTAAAAAGGGGGACGGGCAATGCTCGTCCCCCTTTTTTTATGTCGGCTTGTTGCCGCGGGCCATGACCACCTTGCCGGTGCGAACCATTTCCTTGAGGTCGAATTTGCTCAACAGCGATTCGAGGGCGTCCATCTTCTCGGTGGTGCCAGTGGCCTCGATGGTGATAGTGGCCTCTGATATATCGACCGTCTTGCCGCGAAAAACCTCAGCAATCTGCAAGACCTCGGTGCGCTCTTCGACCGAGCAGCCGACCTTGAAGAGCGCTAACTCGCGGGTGATGGCATCGTCGGCCGAGTGGTCTTTGGCGTGGATGACATCAACCAGCTTGTTGAGTTGCAAGATGATCTGATTCAACTCGGCGGCGGGGCCAATGCTGGTGATGGTCATGCGCGAGCACTGGGGGATATGGGCCGGCGATACGACTAGGTTTTCGATATTATAGGCGCGGCGAGCAAAACACTGGGCGATGCGTACCAGCACGCCGGGACGGTCGTTGACCAATAGGCCGATGGTGGTCTTCTGTTGGGGTTCGGTTGGCTTAAGTTGTGGCGCGTCAACGGCCTCTTGACGGGCGTTGAGATCTGCGGCCGCAAAGTGAATGGCAGCGGTGGACATTAGGTGCTCCCTTTAGGTTGGGCCAGTTTCTGCTTGGGGGCCTCGACCAGCATGTCGGTGAGCGCGGCCCCGGCGGGGATCATCGGGAAAACGTTATCTTCTTTTTCGCATTCGGCGTGGATGACACAGGGGCCTTCGTCGTAGTCAAGAGCCTGCTTGAGGATCTTGTCGATGTCGGCGGTGCGCTTGATGCGGAGGCCTTTGGCCCCGTAGGACTCGGCGAGCTTGACGAAGTCGGGATTGCCTTCTAGATCGACGCCGGAGAGCCGATTGTCAAAAAAGAGGTCCTGCCACTGACGGACCATCCCCAGGTACTTGTTGTCGAGGACTAGGATCTTAATCGGCAGCCGATGAATAACGGCAGTGGCCAGTTCGCACAGGGTCATCTGGAAGCCGCCGTCGCCGCAGATGGCGACCACGGTCTCTTCGGGGCGACCGAATTGGGCACCGACGGCCGCGGGGAAGCCAAAGCCCATCGTGCCAGCGCCGCCGGAAGATAGCCACTGGCGGTGGTGCGCTGTCTTGTAGAACTGGGCCGCCCACATCTGGTGCTGGCCGACGTCCGTGGTCACCACGGCGCGGCCAGCGGTCAGCTCGTACAGGCGGTCGATGACAGCCTGCATCTTGAGACCGCCGCGCTTGCCGTATTTGAGCGGGTATTTCGCCTTCCACTCGTCGATTTGGGCTAGCCACGCTGCCGAGTCGATCGGCTCGACGTAGTTGATTAGCTCTTCGAGCACTTGGCGCGCATCGCCTTCGATAAAAACGTCCGGCATGACCACTTTGCCGTATTCGGCCGGGTCGATGTCGATGTGGATCTTTTTTGCGTCTGGGCAGAATTCCGAGAGTTTGCCCACCCACCGACATAATCAGGTCGCAGCCGACGACGGCCTTGTTGGCGTAGGCCGTGCCGTGCATGCCGAGCATACCCACTGAGAGCGCGTGCTGCTCGGGGAACGCCCCCTTGCCGAGCAGGGTGTTGGTCACTGGCATCCGCGTCTTTTCAGCAAAGGCCTTGGCTGCCTCGTGGCCGCCCGAGGCGATGCAGCCGCCGCCCAAGTAGAGCAGGGGACGCTTGCTGCGGCGCAGGAGATCCGCGGCGGCTTTGAGCAACTCGGGCGCGGGTTTGGTCTGCCAAGTGTAACCAGGCAGGTACACCTTCTCGGGAAAGTCGGTGGTGCATTCGGGGAAGGGGTCGCCTTGGGTGACGTCCTTGGGCAGATCGACGAGCACTGGCCCCTGGCGGCCGGTGGTGGCGATGTGGAATGCCTCGGTCATTACGCGGGGGATGTCGTTGGGGTCTCTGACCAAATAGGAGTGCTTGACGACGGGCATGGAGATGCCGAAGACATCGGCCTCCTGAAAGGCGTCTTTGCCGAGCATGGGGGTGACGGTTTGGCCGGTAAGGGCGATGACGGGCGCGGAATCCATCAGCGCGGTTAGCAGGCCGGTGATGGTGTTGGTTGCGCCCGGGCCAGAAGTTACGAGGACGACGCCGGGCTTGCCGGTGGCGCGGGCGTAGCCGTCGGCCATGTGGGTCGCACCTTGCTCGTGCCGGG
>JAGWBY010000135.1:425-7110 GCA_021295675.1 Candidatus Latescibacterota bacterium | reverse complement strand
CCGAAGACGTACTCGACGCCGAAGCGGTCGAGCGCTTCGATGACTTTGTCGGCTCCTCTCGCCATGTCAATTTCTCCCTCAGAAAATAGTTTGAGAATTATTATGTAATTAACTTGAGCAAAGTATAGACAAAAATGGTGTCAATGACAAGAAGGAGAAAAGAATTTGGACGATTTGTAACGAAAAAAGGGAGAATGTAGTGATAGATTTAGAGACTATTGCAGATTAAGAGCGGCTCCACACGTCTTTGAAGAGCCGGATCCAATTGCCGGAGAAAATACCGGCGATGTCTGCTGGCGAGTAGCCACGGCGCGCGAGGATGGGCTGAAGTTTTTGCAGATCGGCGATAGTGTTGAGATCGCGCGGGGCTTGTTCGGTGCCGAAGCCGCCGTCGAGATCGGTACCAATGCCGCAGTGGCGCGAAGTGCCCAAAAGCTGGCTGATGTGATCGATGTGGTCGGCGATGGTTTCCAAAGTGGCGTTGGTCAGTTGTGCAAAGGCGGGGATTTTGCGCTGCCAGCCCGGATCGAGCATCCAGGCGTCAAGAGCCGTGCCGATGACCCCATCGCGCTCGGCGATAGAGCGGATCATTTCGTCGGTGAGCTGGCGCTGGCCGGGGACGAGGGCGCGACAATTGTGGTGCGAAGCGCAGACTGGTCCGTCGTACAATTCCAAGAGTTCCCAGTGGGCTTGGTCGGTCAAATGGGTCAAGTCGATGATGATGCCGGCCGCTTGGAGCGCGTCGAGCAGGGCTTCGGTGCCGGTGCCGTGCGAATAGGTGCTGGTGCCGTAATGCGAGATCGACACTAGGCGCAAGCCGAGTTCGCGCCATTCGGGCACTTGGTCCGGGCCTAAGATGGGATCGGCGCTCTCCATGGCGAGGATTAGGCCGAAAGGGGTCGTTGGGTCGGGGTTTTGCCAGGCGGCGATGGTTTCGTCTAAATCCGCGCTGCTTTTGACGAAGCGGAGCAAACCCGCGCGTTCGAGTGCTTGGTAGTACGCCAAATGTCCGCGGCCGACGCCGTGGCATTGGGCTTGGCAGTACATGCCGGTGCGGGTCCAGCGGTCGCCTGGATCTAGGCGCGACATCACCGTGCCGCAGAAGAGGCCGACCTTGCCTCGACGCAGCTCGGGGAAGGTCACCGTGCAGGAGCCGAAGCCCTCCATAGTCTGCACTGAGTCATGGACGCGCACCGTGGTCGCCTTTTGCGTTAGGTCGCGGTTGATTTGCAGGGCGGAGAAGGATAGATCGAGATGGCTGTCGAGGATCAGCGGGTGCGCGTCGGTCATTGTTAGCTCCAGGCTTGGCGGAAGAAGCGCGAGAGGTTGCCGTGGGCGATAGCCGCAATGTCGTCGGTTGAGTAGCCCCGCCGGGCGAGGATGTCGAGAAAGCGCTGTAGGTCGGCGATGGTGTCGTAGTCGATGGGAGCCATTTCGCGCCCGAAGCCGCCGTCGAGGTCGGAGCCGATGGCGACGTGGTCGCAGTTGCCGACGAGCTGGCAGATGTGGTCGATGTGATTGACGACGGCCGACATGGGGCGGCGGGCGGTTTGCGGATAGGTCGCTGGGTCGTCGAAGTTGATCTCGGGATTGAGCATGAATTCGGCGAAGACCGCGCCGATGACGCCGCCGCGCTCGGCAATGGCTTGGATCATCTCGTCGCTGAGGTGGCGCTGGCCGGGGACGAGGGCGCGGCAGTTGCAGTGGCTGGCGTGGACCGGCCCTGACCAGTAGTCCAAAAGCTGCCAGAAGACCAAGTCCGAGGCGTGGGTCAGGTCGAGAGCGATATTCGTTGCGGCGAGCGCGTCAAGCAGAGGATAGGCATCGGCGTATAGCCCCCCGCGAGTGCCGGTGCCGTGGCCCCAGGTGTTGGCACCAAAATGCGTCAGCCCCACCGAGCGCAGGCCCTGCTCCCACCACCAGCTTACTTGCTCAGGGCCGAGGATGGGGTCGGCACTTTCCATGCTCAAAATCAGGCCGATCGGAATCGTTGAGTTGGGATTTTGCCAAGCGGCAATGGCCGCGTCGAGTTCAGTTGTGTCGCGGATGAAGCGCAGTTGGCCCTCGCGCTCTAGTGCTTTGTAATAGTGAAGATGCGATTGGCCCATGGCGTGGGCCGCTTCTTGGGTTCTCATGCCATCGTCGAGGAGGCCGGTGGGCATCTGCACTCGGCACATAATGGTCGAGAGCGCGATGCCGACGCAGCCTTGGCGCATCTGCGGCAGGGATACGGTGGCTGTGCCGCGCGAGGAGCTTTCGGGGCGCTTTCTGTCGCGCAGCGAGTCGGGATGCGAAGGGCCGGGAGGTTTGGGGTCTTCGCGCTCGCGCAGGACATGGACGTCTTGGGTGAGGTCACGGCGGTGGTGTAGGGCGTTGAAGGCCAAGTCGAGGTGGCCGTCTATAATGAGCGTGGGGTGATCGGGCATGATAGGGAACCTTTTGGGTTAATTCGCTAGGTATTTTTCTACTATCTCTTCATTGATCGTCGCGCTTAGCTACCAAGTCCTGGGTCAGGCGCTGAGCCAGGGAACCTTCTTGGGCCAACGCATAGACCATTACATTGATGGCGAGCATCAACTCGGCTTCATCATAAGCCCACTGCGAAGATTCCAAGGGATTTACATAGACGAGCCGATCCTTTATAAAATGTCCTTTTAGGCCCTTAGTAATGTAACATGCTATAGACGGATCCGGATGAGGTTCCAAAAGATATGATTGGAGACCGATATTAAAGAAAGCGTTGTAAATGGGATGATCCTCTGGCAATATATCCGACCAGAAGTCTTTCCTTTCTACCAAGCCTCCGTTCGTTAATACTTGGGAAAGATGTTTTTCCGCATCACCAACGCCTCCCATAATGAATCCCCCCTGAATCAGGTACTGGAACTGGTTGGCTTCTTCAATCTCATTCAGGCCTAAGCCTCTGTATATAGAACCAATGAGCAGAGGAAATTTAAATATGCGATCGTCATCAAACGAGATCGGTCCGAAGACTTCTGCCCGCAAATTAGTGTATTTATTGATCCCATCGGCCAACGCATCAATAATCCTAGTTGGAACTATCCCTCGCCTATCCAGCACGTTTCTCGGTACCACAAGGGGCAACTTGATAAATCCCTTAATTGATTGCGGATCGTCGGGGTCTTGGATGACGACGGCCTGATGCTGCCCAGTGTCTAGACTGTTTACGTCTAGCATCTCCAAAGAGAGATCAATTTTGTTTTCGGATTGGCGGGTGATTCCTATTGCGCGTTCCCCGAGGAGATGACCGGCTCCTAGTTGCCGCTCGTCATCTAGCGGGCGCGGCACACTGCTGTGGGACGGGCTGACAAGAGACTGGACAGCCGATACAATGGGAGCTTCTGTAGTGGCGTTTGCAGTCAAATGGACGGGGTTTGTGCGGATCGGCGTGGGTTGTCTCTTGCGGACCATCGGCTGTTGCTTAGGCTGTGGAATTTTACGCACAGACAACGGCTTAGTTGGCCGCGGCTGACGCTTGATGTACTTGACGGTCGGCGGATGAGGTGCGCTCGGCACAACGCGTCCAAACGGATCAATTAGCGCTAGTGCCGCAAGCAAAATCACCGCCAAAGCCCCACTGTACCACAAATTCCGACGCTGGGTACGCAACAAGTCATCGAGGTCGAAGGAGGTCGAAAATGATGCAAACCGACGGAAGTCTTTCATGGAAGGGCTCCTTACGGAACTAGGTATCGTTCCACTATCTCTTCGTTGATGGTCACGCCCAACCCCGGCCCCTCCGGCACGTGAACGTAGCCATCGACGACCGCGAATTTTTCGTGCGTCAGGTCGTGGCGCAAGGGTGAGTCGGCCATGCAGTATTCGAAGATCTCGCCGTGGGGAACTGCCGCCAGCCCGTGCAAGGAAGCGGCGATGGTGATGCCGCTTTTGAAGGAGTGGTTGACGACCTTGCGGTGCAGGCGGC
This sequence comes from Candidatus Latescibacterota bacterium, assembly GCA_021295675.1. Next base: position 3,164 of record JAGWBY010000135.1, on the reverse strand, counting down.
GGGCGAGGCGGCCGACTTCGACCATGGTCGAAAGTCCGCAGCGGCCCGGGTCCGGCTGCACCCAGTCGATGCGGCCATGGACGAGTAGCTGCTCAAAGTCCTGATAGCGCGACTCGGCTTCGCCCGTGGCGATGGGCACTGGGCTGCGCTCGCAGAGATGCGCATAGCCTGCGACATCCTCGGGGTGCAAGGGTTCTTCGAGCCAGAATATGCCGTACTCGGCGAACTGCTCGGCGCGCTTGAGACCGGTTTTCCAGTCCCACACCTGTCCCGCGTCCACCAAGATGTCCACATCCGGCCCAGCTCCCCTCCGCGCTTCGCGCACCAAGGCGATGTCGTTTGCCTCGCTCTGCCCCATCGGCCCCCAGCCGAACTTGATAGCCGTGAACCCCTCGTCGGCAAAGCGGCGGGCCAATTCGCCGGTCTCTTGCGGCGTGTCGCCGAAGAGGATGGAGCAATACGCGCGGAATTTGGTTTGATAAGGGCCGCCGAGCAGTTCGTAGGCCGGGCAATTGCGCACTTTACCAGCAATGTCCCACAGCGCGAGGTTGACGCCAGCCATAGCGTGCGTGCCCACGCCGACGCGGCCGTAGTAGTTGGCCGCGTCGAGCATGCGGTCTCCGCATACGTCGATGGCCAGCGGGTCCAGGCCCTCTAGTGCGTTGGCGAGACCGTTGCTAATCTGGTGGGAGAGCGGGGCCTCGACGACGGCCTTGACTACGGTGGGAGCCGAATCGACTTCGCCCCAGCCGGTGATGCCAGCGTCGGTTTCTATTTGGATCAGGCAGGTGTCCTGCGTGCCGTCGCAGCGAGCGGTGACATCGGGCAGGCGCAGATAATGGGCTGATACGCGAGTGATTTTCATATCAAAAGTCGAATACGGTTTCGAGGGTCATGATTTTGTGGCGCTGCACGAAGACGAAGCGAGTATCCCAGCGCACGGATGCGCCTTCTTTTATGTTCAGTCCAACGTCAAAGCCGTAGAAAGTGTCTTTGGTCGGCTCGAAGAAGTCGTCCCGGTCGGTGCCGTCCTCGTTGAGGCTGCGGCCGATGTTGTTCTTGTGGAAATAAGCGTACGCGCGCTTGAGGTGGGGGAAGTATTTGAGCAGTTTGCGCGACAGGGATGCGCTGGCGATGAGCTGCTGTTTGGGGTCGCTGGTGCCCGTCAGGTACTGATAGGAAACCGAGGCGTACGCGTACGAGCCGAGTTCCGTGCCCAAGTGACCGAAAAAGCCGGAGAGATCGTTGCTGTAGTCGAGCCGCGCGTCCTTGGACTGGGCCTGTCCGGTGGCGAGGTCGAGATGAGCGCGGTCGAGTTCGTACAGCTCGTCGAAGTAGCGCGAGTCGAAATCGCGGCGGAAGTGGCGGAAATCCAGTTGGCCGTTGAGCGGGCCTAAAGATAGCCACAGCCCTGGGGCGGCGATTCCGAACCCGGTCGCTTGGCGGTTGCCGGGGGAGACGCCCTGCTGTTGCGCCTCGAAGGTGGAGAGGGCGTCGTCGTCGTCGATCAGCGTGGCGAATTGGCCGTAGAGCTTGAGCTCCAAGCCTAGGTCGCGGATGAGCGGGTAGGCTAGGTCCACACCCAAGATCGAAAAGAAGTCTTGGCCAACGTGATTTCTATTGAAGGGCTTGTGGCGGTCCACGTCTTGGTCTATTGGGAAAGCGTTGCCGTAATTGGCGTTGAGTCCCAACAAGGCGGAGGCAATGTCGGCGGAGAGGCCGCTGCCGGCATCGGCGTCGATGATGCCATCGTTGTCGTCGTCGCTGTCGATGTGGTCGGGTACGCCGTCGGCGTCGTTGTCGAGGGCAAAATCGCCGTCTTCTGGGAAGGCGTCAATGGGGTCGGGCACGCCGTCGGAATCACTGTCGCGCAGGCCGCTGTACTGGTCGAGATCGGCCACAAAGGTTACGCCCACCTCGAGGTTGGCGGCATAGCCAAAAGTCCGCAGCCCGATTAGGGCTGTTGATCACTCCTTCGAGTCCGATATTAGTGCCAGCGAAATTGGCGATGCGGAACTGGAGTCCGGTTTTCTTGATGCCCGGATAGTGCAGGGTGTTGCGGTAGTTATCCATGATGAGGCCGTACCCCAACGTCACGTTGTCGAGCGCGCCGATTTTGACGTACACCGCGTCATTGGGACGCCCATAGCGCACGTAGTAGATTTTGCGCAAGATTGAGTCGAGGGTTTGGGTTGACGAGCCGGCCTCCCAGCCGCGCGAACCGAGGTCGCCATTGCGCTCGACAAACAGCTCTAAGTCGAGGCCAATGCCCAAGCGGCCTAGGGGAAAGTCGGGCCGGAGGCTGAGGCGATATAGCTGCTCTTGATCGACAGTGACGCTGCCCATGCTGAGCGAGTAGCCAAACATGGCCACCGAGGGCTGCGCTGAGGAGGCGACTGGGCAGGACAATAGCAGTAATATCAAGGCGCGATTGCAGCGAAAATTCATATAGGGAAGATGCGGTCGCCGGGCCGCGTGTGCAATGGCAAGGCGGTCCTTTTGTGCGCCGCAAACGACAACGATATAAATCACTAGAAAGAGGTTTGCGATGGGACAAACGCTGAGAGATCTGCTCGACCATAGCTTCGCAACCTGTGCCGAACAGACGGCCATTCGAGAGCTCAAACCCGTAGAGGGTAGCCGCACATTGAGCTATCAGTCCGTGACCTACGCCGAGCTCAAAAGTCGCCGCGACCAACTCGCGGCGGGCCTTGCAGCGCAGGGTTTGGCCAAGGGCCA
>JAGWBY010000135.1:0-318 GCA_021295675.1 Candidatus Latescibacterota bacterium | reverse complement strand
GAGGTTGAGTTGCTGGTCGTAGATCGCAAAGGATACGAGCGGTTTGACACCATCCGAGAGCGACTGGACAAGACGCCGCAGATTGCGTTGACCGAGGGCGAGGCCGAGGGCGCGATCCTTTGGGAAGAGCTGGCTGGGAGTAGCGCGGCCGTGCCCGAGGTCGAGGTGCTGCCAGAAGATGAGGCGAAAATTCTCTATACCTCGGGTTCAACCGGCCTGCCCAAGGGCGTGATCCAGACCCACGCCAACATCGTCGCCAACGTCGAAGAGGTTTGGGACGTGATTAGCAAGCGCGAGCCGCTCCGCATGTTCAAGTCC
>JAGWBY010000134.1 GCA_021295675.1 Candidatus Latescibacterota bacterium | reverse complement strand
TCGGATAGAAAAAAGCAACTGACCAAAAAATAACATTCGACCATGATACCCCAGATATGATTCATGCAACAACGCCATGTTCTAGTGTGGTTCCTAAAACTAACAAGATATCTTTCTTCTCATTTTGAACGAAACCATCCCAATATCTTTGGCGTACTTTTTTCATAGCCTGTTTTTCGTCATTTTTATTCATTCTCAAACAATTCCAATATAGTGCGCCAATTTCCCAATCCTCGATCATTAGCTTACTTTTTTTACCTTCAACATCTTCAAACCTATAGGAAAATTTATAAGGCAGCTTCTTCACTATTTCAAATTCTCGTATCACAGTCTCCGGATCCTTGAAGAGACGACCCTGTCTTTTTTCAGCGTCCAGAGCAGCAAGCTTTTCTGCATCCCATTCCCTTTCTACAGGTTCCGCTACAAAATCAATCCATTTGCAAGGACGAAACACTGCCAATGAAAGCTTATTGTCATGTGCCTCTTTAATCAACGTGTTTAAATCTTCGTGAATTTTTACCTTGTTGATGAATGCTTCACGTCGTAAACGCCAGTAATCAGTAGTAGGCAACGGATCATTCACAATCACTAATGGACCTGCAATTTGATAAGTTTCCGGCCTACCATCGGATGTTGACTTTCTCAGATCCACCTCGATCCACTGGTATTTTTTGTATTTCTGATCGCTGTTGAGCTGTCGAAATGGAACCGGATAGATTCGACGCCATTGCCCTGTATCATTCACTCCTGCAGTGCATACTAGCTCTGCATACTTTTTTGATAACGTAGGATAAGTCTTCACGGTGATGAGAATTTTTTCTTTCATAAATGCTCCACTTGGTAGTGGTAATTATTTTCAAAAAAGTCACTGATGCAATGACGATGACAGTATTGATGATTAGCCTCAAAGCAAGTCAATGCTACACGCCTTTTAGATTCGACGACCTGTCTGAGTTTTCTCAATCCTGCCTTCCTATTCGCTAGATTATCACAGTAGTCATCAAAAAGACTTTCGTAATCGGCCTTTGAGTGCAAAGATTGTCTTTTTTTAGAAACAATGCCAAGTTCCGGAAAATGCCTGTATTCAATACCTAATCTAGGTAACACCTGCAAAAGCATAGAGGATGAAAAGCCGAATTTTTGGCTAAATGGATTGTACCGCACATCACACAACACCGCCACGCGGTTGGATATCAACTTGTTTATATAGGTCTCAAAGTGGATGCCCTCATAACCTAGAGTAAATAATATAACTTCACCGTTTTTTACAGTACCCAATGAATTATCTACTCTTGTAAGATCTTCCGTGTTTAATAAGCGCCCCTTCATCTTGCTATGCAGAGCATAGTAAGGGTGAACTCGATAGGTTTGAGCTATCAACTCTTCTCCCCGCCACGGATACTGAGGAATCCAACGCCGAACCATCTTGCGTTCCTCGCTTTCTATAGCCCAATGTTCGTTATCGATTTTTTGATTCAAAATCAATTTATTATCCTGCCTTTTTATCCAACCCCGTTTTTCCAATAAATTAAGATCATACGCACACTGAAAAGAGTAGCCTCCATAGTCCCAAGGTACGAAGTCATAATGACTCGACCCCACATCTTTGCAGTATAACAGTAACAGCTTCTGCAAATCACTATCCGATAATCCTCTCCGCTTATCTGTCTGTTTGGCAGGTAGGCACTCTAAAAAATATAGGAGTAAGCGTTGTCTATGATAGACAGGCTGTTTTCTTATCGCATTCATACGCTAGCCTTCACAACATAAATCCGTTGATCTACCTCTCTTTTTGCGAATAATGTTCATCTAATCCTTTCAGAATATCTGGTTTGAAGAACTGTTTTCGGGGACTTCTTGAATTACCTAGATCAAGATAGCGGATCTTGCAGAATTTTTTACTTTTGTCTTCGCATAAACATTTTCTTATGTGGTGGTAGTCTTTATTAATTTTGAAGTCCGAATATCGATCACGGCACTCATCCGTTAATTTTTTGTAATCCCAAGGATACTGCTCACGAATTTGCTCTTCTGTTATTCGAACCTCCGGTGCATTGGGATTTGAAGTAACCCGAATGTCGGGTACGTCTTTTGATTTGGAGCGAGTAAATTTCACGTCGATATTGACTGTAACTGAGTATCTTGTATCAGCCTCATCGGTATTAGCCTCAAGTTGCTCTAAATAAGCCAGAAAATTCTTTTCTTCTTTATTTAGCACAATTTGTGTAGGAGGCGTTATAAATGATAGAGGCATCAGGTAGAAGTTGTATTCGCTTAAGTCACGGCCAAACCATTCCTTTACAAGCAATGCAAAGTTTTGGAGACTGGCAATTCCTATTTCCTGAATTCTGACTGCAAATGAGCCTGAGAGGTTATAGAAATGGATAGAGGAGTCACGTATTTCAGTCAATGCCTCTATATTTGCCCATACGTTTCGTCCTAAGTGCCTCTGTTCAACCAACTTCTTGGCGAGATAATCTAAGCTGTGTGTGAACGGATTTCCAGACCGGGAATACTTGATTTTCAGCTCGTCTTTCTTTTTGTAATTTTCCATCACATAAAGTGAATCAACCTTGTTATCATTTTCCTTCAGCCATTTTGCCTTAAGAAGTAGCTCCCATCCATTGATTGCCAAAATAGAGAAAGTCTCTTCTCGATATGGGAAATTAGGCTTGTTGTAAATCTCTATGGCAGCCACTGTCGCGGCAATCGATCTGTCGATCAGTTCCTCAGAAGATGACTTCATAATTGATCCCCCTACTCGCGATTATAGGAGAGCTTTTCGTCAGAGTCAACTCACCCTTCGCACCGCTATTCCTTCTTTCGTCAGCCATATAGCTGATAAACTAGCCGGGTCGTCGCCGATTACTACCTCCCGGTGTCCGCCGACGGGTTGGAGGCTTTACTCAAAATAATCTACAACGCGGCGCTGGAGATTATCTAGGACATGTTTGTATCCTGCCGCGTTGGATAGGAAAATAGGTGAACAGGCTTTCAATTACTTAGAAGCTGTTGGGTTATTCGGAATAACCTACGGAAAAGGGCTGATTTCAGCCGCATAAGCCCTATTTTGACGGTCCGCTAGGTGCTGAAATCCCCGTAAAATCGCCCGATTTTACGGATATTCGTTTTAGCTCAACAGCTTCTTACTGATGTTACGCAGTTTTCCAGAAAATCCTCAATTTCGCCCCAATATCTTGGGTCAACAGGCTCCAGTAAACCACAAAATAGCGAGCCACTGCGTAACATCAGTTACTTAGTGATTGTCTAGTACCTAAGCAACCCGCAGCCAAGTTCCCTCGTCAAAAGCGCAGCAATTCCCCCTCGCCAAAGACGAGCAGATCGGCCAAGATTGCGGCAAAGTAGATCAGGCTAACCGTGCTGTTGACCGTCATAAAGGCCGTGCTCATGCGGGACAGGTCGTCAGCCCGCACCAGCCGATGCTCGTACACCAGCAAACCGGCTACCACTACTACACCCAACCAGTACAAAAAGCTCAAGCCAGCCATCCGGCCCACGATAATCAGCAGCGCCACGAACAACAGGTGCAAGGCGCGGGCGATGTACAGCGCGCGGGCAATGCCAAAGCGGACCGGGATGGAATGGAGTCCGGCCCGGACGTCAAAGGCGTGATCCTGGCAGGCGTAGATGATGTCAAAGCCAGCCACCCAAACCAGCACCCCCAGGCAGAGCAGCAGCGGTATGAGGTCAAAACCGCCAGTAACCGCAATCCAAGCGCCCAGCGGTGCCCCGCCCAAACTCAGTCCCAAAACCAAGTGAGAGGCCCAAGTGAAGCGCTTGGTCAGCGAGTAAAACAGGAGTACGGCCAAAACCAGCGGCGACAGATAAAAGCACAAAGGATTGAGTTGATAAGCCGCCAAGACCAAGGCCAAGGCGGACAGAATCACGAACACCCCCACAGCTTGCGGCGAGACCACGCCGCGCGGCAATTCGCGGTTTTGGGTGCGGGGATTGGCCGCGTCGAGGTGGCGGTCAACGAGGCGATTAAAGCCCATCGCCGCGCTGCGCGCCCCCACCATCGCCAGCGCAATCCAGCCGATCTGAGCGGGGGTAATGCCAGCGTGCATCGCAGCTAGCAAGGGCAGGGCAAAGACGCTGTGGGAGAATTTGATCATGCGGCCGTACACCGCAATGGCCTGCAAGGGAGCCATCTCGACCTTCCTAGACAAGGGCGGCCTAGGTCAGGCCGCTGGATAAAAGCGGAGCAGAGGGACCGCGTCGATTAGGCCGTGGCGATGAGCCAGTTGGTAGAACAGCCGCAACCCGGCCTGGGCGGCCTCGTCCAAATCAAAGCGGATGTGATGGGTCAGGTAGCGCTCGTAGAATTCTCGGCTGTGCGCTGCGGCGATGGACGGCACTTGACATACCCCCTGATCTTTGGCCCGTTGCAATTGTTGGACTTGGGCGGGTGTGAGCGCCTGCTGGCGACCAGCCCAAAAGGCAAAGACAAACGGCAAATCGGTCATAGCAGTCCATTCCTGACCCAAGTCCAAGCTGTCCAATTCCCCATCCAAGTGCGGAAAGACCTGATCGCCGATGAGCAGGGCCGCGTCAGCGCACTCTAACATGTCCTCCAAATCGGGTGGAGCTTCGATCAATTGCGGAGTAAAAGCGAACTTTTCGCGCAGGAGAATAGACAGCAACGCCACTGAAGTACGGGAACTGGTATCCAAGGCGATGCGCTCGACCTGCGGCAATGGACGGCGGCAAAAGAGGCGCACCGTCAACACCGGCCCCTGCGAGCCAATGGCGATATTGGGGACAATCCAGTAAGGGCGAGCACTGCGGGCGTATTCGATCGCGGGAATGATCCCCACGTCGATAGTGCCATCCGCCAGTTCCCTCGCGCAACGCGAGGGCACCGAATAACTCAAGGCGAAAGGTGCGGGGTTGCATTCGAGGGCAACGACGAGGGGCCGCGTATTGAGGTACGGGACCGCGCCCAAGCGCGGCTTCATGAATGGACGGCCTCTTGCAAAGCATCGATCCGACAGGGAGAAGCCACCGGCTCGTAACGAGTGTTGCGCCGTCGCGGTGCAAAACCCGCGTCGCGGATTAGCCGTTCCATCGCGTCCAAGCCCATCTCGTTGGTGTGGCTAGTGCCGGCGGCACTGACGACGTTTTCTTCGAGCATGGTGCTGCCAAAGTCGTTGACGCCGTAGCGCAAGCTAACTTGGGCGATTTTAGGCCCTTGGGTCACCCACGAAGCCTGTAGGCTGGGGATATTGTCGAGGAAGAGCCGCGCTACGGCCACCGTGCGCAAGTGATCGTACCCGGTTGCTTTCGCGCCGTTCCAACGCGACTCGTCCGCGCCCAAGTCCGTGTGATCGGGCTGGAAGTTCCAAGTGATAAAGGCGGTGAAGCCACCGCGCTCGTCCTGTAGCTGCCGCAGGTGGTCAAGGTGCTCTAGGCGATGCTCGACCGTCTCCACGTGGCCGTACATCATCGTCGCCGTAGTGGGCATCCCCAGTTTGTGCGCCACGCGATGCACTTCCAGCCACTCCTCAGTGCGGTCCTTGCGAAAGCCGATAATATCGCGCACCTCGTCGTTGAGGATCTCGGCCCCGGCCCCGGGTATCGAATCCAGCCCAGCGTCGCGCAGGCGGCGAATGGTCTCATCCAGTGGCAGCCGCGACAGGTGTGCGATGTAGATGATTTCCGTAGCCGAAAGACAATGTAGCTGCACCTGCGGATAGCGGTCCCTAATCGCCGCAAGCAACTGTTCGTAGTAATCGAGGCGCAGCTTGGGATTGAGACCGCCCTGCATCAGGATTTCGCAGGACTTAAGCTCGTCGCCGCCAAAGGCCACCAACTCGTCGATTTTGGCACGTAGCCCTCGCTGGAACCCGGGGGGCGATAGAAGGCGCAAAAGTCGCACTTGACCCAGCAGACATTGGTGTAGTTGATGTTGCGCCCAACGTTGTAGGTGACCACCTGCTCGGGGTGTTTCTGCAGGCGCACCCAATGGGCCAGCATCCCCAACTCGGCGAGGTTGTGGTGCGCGTACAGTCGGCGGGCATCATCGAGCGCGAGGCGCTCCCCGGCATAGACCTTGTCGGCAATATCGGCGATCACGGGTGCTATCCAGTCGCCGCCAGCAGAGTCGAAGTATCGGCGACGATATTGTAGAGGGAGTCGCGCTCCAAGGGCTGGCGCCCGGCCTCGACAATGCGCTGCAAGAGTTCGGCCTGGGTCAGCCGCTGCTGGGTCTCGGTGAAACTCTTGCGAGTGATCTCGTAGTCCATGACCGTGCCGTCGATATCGTCGGCCCCGTACCAGAGCGCGGTCTGCGAAATCTCAATGGTGTTCATAATCCAAAAAGTCTTGACGTGGGGGAAGTTGTCCAGCATCAGCCGTCCCACGGCGATCTCCTTGAGATCTAGGCAACCCGTCGGCCCAGGCAAGTCCTCCAACTCGGTGCGCTCGGATATAGCAGAGAAAACCGCCGGTCTCGTCCTGTACTTCGCGCAGCCGCACGAGGTGATAGACCTTCTCCGCGGTATTTTCGATGTGGCCGTAGAGCATGGTGGCGTTGGAGGGCAGGCCGGCTCGATGCGCCGTCTGCGCGATTTCCAGCCACTCCTCGGAATCCGCCTTAGTCCAAAAAAGGTCGCCCTGAACCCGGTCGCTGAAGACCTCGGCCCCACCGCCGGGCAGCGACTCCAGAAAAATCTCCTCCAGCGGCTTTTTGGCGATGCGCTGAATCTGGGCGATCTCGATCATGGTGAAGGCCTTCAGATGCGCGGCGGGGCGGGCTTGCTTCATCGCCCGCAAGACGTCGAGATAGTACTGGTAGGGCAGTTTGGGATTGACGCCGCCGACCATGTGGATCTCGGTGATCGGGGCTTGATCGTACTCGGCGACCCGCGCGGCGACTTGCTCGGGTTCCAATACGTAGCCGTGCTCGTCTTTGGGCTTGACGTAGAAGGAGCAGAACTTGCAGAGCTTGTTGCAGATGTTGGTATAGTTGATGTGCTGATTGCGCACGTAGTACGCGATGTCGCCGCTTTTGCGCTCGCGGACGATATTGGCCAAATAGCCCAAGACAGGCAATTCATCGCAGGCGTATAGACGCAGGCCATCGTCCAAGCTCAAGCGCTGGCCAGCCAGCACTTTGTCGTGGATATCTGCGAGACCGGCACGGCCGATAAGATCGTCGTAAATCACTTATTTCTCCCGCGTTTAGTACATAATACCTATGGGTATCCTATTCGTCAACCGGCCCTTTGACTCCTTGGTACACTGCGGCAATTCCTAGGGTCATGGGCGTGTAGCGCGTCTGGCTGAAACCAGCCGCGACGAGTAATTCGACAAAGGCCTGCCCTTGGGGAAAGGTCCCCACTGAGCGCGGCAGATAGGCGTAGGCCCGGCGCTGACCGGAGATTAGGCCGCCGATTAAGGGCAGCACTTTGTGAAAGTAAAACAAATACAATTGCCGAAACAGCGGCGCAGTAGGCTCGCAGAAGTCGAGCACCAAAAGTTGGCCGCCGGGCTTGAGCACCCGATAAGCCTCGGCTAAGCCCCTAGGAATGTTCCCAAAGTTACGCACCCCAAAGGCGCCGGTCACCATGTCAAAGGTATTGTCCTGAAACGGTAGTTGCTCGGCGTCGCCGACCAATAGCTCCAGCGGCATCGGCGGGCGTTTGGCAGCGACTTTGGCGGCACCCAACCGCAGCATCTCAACGGCCATATCGACGCCTACTACTTGCTGCGGCCCCAGCCGCGCCGCCGCTAGGGCAAAATCGCCAGTGCCAGTAGCGAGGTCCAACACGCGCTGTGGGGAGGTTTCCAAGGCGCAGTCGAGAGCACGCCGCCGCCAGTACACATCCACGCCGCCACTGAGCAGGTGGTTGAGCAAGTCGTAACGCCGGGCAATGGCGTTGAACATGTCTCGGTTGCGCCTCTTGTGTTCGGCGACGTTTTGCTTATTCTCCATGCAGGAAAAGCTAGTCCCGTTACCACCACTGTCAACAGAAGCTCATGCCCCAACTTCAGGCCAACATCCTCATCGCCGACCAATCGCTCTTTATCCGCGAAGGGCTGCAAGAGGCATTGCAAAAACCCGGCTATGCCATTGAAACCGCCGCGGACGGTGCCCAAGTGCGCCGGATGCTAAAAGCTGGCAATTTCCACTTGGCCATTCTCGACTTGCAGATGCCCGGCCCCGCTGGGATGAAACTTTTGCAGGAGGTCGGCCAGCAACACCCCGACACCCTGTGCATCATACTCACGGACCACGACAACGTCCACATCGCGGTCGAAGCCATGCGCAAAGGCGCGTACGACGTGGTGACCAAACCCGTCGATCTAGACAACTTGCGCCCCGTAGTCTCTCGCGCCCTAGATCGCTTCGAGCTCGTCGTCGAAAACCGCAAGCTCCACCACCGCCTCGAAAAAGAAGCCCCCTTCCGCCGTCTCGTACGCCGCAGCCCGGCCATGCAGGCCGCCGCAGCTACGATCAAACAAGTGGCCGAAACAGACGTGCCGGTGCTCTTGCGCGGCGAGACCGGCGTTGGCAAGGATCTAGTAGCACGCGCCATCCACGATCGTAGCATGGCCGTCAACTGCGGCGGCTTCACCGAAGAACTTTTTACCAGCGAATTGTTCGGCCACAAGCGCGGGGCCTTTACCAGTGCCCACGCCGACCGGCCCGGCCGTTTCACTCTCGCCGAGGACGGGACCCTCTTTCTCGACGAAATCGGCGAGGTCTCGCACAAAAATCAGGTCGAGCTTCTGCGCGTCCTAGAGTCCCACGAGTTCCAACCGCTCGGGGATCCGCAGGTCCACCGCGCCGATGTGCGCATCATCGCCGCGACCAACCGCGATCTCGAAGACGCGGTCGCAACAGGGGGCTTCCGCGAAGACCTGTACTACCGCCTCAACGTGATCCCCATCGACATTCCTCCTTTGCGCCAACGGCGGGAAGACATCCCGGTCTTAGTCGAAATGTGCCTCGACGAAACCTGCCGCGCGCAAAACAAGCCCTCGAAGAAAATCAGCCCAGAGGCCATGGAGGGCCTCATCGCCTATAATTGGCCGGGCAATGTGCGTCAGTTGCGCAACCTGCTGCAGCGGCTGGTGGTCACCACCCCGGCAGCAGTCATCCTCCCCGAACACCTGCCCGGCCCGCTCGGCGAGCTAGCCGATTCGGCTCTTCCCTCCAAGAGGTCGAAGCCGAACTCATCCGCCAGACCCTCCAACGCCTCACGGGCAACCGCCGCGAAGCGGCCGCCATTTTGGGCATTAGCGTCCGCTCCCTCCAGTACAAGCTCAAGCGGTACAACATCACCACCAAGTAACACGCTGGCGGCTGGCGGCGAACGCGCGACAAGTCGGCAGCCCATTCGCCAACGCTAGACGACTCCTGCATCTTTTGCACTTTTGCGCCTGTGCGGTCCCTCAACCTGCTCCTCCCCCACTACTATCTTTCTCATAAGTGACATATCCACAATGATTTAACTATAAGAAACTAAAAGTGGCATTGGATTTGCTTATCTATAATGTGAGTCGAAAGGAGCGCCGGTCGCCTTCCGCGCGACCAGCAGAGTTTCATAGCCCGCATCGACCGTAACTATTTGTTAATACAGAGCAAACAATTTTGTCAGATCGAGCATTGAGCAACGCGGGGACGCTTTGCAACCTCGAACTGAAACAATGAGGATGCAATTTTTGCACTTTGGGCACATAGAGCCTGACGCTTCTAACTAGCGCAATTCAAGCGCCTTACAGAACATCAGTCCAAAATTGTTGCAACTAAGTGCAAAAATTTGCACCTGCTAACCCCATTACCCAAGGAAGGTTTCGCACATGGCTTACGCGATCCAAGAAGTCCTAAATGACGAGGACAACACCCTGCGCCTCTACTTCGACGACATCGCCGATTCTAGGCCACTGAGCCGCCAGCGGGAAGTCGAGTTGTCGGCGCGGATCCAAGACGGCGACATGGCCGCGCGCGACGAGTTGGTTCAAGCCAACCTGCGCTTCGTCATTGATGTAGCCAAAAAGTACCAGAATCGCGGGCTCTCGCTAGAGGACCTGATCAGCGCAGGCAACGTGGGCTTGCTGACCGCTGCTGAGCGCTTCGACGGCACCAAGGGATACAAGTTCATCTCGTACGCCGTGTGGTGGATCAAACAGTCCATCTTGCAGACCATCGCCGAGCACGCCCGCACCGTGCGTCTGCCGCTGAACAAGCTCAGCCTGCTCAAGGACATTTCGCGGGCCGTGCGCAAGCTGGGCCAAGGCCGCGAGAGCGAGCCGGATGTCGAGGAAATCGCCGCTGAGTTGGGCCTACCAACCGAGGAGGTCCTCGACACCATGCTCAGCGCCCGCTCGGTGCGTTCGCTCGACGAGTCCTTTGAGGACGACGACGACCGCAGCTTGCTCAGTCTCCTCGCCGACGACAATCAGGCGACGCCCGACAGCGACGTCTTGCAAAACTCGGCTCGCGCCCACCTAGAGGAAGCCCTCGCCAGCCTCGAAGACCGCGAGTTGCGCATCATTCGCCTCTACTTCGGTCTCGATGGCAGTCAAGCGCTGACCGCCTGACGCGGGAGCGCGTGCGCCAGCTCAAGGAGCGCGCCCTGAGCAAGCTCCGCCACCCGACTCGCTACCAGTCGCTTCTCGCGCTAGTAGATGAGACGGAGTTTTACTAGAAATTATCTCATAAACGTCTGAATACACCATTCATGTAGGGGCGACCCTTGTGGTCGCCCTTTACCTATGAGATGGTTTCTAGGCACGAAAAGCGGGGAGCTCGAATTATCGGGCTCCCCGCTTTGCATTGTGGCTAGTGCGATTCTGTAACGGCTCAGCCTTCGCCTTCCCGCAACTTCTTGAGTTCGTCGCGCAAGAGCGCGGCTTTTTCAAAGTCTTCGCTATCAACCGCTTCTTGTAGCCAGCGCTCTAACTGCTCTTGTTGGCTCAGCGGCTTCTTCTGCAAAATTTCCTGCTCTAACTCATCGAGCGCGGCTTCTGAACGCTCGCGCTCGATGAAGAACTCCTCGGCCTCCACCTCGGGCCACGTGCCAATCCGCGCGCGAGTCCGCTGCACGATCGCCAACGCGCCGTCGTAGTCCTGGTCGCCGATGGAAATCATAGCCCGGGCCACGCCGTTGATGCGCAAGATATAAGGCCACCATCTCTCTAGATTGTCGCGGTCATCTTCGCACTCGGCATAGCGGTTGACAAAGCGAAAAAGTGCCATATTGCGCTCGGTATCGCGCACGACCCGCCGGTAGTCGTGCAGTTGGATCAGAAAGGCGTAGCGCTTGTACAAACGGCTCCCCTCGTCGAAAAGCTCGCGGCAAGCCGCTTCATCCAGCGCGAAACCCTCGTCGCTGTCCCCGTACTCGCGACGGTATTTTTCCAATTCGCCCCGGTAGTAATCGAGGGCAAAGTCCTGTCCGTGGGGCCGGCGACCATCGGGCCGGCCATCGAGATTTAGCTGCAAAATTCGGATCTGGATCTTCGCAACCCCGTCCCTTCCCGATATTTTCCGCACATTCGCCTCTGGGTCGAAGGACCATTCATTTAATAGGTCGGTCATATCTCGACTCATGCCAACCTCGCACAACCGCAGTTTACTGACATTGCAGATATTCTCATCTGCAGAATTATAACCGAGTTGATGGGTTCCGGCAATGACCTTCCCGCAGGCTAGGAGCCGAGGTCTCTCTGGCCCCTAGCCTGCGATGGCATAGTTTATGCTACAATAATGTACGACGCATTTTCGACACTTGGCTTTAATGACGCCCTCTTAGGGCGTGTGCCACTGTATTTTTGGTCGATTTTTCGTTTTAACCACGAACATGTGGCTCTTTGATGTTTACAAAAATGTCATTTTTATCCATATTAATGACAAAAATGTCGTAAAAATAGGATGATTTACATGTCCACCTTACCGATCGCCAGTGCCCAACAACAAATTTCCATCCTACACGAAATCGGGCAAATACTAGGCTCGACGACCAAGTTTGAGGAGGCGCTCAACGTCATTCTCAAGCTCATGAGCGACCAACTCGACATGAGTTTGGGGACGGTCAGCCTCTTGAGCCAAGAATCCTCCGAAGTCTCTATCGACGTAGCCTATGGACTCTCGCAATCGGAAATCAAGCGCGGTCGCTACGACGTCGGGGAAGGCATCACCGGCAAGGTCGTAGAATCGGGCAAGCCCGTGATCGTGCCGCGCATCAGCAGCGAGCCGCTCTTTCTCAACCGCACCGGTGCTCGCGGCAGTGCGGCCAAGAACCAGACCTCGTTCATTTGCGTGCCCATCCTCCAGCAGCAGCAGGTAGTAGGCACCATTAGCGTCGATATTCCTTATAAAGACAACGAAAGTCTGCAAGATACCGTGCGCCTGCTGTCCATCATATCCGTCATGATCGGCCAATCGGTCGCCGCTCGCCAACGCGCCCGCGCCGAGCAAACCCAGCTTATCGACGAAAACTTGCGCCTGCAAAACGAACTCCGCGAACGCTTCCACCCCACCAACCTCATCGGCAACTCCCGCCCCA
>JAGWBY010000013.1 GCA_021295675.1 Candidatus Latescibacterota bacterium | reverse complement strand
AGACGGGTTGGATAAAGGCCGTAGATGGCGTGAGCTTCGCGCTCGCTCAAGGCAAAATTTTGGGGCTGGTCGGCGAGAGCGGCTGCGGCAAGACCACCACCGGGCGGATGATTCTCCGCGCTCTAGACCCAACCGAGGGAGAGATCCTCTTTCGCCAACAGGACGGGCAGGTCGTCGATATGGCCCAGCTCGGTCGCCGCCAAGTCGTCCAAGCGCGTCGGCAGATGCAGATGATCTTCCAAGACCCGTACTCGTCCCTAAATCCGCGAATGCCCGTGCGCGATCTAATCGCCGAGCCGCTCCGGTCTTATGGCTGGTCGGCGCGCGACAGCCACGCGCGCGTGGGCGAACTGATGGAGCGAGTGGGACTCGACCCCAGATACGCGCGCCGCTATCCGCACGCCTTCTCCGGCGGTCAGCGGCAGCGGATCGGCATTGCCCGCGCCTTGGCCTTGAGCCCATCGCTCATCGTCGCCGACGAGCCGGTCTCCGCACTAGACGTCAGCGTGCAAGCGCAAATTCTCAACTTACTCCGCCAATTGCAGACCGACCTCGACCTCACCTTGCTCTTTATCGCCCACGACCTGAGCGTGGTGCGCTATCTCTGCGATGAAGTGGCCGTCATGTACCAAGGCCGGATCGTCGAACAGGCCGCAACCGAAGCCCTCTTTACCCAACCGCAGCATCCCTATACGGCCATGTTGCTAGAGGCCGCACCCGCGCCCGACCCCCACGCCTCGTGGATGGAAGAAGACGAAGACGCCAGCGAGGCGGGCGAGCCAACGCCGACCGACGACCAAGGGTGCGCGTTCGCGCCGCGCTGCCGCTACCAAAGCGACCTGTGCAGTCAGCAGATGCCCGCGCTGAAAGGCGAGTCGCATCTGGCCGCCTGCCACCACAAAGACGAGCTGGAACTGCACGGCGTGTAGTATTCTTTATTTAGCCGCGTAATACGGTTCCGCGTCGAATCCCGGATACCGCGTCGCCATCCCCGCGATAAATTCTTCCGTCCACAGCGCGTCGCCCGGCGGCGGGAAGCCCAGCAGTTCGCGCTGGCGCGGGGTGGCTTCGGCCATGAAGCGATTCATGGCGGCACCTTGGGCACCGCTTTTATACGTGAAGGTGCGACCGCCGTCCCAAGGGCGATCCTTGCGGGTAAAGCCCACCCACATGACCGGGCGCAGCGTGGCGGGTGAAGACGCTGTAGAGGCACACCGAGCCGCCGGGGACGATCATCGGCACGGCTTCCGCGTCGGAGCAGCCATTGGGCACCATGCGGATCGGGGCCATGCCTTCCTCCACATCGTCGAAGCAGTAGAAACAGACCAAGTTCATAAAATCGTCTGGCTCGATGATCGGCCCCAGTGTGTTGTTGCCGTAGTCGATGTGAAAATTGGTTCCGTATTCCTCGCCGGCGTATTTCATTCCCAAGTGCCCCTCGCAGAGGCGGATCTCGCGCGTGCCTAAGACGCGCTCGGCCGCGTCGATCAGATCGGGATGGACGGTGACGCGATTGAGGCCGGAGTGATCCCAAGGGAAGAGTATTTGCTGCGGGGTGTCGTTGCGCCGGTCGTTGGCTAGATACTGGTCATAGGGCGGGGCGAAATGGGTGAAGAAGCCATCGAGCGCGGCTTGCTGCTCGTCTTTAGTAAGGAAGTTCTCGACGATCAGGAAGCCCTGTTCTTTGTACGTAGCGACGGTGATGTACATGAGAATTTCTGCGTATTTGGAGATGCGCTATTGCTTATCAGCGTAAATCTCGATGACGCTTTTGAGCAAGGCTAGTGCTCCTTCGCGCTCGCGCTGGAAGGCGTTGCGGCCGATGATGGAGCCAAAGCCGCCGCCATCGCGGATACCGGTGATCTCCTCGATAATTTCCTCTTCACCCTTGGCTGCACCGCCAGAAAAGATCACCACGCGCCGCCCGTTAAAAGCCGATTGCACCACGTGGCTCACGCACTCGGCCAAGGTGCTAGCCGGCACATCCGCATACGCCTTGCGGGCCTCGTCCTGCTCAATGTGAGCCGTCGGCGGTTTGACCTTGATGACATGGGCCCCTAACTGGGCGGCGATTTGAGCGGCGCGGTTTCTCCGTCCTTGCTCAAGTCCGTGCCGCGCGGATAAGACCAGACCACCACCACCAAACCGTACCGCTTGGCCTCTTCGGCCAAGGCTTGCAGCTTTTCGTACATCTCCTGCCGCAGGGCCGAACCCGGATAGACCGTGTAGCCGATGCCAACGCAACCCAAGCGCAGGGCAGCGGCGATGGAGCCGGTGAGCGACTGAGTGGGGTCTGCGTCGGAGTGGAGGTTTTCGCGGTTGTTGAGTTTGAGGATCAGCGGCAGATCGCCGGCGTAGTCGCGCGCGCCAGCTTCGAGGAACCCGAGCGGGGCGGCGTATGCACTGAGGCCAGCGTCTATGGCCAGCTCAAAGTGATAGCGCGGATCGTACGCGGGCGGGTTGGGGGCGAAGCTGCGTCCGGGGCCGTGCTCGACGCCCTGATCTACGGGTAGAATGACTAGCTTGCCCGTGCCGCCGAGCGCGCCGTGGTTGAGCAGACGCGCCAAGTTGGTCAAGGTGCCGGGGTTGTCGCTGCCATACCAGCTTAGGATTTCGCGGATGCGATCTTGCATTTTTTACCTTTCTCGCATGTGAGAAGTAGAAATTGACAAAAGAAAAGCTCCTCAACCGCGCAAAGGCGGGGACGACGAGACTCGAACTCGCGACCTTCGGCGTGACAGGCCGACGTTCTAACCAACTGAACTACGCCCCCGTTTCGTTTGATAAGGTAAGAGCCGGACTAAGTAATGTCAATGACCGAGGCTCTGGCCTGACTCTCTTTTTTTAACCGCTTGAGCGCGCCGCGCATGAGCTGGCGCTTGAGCGGGCTAAGGTAGTCGATGAAGAGCTTGCCGTCGAGGTGGTCGATTTCGTGTTGGAGGGCGCGGGCGTAAAAGCCCTCGCCCGAGGTTTTGAAAGGCTGACCGTCGAGGCCAATAGCCTCGACTTCGACCCAAGCGTAGCGCTTGACATCGCCGTACAGGTCGGGAAAACTCAGACAACCCTCCTCGCCAATTTGCTCGCCCTCGTGGCCCGTGATCTTGGGGTTGATCAAGGCCACGGGTTGGCAGTCCGGCTGATGGACGGTCACATCGACGACGCAGACCCGCTTGAGGACGCCAATCTGCGGAGCGGCAAGCCCGACCCCCTCCGCGGCGCGCATGGAGTCGAAGAGATCGACGACAAGTGCGCGCATGGAGTCGTCCACCTCTGCGACCCGAGCACACTTCTGGCGGAGACACTGCGCCCCGAATAGCGCGATTTCGCGTTTCATGTGTCCAAGGGATCTAATTCGAGGGCAATATAGCGCAGGCCCAATTCTGCGAGCGCAGCCACTAGGGCCGAGCGCAGCCGGGCCTCAGCGAGGCGGGCGATGGCTGCTGCGGGCAAGCGCAGGATGAGCATCTGGTCGCGCTGCTCGTACGCGGCTGGCAGCAGCGAATGGGCTGCGAGCAGCGGATTGACCCGCGCAAAGAGCGGCTCGTCGGCACCGGAGTCGGCAATGGAGAGCAGCGCCTCGTTCATGCTGCCGGAGCGAAAGCCGCACAAATCGACGGTGGCTTGCAGATAGCCAATTTCGCGCAAGTATTCCATCAAAGACCGACGCGCACCCGGGTCGCCCAGCAGGCGCGTCAAGTCCTCAGCAGGCAACTCAATGCGCGACAGTGTCTCGTGATGGCGGGCGCGAACCTGAGCAAAGCCACAAACCTCGTGTAGATAGTGTTCAGCGCGGTCGATTTGGCGCAGGCCCTCTGCCGTAACTGGCGTGCCGTAAGGCCATGGCCGGGCGGTCCCATACCGTCAGCCCCCAGCGCTTGGCTAGGGCGCGCACGTCGTCTTTGGTCAGGCCCGCCTCGGCTAAGGGCGCGTGTACGCCGCGCTCGCGAGCAGCCGCAGCCCCGGGGCGGAAATCGCCGATGTCGTCGGCGTTTTGGCCATAGAGGATGTAATGGACGTTGAGCGTACGCGCGAGCTGCTCCATGTGGACGAAAAGCTCTTGCTTGCAGTAGTAGCAGCGGTTGGGCGCGTTTTTGGCGTAGTCGGGGTTGTCCAGCTCGCGAGTCTTGACTACCTCGTGGCGGATGCCGAACTCCCGGGTGATTTCGGTAGCCTTCTCCAACTCGCCGGTGGCATAGCTCTCAGAGTCCGCGGTGACGCAGATGGCTCCTTCGCCCAAGACCCGCTGGGCCGCCACCGCCAGTGTCGCACTATCGACTCCACCTGAATAGCCGACCAGCACCTGCCTCATGGGACGCAGAATTTCTTCGAGATGCATTAGTTTTTCGTCTAGAGAAAGCATGGCACTTAGAAGGAGGATTTTTCCGCCGACGCAGCACAGGGCATGATCGCAGCGTCAACCATGCCGTGCAGAATCTTCTTGTCGGCCGGGAACACTAGGGCTTGGATGCCGCACAGGCGCGGCACATCGCCGATGACGTAGTAATAGGGACGCAGCATTACCCGGCCCCGCATGGGCACGACCTCGTCGCGGTGGAAGTCGTAGTAGCGCACGGTGCGGCGGGCGGCCTTGTGGAACTCCTGCAAGATATAGGGCTGGTGATCAAAGCTATCTAGGGCCTCTTGCACGCGCTCGCCCCACTCAGCTTCGGACAAATCGTGGCCGATGGAAACGCCCTTGCTCTCATACGCTATGTTGGAAAAACCCGAGGGCTTGAGCACGAGCTCGCGCTGCTTTTTGGTCAGATGCTTCAACTGCTGCCAGTCGCTGACGGGCTGACCGCCAATGTCGAGGCCGGGAATGATGGCGTGGGGCGGCAGCGGCCGCGCATCGACAATCCACGAGCGCGGGATCAAGCTGTCCAAGGCGGCAAAAGGCTCCTTGCCCAAGGCGCGCCGCCAATAGGATTTGAGCGCGGGATGGTGGTAGAACGCCAGCCAGAGCTTTTCTTCGAGATAGGCCTTTGGCGGCGGAGTCAGGCGCAGGGCGTTTTTCTTAGTGAAATAGGTAAAAAGCTCGGCCTTGGGGATGTTTTTGAGGTCGAACAGCTCGAAGAAGCGATAGGCCGCGTCAATGCGCCAAGGTGCCGGCTCGTCCGCGCTTTGGAGGAAGAGGCCATTTTCATCAAAGCGGGCCTCGCGCGGGTGGGCACTGCGGGCCGGCTTGCCAGCCGCCTGCAAGCACTCGACCAGCCATTCCATTTCTCGGCGATAGGCCTCGGACTCGTCTGAGACGAAGAGGGCGAAATGCGGCTCATCCACCTTGGCGGCAGCGGCAATGGCTTCGTAGAATGGGTCGATCAGGCCGCGGGCACCGCCGATGATGTCGTAGCCGAGGTCAGCATAGACCTCCGAGACTTGGGCCGTGAAGCCCATGCCGCCGGGGATAGCGTCTAGCTCGACTAGCTTGAAGCCATCCTCAGTGAGCAGCAGGTCCGGGCGAATGACCAAGGGCAACTGAGACTTGATGCGATTCCACAGGCCCATTTCGCGCACGGCACTGGGTTTGCCCAAGTCCAAGTACTCGTGAATCCAAGGCGGCTCAACGCCTTTGACGCTCTGGTGGTAGAGCTGGTTGGAGGCCTTGTAAAACTGATGTAGGACGCCGCCGAGTTGATCTAGGTAGCGGTGTTGCGCCGGCGAAAGCCAGAACGGCTCCGGGGCAATGCGCCACGGCAGATTACTGTCCGGGTGTAAATGAGTGCGGTCGCCTTCAAAAAGGCCACCGGCGGGACAATGGGCGTTGATGTGGAGGCAGAGCGCTTTGAGATCGGATACGGTACTCGGGAGGGACATCGAATAGGCTCTCTAAGATGTATGCACACTAATTTAGGATGAATGGTACGCTAGGTCAACGACGGGCCTGTTGGCCTTTGGCAAGAACAAGCCAACACCGCATATTTGCTCAAGCAATGAAGGAGCGCGATATGGAGCTGATAGGCAGGCTTTGCCTAGTGACCGGCGGCGGGCGCGGCATTGGCCGGGCCATTGCCTTGGCCTTGGCGCGAGAAGGGGCGCACGTGGCGATTTTGGCCCGCACTGGATCAGAGATAGACGAGACAGCCACACTTTTGGCAGACCACGGCCAAGCGGTGTTGAAACTACAGGCGGATGTGGGGCGGCGCGAGGAAGTAGATGCGGCCATTGAGCGCGTGCTCGTGTGCTGGTCAACAACGCGGGAATTCAGGGGCCTATAGGGCGGGTGGAAGAGGTCGATCCAGACGCTTGGATGCAGGTGGTGCAGGTCAACCTCGGCGGCTGTTTCTACTGCACTCGCAAGGTCTTGCCGGCCATGATCGCCCAGCGTTACGGCAAAATCATCAACCTCTCGGGCGGCGGCGCAGTGGGGCCGCGGCCCTTCTTTAGCGCGTATAGCGCCTCCAAGGCCGGGGTCGTGCGCTTTAGCGAGAACTTGGCTGGAGAAGTGGCTGAGCACGGCATTGACGTCAACGCTATTGCCCCCGGAGCAGTCAACACGCGGATGCTCGACCAGCGGCTAGCAGCCGGCGCGGCCGTAAGCGCTGAGGAACGGGAGCAGGACCAGCGCCTGCTGCGCGAGGGCGACGCTACGGGCGAGCGAGCGGCCGCGCTGGCAGTCTATCTGGCCTCGGCGCGCTCAGACGGGCTGACGGGGCGTCTGCTGTCCGCAGTTTGGGATCCGTGGGAAACCTTCGATGTCGAGGCGGTCATGGCCACGGAGGACTTTACAGTGCGACGCGTCCAACAGCAGGAGGGCTGAGTGTACAAGGTGGGAATCATCGGAGCGGGGCGCATGGGGCGGCGACGGGCAGCCACGGCCCAAGCCCATCCCGCGTCTGCAGTAACCCTGATCTACGACGAACACGCGCCCGACGCGGCCGAACTAGCCGCCGAATGCGGGGCCGCAGTCGCCGCTTCGTGGGAGGAGCTAATCGCGGCCGATCTCGACATCGCAGTCGTCGCGACGACGCACGACGCATTGGCCCCCATCAGCGCCGCCGCCCTCTTGGCCGGCAAACACGTCTTGTGCGAAAAACCGCTGGGGCGCAACCCTCGGGAAGCCCGGCAGGCCGTCGCCGCGGCCGAGCAGAGCGGGCGCGTGCTCAAGGTCGGCTACAACCACCGCTATCACCCCGCCATCCAAAAGCTACACGAGGTCTGCACGGCGGGCGAGATCGGCCCGCTGCTGAGCATCCGGGCGCGCTACGGCCACGGCGGGCGGCCCGGCTACGAGCGCGAGTGGCGAACAAATCCCGAGAAGGCGGGCGGCGGCGAGCTTTTGGACCAAGGAGCGCATCTAATCGACTTGTCCAAATGGCTCTTGGGGGACTTTGCCGAAGTCACAGGCTATGTCGAGACCCACTTCTGGGACGCGCCCGTGGAGGACAACGCCTACGGACTCTTTCGCACGGCCACCGGGCAGATCGCCTCCCTGCACGCGAGTTGGACGCAGTGGAAAAACCTCTTCAGCTTTGAGGTTTTCGGGCGCGACGGCTACGTCTGCGTCGAGGGCTTGGGGGGAGCTTATGGGCCGGAGCGCGCCGTAGTAGGGCGGCGGAATCCCCAAGGCGGTGCACCCGACAGCGAGCGATTCGACTACCCGGACGAGGATCGCTCGTGGGAGCTGGAGTGGGCCGATTTTTTGCGCGGCCTAGCCAGCGCAGGCACTCCTTATTCGCTTGGACAGGAGGCTTTGGAGACTATCGAGTGGATTTACCGCCTCTACCGGGCTGCTGCCGAAAGGCGCTTTGTGCGGCGGGAGGAACCTCTAAATATGTAGAAAAAAACGAGTTACGGATAGTATAGCCGCCGCGCCATTAGGTGTCGCGGTTATTTTTTTGTCGCGCGCGTTATTTTTTTGAAAATTTTGTGCGAAAATTTCTTACCATTATAGATAGCTAGACGGTAAACACTACCCTTTTGTTCATAGAAAGGAAGGAACGCCTTTAGACGAAGTTAAGCACCTCAATTCTTTATTTGTCGCATCTCAGATACTCTTAACCCCGCAGGAAGTGCTATGAGAACAGAGCGATGGCTTATCGACGCCTTGCTAACGCTATGATTCTCAGTACTTTACGCGAAATATCCAAGATGGATGAGGTCGTGGTAACCCCAGATGGCACCCCGGAGATGGCCTTTGTCGAAAGCTCTAGGATTGATCCTTGGTGCGAGCTGGCTGGCCTCGAACCTGAAGTCGTGCGCAAGGCCGCTAAACGGCTGATAGAGGAACGACCTTTTTAGCACCGCACCGCACAAACCAATAAAGAAGCTCCGGGACGAACACTCCCGGAGCTTTTTTTGTTTTTAGTAGCCAGCGCGGAGCGTGGAACTTGCGGCGTGGTCGAGGAGGCCGCGCACCACTTTTTCGGCATCGCGGTGGCGTAGATCCTCAAAGCGCAAGGCCCAAACGTGATCCCGGTACGCCATGTTGCGCACTTCGATGAGGACCTTGACGTCAGCCGGGTTGTTGCGCAAAACCCCTAGCCCCTGCCCTCGGACGTGGGCACCAGCCCCCAATGCCGGGAGCAGGGAGCGAGCAAATTGGCGCGAGACGCGATCGACGCGCCCACTCTTGCTTTTGTAGTATAGAACCAGCGGTGCTTCTGGGGCCTTGGGGGCGCTATCGGCGTGAAGGGAGAGAAAGATGCGCCGTCCCCTTGGAGCTTTGGCAAAGGCCTGGCGGGCAATGCGCACGCGAGTCGAAAGATTGCCACCGTGCGGCCAAGCGCTGAGCTTGTTGGTCTGGTTGTAAGCGGCCCAGTTGTACACTTCGTTTTTTTCATGGACAAAGGTCTGGGTCGGCGGCTCGCTTTGGCGGATTAGGTGGTTGGGGCTGAGTAAGGTCATGGTGACTTGGGCCCCGTGCAAGCGCGCCAAGACATAGACCCGCAGCGCGATATCGAAGACGTACTCGTCCTCTACTACATAGAGTCTATTGCCTTTGCCGTCGCGAGCAGAAACTAATGCGCCCGGGTCCAGCCCGCCGTGGCCCGGGTCGAGGACGATGTGCCAGCCTTCCAACTGAGAACTCAAGCGCCCCATGCTCCCGACCTTGCCTGCTTGGCGATACGTCTGACGCGGCGAGCTTGGATGGCCTTCGTAATATTTCTTGCTCGGCTGGCGCTTATTGCGGGGCCGAGAGAAGTAGTACGGGCCATTGTCGGATGCAATTTTCGGCGTGTCAGCGCGGCGGATCTGCAGGTCGTCCCAATTGATCTCAGACAGTTCTACCCAGCGCATTGGCCGCACCTTGAGCCGGTCGCCTGGGTGGATGACGGCGTTTTTCTTTAGGTTGTTGAGGCGGGTGATTTCAGCCACGCTCATCTGGTGCAGGCGGGCGATCTGCGCGAGGTAATCGCCCCGCTTCACCACGTATGTGGCCAGCCGCGGACCGCTCGCGGGCGCAGCACTCGGTTCGAGCTTCCGGTCGGAGTAGAGCTTGAGTTCCTGGCCGGGGTAGATGCGGTTTGACCGGAGGCCGTTGAGCATCTTGAGGCGATAGACGCTGACTCCGTACGCGCGGGCGATTTCCCACAGCGCGTCCCCGCGCTCCACGATGTGTACCGTGCTCGCCGCATCTTTGAGGCGGAGCTTCTGGCCGATGAGAATCCGATCTCCGACGAGGGCATTGAGGCGCTGCAACTGGCTGACCGTCTCAGTCAGGGTTTCGCCCTCTTTCACCACGTGGACGGCTTCCTCTAACCGCGAAGCGCGCAGGCGGAGCTTTTGCCCGGGCCGAATGAGGTCGCTTTTGAGCTTGTTGAGTTGGCGCAAAAAACCCAAGCCCACGTCAAATCGCAGGGCGATTTTCGACAGGGTGTCGCCCCGGCGAACCGTGTACTCGCTCGGCTCTTCGTCGTTGTCGTCGGCTGAGGCACTCCGAGTGGGGACGGCCGTTTGCAAGTAGAGCTTCTGCCCGACGTGGATGACATTTCCATCGAGGCGGTTGAGCGCCTTGAGCTTATAGACCGGGACAGCGAACTGCCGAGCTATTTTCGACAGCGTGTCGCCGCGCCGGACGCGATACCAATCGCCACTTCGCACTGGCGGACTAACTTTGAGACTCTGGCCAGCATATATCCTATTGCTGCGGAGCTTGTTCCAGCGCTGGATTTGCTTCTGTGAAACTCGGTAGCGCGCAGCAATCTCAGACAGAGTATCCCCTCGTTTGACCACGTGGACGATAGGACTCCTGCGCTCGGCGGCGTCCAGTGCAAAAGAACACAGGAGCAGCGCCACCAGGATGTAAACCGGGCGCGACATAGACTAATAGTTGGAATTGGACAACAGGGGAAGGGGTCTTGCAAGTATAAGGTTATTAAGGCTATTGCGCAAAGACTACTTGCTGGTCACAGAGGGTCAACCTATACTTCGCCTCCATGAATGAAGCTAAGCTGCCTTCGGTTGATCAGATGCTCAAGCAGGTCGCCGACCTCTTGCAAGAGTACGACCGCGCCTATGTCGTCGAGCAGGTGCGCCGCTGTATTGCGGATGTGCGTCGCCAAGTGCGGGCAGGCACTGTAGATGAGGAGCGGGCACCCCTATATATGCGGATCGAGCGGGCCGTACGCCACTGTATCGAACAAGAGGCTAAACCTCGGCTGCACCGCGTCGTCAACGCCACCGGCGTGGTGCTGCACACCGGATTGGGCCGGGCACCGCTGCCCCAAGCGGCCCAAGCGGCCGTCGCGCGGGTGGCCACCGGCTATTGCAACCTCGAATTTGAACTGGAGTCGGGCAAACGCGGCGAGCGCGTCGCGCACGCTGAGGCCCTTATATGCTCGGCGACCGCTGCGGAAGCTGCCACCGTGGTCAACAACAATGCCGCCGCCGTGCTCTTGTTGCTCGATACCTTGGCGCGGGGCCGAGAAGTGGTGGTCTCGCGGGGGCAACAAGTCGAGATCGGCGGCTCATTCCGCCTGCCCGAAATCATCGCGGCCAGCGGGGCCAAACTGCGCGAGGTCGGCACGACAAACCGCACGCACTTGCGCGACTACGAGCGCGCCGTCGGCCCGGAAACCGGCGCTATTCTAGTGGTGCATCCGAGCAATTACAGGGTGCAGGGCTTTACCTCCGAGGTGGACCTAAAAGGCTTGGCCGCTCTGAGTCAGTGCGCGGAAGTGCCGCTGGTCCACGACTTAGGGAGCGGTGCCTTGGTCGATCTGGAACAGTGGGGGCTGCCGCCCGAGCCGGTGGTCTCCGCCAGTCTCAAGGCCGGAGCGGCTGTGGTCAGCTTTAGCGGCGACAAAGTGCTGGGCGGGCCGCAAGCCGGTATCATCGCCGGCCAGCGCCTGTACGTAGAGCAGGTGCGCCAAAATCCGCTGATGCGCGCCCTGCGCTGCGACAAGCTGATCTACGCCGCGCTCGAAGCAGTATTGTCGCTCTATCGCCTGCCGCCGGACAAGCTAGCGCAGACCCTGCCAGCGCTGGCCATGCTGCGGGCGACGGTCGAGACGTTAGAGGAGCGTGCCCAGAGGCTGTTGTCTCTTTTACCCGAGGAAGTCTGCCGCGCCTTGCGACTCGAAGTGGTCGAATCGCTAGCGCAAGCCGGCAGCGGGTCCCTGCCCCTAGCCGAGATCCCCAGTCGGGCCGTGGTCCTCCAGCCAAGCGCGGTCCAGGTCGAGCAGCTAGGTCGCCAGCTCAGGCGGCAGGGCGTAGTCGGTCGCATCACCCGCGAGCGGCTCCTGCTCGACATGCGCACCGTGCGCGACGACGAGGTGGAATGGATCGCCCAAGCATTGTTGCACGTTACCGCGCAGTAAGAACTGCGCTGTTGCTAGCCGCTTGGCTGCTCAGCGGCTGCGGGGGTGAAGCACCCACCGCACCACCTGAGCTTGGGCCTGTGACCCCCGAACCCACTGGCCGAGCCGGTACCGTTTCGGTCGCCAACCACACCGCCTACGATCTCGAAGTGGCGTATCTCAACGAGACCGATGCGGATGCGCCGCAGATTGTGCGCACCCTCGTGCCGGCCGGCCAGCGCGCGGAGGTTTCGGGCGGAGTGCTGCCAGCCGGTCTAGAAGTGGAATTCGACTTGGTACTCGTGCCGCGCACGGAAGACGGGATTCGGGTGCGGCGCAAGATCCGGGTCTCGATTGACGGCGATTGGGTCTTAAATGTGCGCTTGGCGGATGAATCCGACCCCTTCAGCCTAGAGGTAGCCAGCGCGTCTTCATAGGCTGCAAAGAGAGCGCAATATTTTCGCTTGCTTTATCGCGGGGTGGGTTTTACGTTTGTTATCCCCACGATGAATTTCAGCACTTTCCCCTTACATAATTTCATAGAGCATTTCCTGATAGTCTAGTAGTTGTGCCGCTCGTTTTGGCATAGCTATGAGGATCAAAAACCTATGGTGTTGGACATCCGCGACTTGCGCCAACAGGTTGCGCCAGTCGCCGAAACATCGCTAGACCAATTACTCCACGGAGAACAGGCCCAACTACATGGGCTAGTGCTTAGCGCGGACGATTTGGAGCAGCTCTTGACCATCGCCGAGGACTCGGGCGACAACCGACGGCTAGCGGCCATCGATATCTTGAGTCAGCACCGCTCTTGGCTGTCTTCGCTACGTCTGTTGCGCCGGATCGTGCGGTTGGCGCACAAGGAACTCGATTCTCGGCCAGCCGCGGCCTTGGTGCAAGCACTGCGCCAATGCGACGAAGTCGCCCAATTTCTAACCAGCAAAGAGCGCGCGGTCGCCCGCGAAGCAGCGCGAGGCGTGCCGATCAGCCGCCAGACCCTCGCGCCGATCACTGAGGCACTAGCGGGCCTCCCAGCCGACATCGCGACCGTATTGCTCGACAAAATTCGCCGCACGCATCCATCTATGGTGCCCTATGCCGTCGATTGTCTCCTCAAGTGCGACCCCAATGAGAGCCTCTTGCGCGCGTTCTTGGCGCACTTGCCGCAGATACCGCTCTTCGCGCTCTTAGTTGAGGCCGGGCTGCCGCAAACTACGACTTCGACCACCCGCGTCTGGCAACGGGCAGCGCGGATAGCCGCTGAAATCCTCCAAGAAGCTCCATCGGCCAAGTTGCTGCGCCACCTGCTCAGCAAGTGCGGCGAGGACGCGGCTTTCGCCCGCAACCACGCCCGCTTCCTGCACCGAATCACCCAACGCGCCGACACATCGTCAGACGACGATTTAATCGGCCACTTTGAGCGGCTCACTTCCGGTGCCTCCGAAGACAAGATCGCTCGCCTAGCACAACTATTAGTCGGGTTAAGTGGGAGACTCGATGGCCAAGCAGGGCAGCAAGCGGCCGCCTTGCTAGAAAATTGGAAATCTCGCTCGGCTTCGCTCAAACTCAAGATATATCACCTAGAGCAAGGCATCCGCTGAGCATTTGTTCCAATACGAGTCTCCCCAAGGGCCGTTCGTCGACGGGCGAACGGCCTTTTTATTTGTGCACGCGCCACAGCAGCACCAAGGCCAAGACGGCAAACAACAGGTTGGCTATCCACGCGCCTAGCCAAGGTGAGAGGATTTGATTCCAACCGAGGGCTTGGCCAGCCTTGACGCAACTGTAGTAAACAAAGCAGATCAGGACCCCCAAGCCGAAGCTGTTGGCCAAACCGGCGCGGCGGGCATTGGCACCGAGGATTGCGCCGAGGGCGATGATGATGAAGCTGGTTAGGGGAAAGGATATTTTTAGGTGCAAATCGACGCGCTGGCGCGTGGCGTCCTCCCCGTTGAGCGTGGCACGGGAGATGTAGTCGGCCAGCTCGGCATAGTTCATTTCCTCGGGGTCCTTCTGCTGTCGGGCAAAGTCGCTGGGGAGCAACGACAAGCTCGGTAGGGATAGAGTGTCGAAGGAGGCAGTCGCCACAGCCTCGTCCGCGGCAAAGTGAAAGCGGCGGCCTTCGAAAAGCACCCAAGTGCCCTCCCGCCACTCCATGCGCCGGGCCACCGCGCGCTCCAGCGGCGCGTAGCCGTGCAGCCGCTCCCAAGACACTTCGCTGGCGCGTTGCCGCCCTGCATCGTAGCTACGGGCGTACACGAACTGGTTGCCCACATCTTGGAGCAGGACTTGGCGGCGCGACCCATCACTGCGGTGATAGGACTTAATCTCGTCGCTGATTTGGTTGTACCGATAGGTGGCAGACGGCACCACCCAATCGGTAAAGAAAAAGGCTGCTACCGCAACGGCGAGGGCACACGCCAAGACCGGGGCCAGCAGGCGATACAGGCTAATGCCAGTGGCCTTCATGGCGGTGATTTCGTTCTGGCGCGCCAAGCTGGTCAGGGCAAAGAGTGCGCCAAGCAGCGCGGCGATGGGCAGGGTCAAGATGAACCAGTACGGGAGCCGATAGAAGTAGTAGAGCAAGATCTGCTCGGGCCGAGCTTCAAAGTCGATAAACGTGTCGATGTTTTCGGTGAGGTCAATAATCACCGCAATGAGCAGCAGGCTGACCACGGCGATCCCCAGACACAACAGAAAGCGGCGCGTCAGATAGAGGTCGAGGGTGCGCATCTCAGGTCTCTTTCGTCCCTCGGCGTCCAGCGCGGTCGTACGCGACCACCCGCAACAGCCCCCATCCGACGAGGGCGAAAACCCCATTGGGTGCCCACATCGCCAGAGGCGGCGGGATATAGCCTCGGTCGGCCAGCTCCTCGCCGCCGATGAGGAACATCCAGTAGATCCAAAAAAAGAACAGGCTGATGCCGACGGAGACGGCGGCACCGCGCCGGCGAATCAGCGCACCCAATGGGGCACCGACCAGCGCGAAGACCAAGCAAGCGGCCGGGATGGATAGCTTCTTGTGAATCTCGACCCGCCCCGCGCGGCGGTCTATGTGCCGCCACTGTCGGCGCAGGGCCTCGGCCGCCTGTTCCCTTTCTCGCTCTAGCTCACTGGCCGTGGAGTCGGCAAGCTGGCTTTGGTGCAGTTCGAGGTAGCGCGCGGCAATCGAATCGAGGCGTCCGTAGGCGCGCTCCTGCTCGCGGCGGCGCTCTAGCACCAAGCGGTGCATAGCCGCGATGTCTAGCTCGCGGTCGCTGCGGTAGGACGAAGGGCGGTGCTCGTAGCGGCGGCGCTCGTCCTTGATGTGCAGCACTTGGCGGGCGAAAATGCCGTAGAAAAAGCGCTCCTCTTGGCCGGCTTCGACGCGCTGGACATGGCCTTCCTCCAACTCCAAGCGGATGTAAGCCCCATCGCCTAACAGCGCGAGGCGTCCCCTAGGGGCGTGGACAATCACCGGCGGCCCGGGGCGCGAGGCGTCGTAGAGTGCGATGCCAGCCAGTTCGTTAGTCTCCGGGTCAATCTGGCGGATCAGTAAGTGATAATCGCCCAAGTCGGGTATGAAGACCCCTTCCTTTTCCCGCAGCACCAAAGCCGCTTTCGTCCGTTGCAAGCTCGACGACAGGACGCGGGCTTGGTGGTTCCAGTCCGGGAGGATCTGGTCGTTAAAAAGGACCATCAGCAGGGTGAGCAGAAAAGCGGCTATCAGCACCGGCCGTAGGAGCAGCCAAAAGCTCACCCCGCAGGCTTTGGCCGCAATGATTTCCCCGTCGGCGGCGAGGCGAGCAAAGGCCATGAGCACGGCGATGAGCACGGCCATAGGCACGGCCAGCGCCACGATCCAAGCCAAGTTAAAGAGCAAAAGTTGGAGTGCCGCCAGCAGGGTTAGCCCCTTGCTCAACACTTGGTCCATCGTCTGCAATACGACGTCGATCAGCAGGATGAAGAGGATCAGCGCAAAGCCGAGCGCAAAGGGCCAACCGTGCTCTTTGAGCACATAGCGGGATAGGGTCGTCATGGGTCGAAAGGGTTACGGGGCTGTGGCGCGTAGCACTCATGGCCCCTCGTTGCAAGCGGCGCACGTTCGGACGGCCACGGGCCTAGTTCCCTCAAATATAAGGACTTAGGCTGCCGGTCAAAAAAGCCCCCCCGCGCTGTGCAATAGGAATGGTTTTTGCAAGGGTTTCCTTGAAATAATTGCAGCCGCGTGCTATGTTTTCAGGTAGTTGCCCGCTTCGTCTGGGCAGCATCCTCCTGTTTTTGGGTCTGGAGACCGCCTATCGCGTTTGGTTAATACAGAAGCCGCTCGGCGAATTGCTTTGGCCGTGGCCGGATCGCCAGTGAAGGCTTCTGAGTCGTTTCCGCTAAACCTCCATTGAAAGACTGCTCTTTAATTGAGACTGCCGAGCAGTACGCTGAGCGCATTCGGCTTGACGCCGCCAGTTCCCACCATTTAGGGGCTTGCGAACACGTCAAATAAATAGACGTCGATAGGTGTGAATTTAGAGGTGTTTCTCCGCTTTTCCCGCCAAGCGTTTTCCTCGTGGCTGTGTGTTTGCTTGCTCGCGGTAGTGGTACGCGCCGAGCCTAAGCTGCACTTCGAGCCGCTATACGGCCCGCTTTCCCAGCGCTTTGTCGTCCCTAGCCAAACTGCCTTTGGGGCTGGCCAGCCGCTCTTGCCCGTCCCCGACCGCGCGCCGATCTCGTACCAAGCCGCAGTGGACTCCTTGGGAATGGCCCACTACGGCCGCCGCGTCAGTGGATTCGCCGAGGGACCAAAGGTCGCCGTGAATATAGACGACTATCTCCGCATGGAATACCAAGCTAGGCACCGACAACTTTGGCACCAGCAAATCCGCCGCGACTTTCGCAGCACAGCTTCCGAGCAGCGCCAGCGCCGGGGCAGCCGCTTTGAGTGGACGGTGCCCTTTTCCGCGCCCAAGCCCCTGCGGCGCTTTATCGGCGACGAAGGCCCCAGCCTCGCGCTCAATGGTTCGCGCACCATTATCATTTCTGGCAAGAGCGAGTGGACCGACGGCGAGGTGCAGACCTCGTTTGGCCGCAGTTCCAAGTTCCCCTCGCTGGGCATCGAACAGGAATCCGATTTCACGGTGGAAGGCAAAGTCGGCGATCTGATCAACATCCGCATCGACCAAGACACCCAAAATTTAGGCTCGGCCTTTGGCTCCGGTTTGGGCGATCAGCTATCCAACCAGATCAAGCTCGACTACGAAGGCGAGGAAGACTCCATATTCCAAGAGGTGCAGGCCGGCAATACCACCCTAGAGCTGCCCAACACGCGCTTCGTCGGCTTCCGGCAGAAGAACAAGGGCCTCTTTGGCATCCGCGCTAAAGGGCACGTCGGGCCGTTGACCTTTACGACCGTAGCCAGCCACGAAAAGAGCAAGTCCAACCGCCAGACCTTCAAGGGCGGAGCGGCCATCGACACGCTTCAGCTCAAAGACTACCAATACATCCGCAACACGTATTTCTTCTTGCACGAGTTCTACCGCGCCCACCTTGCCGACTTCCGCAGTCTGCTGGAAGGAGTGCAGTTTGGCCCGGAAAACTTCGTCGATATCAGCCGCCTCGAAGTCTATATCAACGACTTCAATACGCGGAACGACGCCGAACTGTTCGCCAAGCCCGGCGTTGCTTGGGTCGATCCGTCCGACTCCCTCTCTACCATCGAGTGCTTTGATGCGGCGGGCAATCGCCTGAGCAACAGCGGCTGCTTTGAGGAGGGGACCTGGCATCGGCTCGACCCGGACGACGACTACTCGGTCGTGGCCGAGGCGGGTTATATCATCCTCAACAGGCCCGTATCCGGCCCCTATGCCATGGCCGTGCATTTCAAAACCAACGCGCCGGACTTCGACGGCACGCTCCAACAGGAGACGGCGCGGCTCAAAGCTGGCGCAGAATCCGACTCCTTGTACCTGAAGCTGATCAAAGCCCGCAATCCCCGCCCGGGTTTTCCCACTTGGAATCTAGAGTGGAAAAACGTGTACCGCATTGCCTCTGGGTTTTCCACTGGTCGCCGCTTCGATCCCAAGACTTTGCAGGTCGATATCGCCAAGGAAGTGCCCGGCCAAGAGGACCAACTGTCGCAACAGGGTCGCTCCTATTTGCAGATTTTGGGTTTGGACGAGCGCGGCAAAGACCCCGGCAGCGCGCCCGACCGCGTCATCGACGCCGACTACATAGGGCTAGACGACATCCGCGGGCACTTGATTTTCCCCGATCAGCGCCCCTTTGATCCGCGCTCCGACAAATATCGCGGCCTACTCGACGAACCCGTCCCCGCCATCTACGACGAGCAGCAACAGCGCGCCCAGATCGAGGCCAGCCGCTACAAAATCCTCGTCCGCGCTGCCTCCTCGGAGCAGCGCATCCGGCTGGGCGGCATCTTCGGCGGCGTCCGGCCCGAGACCGTGGAGGTCCAGCTAAACGGCCGCCCTCTGGCGCGAGACACCGACTACCGAGTCGATTACACGGGCAGCGTGACGTTTGTCGGCTCGGTCGCTCAGGAAGTGGCCGACCCCGGTGCGGACTTGGAAATCTCCTTTGAATCCGAGGATGTCTTCAACATCGGCAGCCAGCAGAAGACCTTGTTGGGCTTGCGCACCGAGTACGAGTTCTGGGGGGGCGATGGGCGCGTGGGCAGCACCATGATCTACAACAACGAGCGTTCGAGCGACCGGCGGGTGCGGGTGGGCAATGAGCCGACGCGCACGGTGATCTGGAACCTCGACCTGCGCGCCCGGCGCGAAGTGCCAATCCTCACCCGCGTCGTCGATATGTTGCCGCTGGTCAAGACGGCCGTTCCCTCGGAAGTGACCCTTGACGCCGAAATCGCCCAAAGCCGCCCCAATCTCAACACCAAGGGGCGCGGCTATATCGACGATTTTGAAGACAGCGAGCGGCCCATTTCCCTAGTCGTCAACCGCACGCGCTGGGCACTGGCCAGCGCACCGGTTGGCGCGCGCTTCGGCGCGGAAAATCGCGCACATTTCATCTGGTACAATCCCTATAACGGAGTGCTGCGCACCGACATCTGGCCCAACCAAGAAGGCGCACCGACATCTTGGCGCTAGAGCTGCTGCCGCGCCTCGAAGCCGCCGAGTCTTGGGGAGGAGTCTCCCTCGCCTTTTCGACTGTCAACGACTTGTCCGAGTCCAAGTTCCTAGAGATCTGGGTCCGGGGCCAAGAGGGCACCTTGCATCTGAACTTAGGCGACCAAATCAATGAGGACTACATCGCCAATGGCCGCCTCGACACCGAAGACGAGCCTTTCCCCGGGCAAGCCGCAGGAGACGGGTTGGTGTCGCGGGAGGAAGACGTGGGCATCGATGGCCGCAACGACGAAGCCGAATTGAATTTCTACTTGCGGCTGCAAGACGCTGCATTCGACACCACCCGCTCCCTAGCCGAGCGGCAGCAGGCCTTTGCCGCGCTCTACCCAGACCCCGATCCCCTGCGCCCCAACCGCTCGCCCGACGACCCCGAGGGCGACAACTGGAAATACGACTCCCAGCGCAACAAGAACGATTACAGCCACATCAACGGCACCGAGAACAACAAAAAAGATGTCGAAAGCGGCGACCGCCCAGACACCGAAGACCTCAACAACAACGGCGTACTCGACCGACGCAACAACTACTACCACTACGAAATCGACCTAGCATCGAGCCATTACGAGGTCGCCGGGACCCAAAACGAGGGCTGGCGTCAGCTCCGCGTGCCCCTGTTCGGCCCCCACGTCGAGCGCGTGGGCTTGCCCGACTCCACCCGCATCGAATACGCGCGCCTGATGCTTTCAAGCGGGCCGCGGTCGGACGTAGCAGACACCGTGCGAGCCGAGATCGCGCTGGTGGAAATCGTGGGCAACAAGTGGCAGGAAGACGAAGTAGTGCGGCTCGACGAGCGCTTCCCGCTCGGCGACCGCGAGGCCCTCGACGTCACGGTCATTGGCACCGACAAAAGCCAGAGCTACCGACCGCCACCCGGCGTGAAGATCCGCCGCAACGTGCAATCGCGCACCCGCGAACGCGAGCAGTCCCTCGTGCTGGCCTACGAAAATCTAGAGCCTGGGCACCAGATGTCGGCGACTCGCATCCTGACCCGCTCTGCCAATTACACCAGCTACGAGCGGCTGCGCATGTACGTGTACGGCGATTCGAGCGGAACCATTGAATACGCCCACGGCGATTCGAGCGACTTGGTGCTCTTCGTGCGCTTTGGCGTGGATTCGACCAACTACTACGAGACCATCAGCCCCATTTTCCCAGGTTGGACCGGGGCGCGCAAGGGCTGGAAGGGCAATCAAGTAGATGTGGACCTGCCGGTCATCTCCCAACTCAAGGCCCTGCTGCAATCCGGGCTGGCCGATACCACCACAGGCGAGTTCTATTACACCTATCGGGTAATTGACTCGCGCGGGGCACCGCTAGACGGCAAGAGCTTGATCGCTCAACGCGAGTTGGAGGCGCTGCACGCGGCTGGCTACGATCCCCAAGTCGAGCGCTTTTCCCTAGACCATGTCTTTGCGCGGGCGGGCCTGCGCAGCGGCGAGCAAGCCATTTACCGGGTGCGCGGCAACCCGTCAATGCAGTCGATCAAACAACTGAGCATTGGCCTGCGCAATCGCGCTGCAAACCGCGCGTACAGCGGCCGCATCTTCCTCGACGAGCTGCGCCTCGACGAGGCGCGCAACGATCCCGGGCTGGCCGCGTACGCCCAGCTCAACACCAAGCTAGCCGACTTTGCCAACCTCGGCGGCAACGTGCTCTGGCGGCAGGAAAACTTCCGCAGCTTTACCGGCCAAGGCGGCAACAGCACCGACCGCGAAGCCGCGCTGTCGGTCTCCACCAACGCGCAAAAGCTCCTGCCGAGTAGTTGGGGATTTTTGATCCCGCTCAAGGTAAATCTCAGCCGTTCGACCAGCTTGCCGCGCTTCGGCCCCGGCTCGGACGTGGAACTGACCGCCGAAGAGAAGCTAGAGCAACAAGCCGTTCGCTCCAAAGAATTCTACGACGTGTCCATCAGCCGGCGGCAGGGCAAAAACTTCTTCTTGCGCTGGACGCTCGACCAGATGAATCTGCGGCTGTCGCATTCGCGCGAACACAGCTCGGATCCGGTGCGCCCGATCAACGAGCGCGAAGCCCAGACGATGAACTTCAACTACAGCATGCCCCTGCCCAAACCAGAACTGCGGATCATGCGCTGGCTGCCGGAGTTCATGCCCACGGGCTGGACGCGGATGGAGTTTCGCCCGCTGCCGACGAGCCTGACCTACGCGGTCAACGGCAGCCGGCGAACCTCACGACTTTTGCGCCGTGGCGACGACGAGCCGACCGCACAGGAGGACTTTACGCTCGTCGAAACCTATGCCTCTAAGCTCAATCCGCTCTCAGGTCTATCGGCCAACTACAACCTCAAAATCGACCGAGACTTGCGCAAAAAATTCGTCCCGGACAAGCGCAGCTTTGGGCGCGAGGTCGGGCGCAGACAGACAGCCGACTTGGGCTTTTCGCTGCGCTTGGTCTCGTGGCTGGACCAAAACTACACCTTCAAGGCCAATTACGAAGAGCAAAATGACCCAGCGCAACGGCGCGGAGCGGCCCCGATCGATTCAATCAGCGGCCTGCCGTTCAATACCCTTGAAATCCGCAACCAAAACGACCTCTCCGCTCGCCTCAATTTCAAAATTCCAACCCTGCTCAAGAACTTAGGCCAGCCCCCGGGACAAAGCCGCAAGGCACAACAGCGCGACGACCGAGATCGCAATCGAAACCGCAGTCGCAATCGAAACATAGACGAGGACGCGCCAACCTCGAAGGAAGGCCAAGCCGAGCAAAAGAAAAACCAAGCCGAGGAAGAGCAAAGCAAAGCCGAACAGAAGAAAAACCAAGCCGAAGAGGAACAAAGCAAAGCCGAGCCGCCGCAAGGGCCCAATATCCTCCGTCGCCTCGCCGGATGGACTGGCCGCCTCGTCGAGCCGGTCAACGCCAGTTGGCGGCGCAACACCAACTCGCGCCACTTCAATTTGCTGCATCGGCCCTCGCTTTCCTACCAGCTCGGCCTTGAAGACACACTGCAAGTGCGGCAAGTGACCCAAGGGCTGACCCACCAAGACAATTGGTCGCACACGTCCTCGTTTGAGGCTGGTTCAGGGATGCGGTTGCCCTTTGGCGTTAGCGTCAAAGTCAACTCCAAGGAGCAGACCACAGAGCGCAGCGGCGCTTCGCAGCAACGGCTGCGTTTGCGCAACGAGCGGACCTACCCGCGCGTGAGTCTTAGCTGGGGACGAGCCGACCGGATTCCGCTGATAAAGCGAGTGATCAACAGCGCGCAGGTAAACGCGAGTTTCGAGACCTCGGAGGCCAGCGAGGGCGAAGGCAGCCTCGCGCCCGGCCACCTGCTCTCTGAGGAGACCAAGACCGAGTTTAGGGCGTCGTGGAATGGCCGTTGGCGCTGGGGACCGACCACGACCATCGAACGCGTGCTCTCCACCTCGGAGAGCCGCGATTTTGAACCAACTGCCGGGGGAGACGGCGGCGAGCAGCCCCTGCGCGGCACCCGCGACAGAGAGCAGGTGATCACCACCTTCAAGATCACCCATAACCTCAAGCCGCGGCGACTGCCCCTAATAGGCCGGCTCAAAAGCGACGTCACCCTCAACTTAGAACAGAAGTTTGAAGGAGAAACGCGCTCTATCGCCACCGGCGACGAAGAGCGCGTTCCCAATGGCAAAGAGAACCGCTGGCGCACTCAGTTATCTATGACCTACAACTTCAGCACGAATTTCCGCGGCGAGGGGCGGATTCGCATCGAAAACAACAAAGACCACCTCAGAGACAAGACGCGAAAAATCCGTGAAGTGCGGCTTTCGGGCACGTTCTTCCTCCGCTAAAGCATATTGCCCGACGCGGCTGTGGGAGGTATTATTTGTTCAATCAACGCGAGCAACGCGCGCTCATCGGCCTGACAGCGGCTTTGCTCATCGGGATGCTCGTCGCCATCGGCGATTGGTATCGCCCCTCTCAGTCAGAGGAATTTAGCGTCGTGCCGCGCGCAGTCGCTCCGCCGCCACCGCGCCAAGTGGTAGTAGCCGAGCAGGGGCCGCTGTCGCTCAATTCGGCTACGGTAGCAGAGTTAGTCGCACTGCCGGCCATCGGCCCCAAGATCGCCGCGCGGATCGTCGCCTTCCGCCGCGAGCGCGGTCCTTTTGCACGGCTGGAGCAACTAACCGAAGTCAATGGCATCGGTGCGAAGACGCTAGCAAAGCTCCGTCCTTTACTCACAGTGGAGTAGAGGTCACTTTGTAGAAGAAGGGGTTGGGATTGTTTGGATTTGGCAGGACAAAGGCCACCGGGATTCACATCAGCGGCCAGACTATGCGCGTCGCTGCTCTAGACGCTGACCGCGCTGGCATCCGGCCGCTAGTCTTGACAGCCGAAGAGTTGGAGCGCCCCTTCGACCCGGTGTCCCTAGGCGACGAGCAGCAGCGACAAGAGCTAGCCACCAAATTAGCCGCGCTCGCGGCGACTTATGACTTTGACTATAGCACTGCTTGTTTCTCGCTAGACCGGCGCTTGGGTCTCATTCAGCGTCGGCCCCTCGTAGCGAGGACTGAGCGCGAAAACCTCAAACAACTCCTGTGGGAAGCCGAGCAAATTTTGGCCGGAGACGCGAAGGCGTTTAGCTGCGATTTTGTGCTGACCTCGCAGTGGGGCTTTATGGTGGCGGCGCGCCACCGCGCGCTCGATGGCTATCGCACCCTAGGCAAGGCCGCGGCGGTCGGTCGGCTCGACGTGGATCTAGTGCCTTTCGCCCTGTACAACGCCAGCGAATGCGCCAATCTGCTCGCCAAAGATACATTCTCGCTGCTGCTCTACGCGGATGCGAGCGAGGCTTGGCTCCTGCTAATAGAGGAAGGCGAACTGTGCGCAGTGACCAGTTGCTGCTGGGAGCAAGAGGATGACGCGCCCGCAGCTTTAGAAGGCGCAGCGCGCAAGTTGCTAAGCGCAGGCGGCAACGACCTCCAACGCCTGTGGGGGGCCGGCTTCGTGTATTGGAGCGAGGACTTGGCCGCGCATTTGGGGGTGCCGCACTCAATTCTCGACCCACTCGCCGCAGTCAAACCCAAGCTGCTCGATAGCACCCCGCCCGCGCAGCGATCCGAGTATGCCATTGCCGTCGGGCTAGCTCAGCGGGGATTGGTGCGATGATCCGCGTCGAGCTTCTCGGTCGCCAAGAGCGGTCGCCTTGGCCCAAAGCCTTGCTTTCGGTCCTAGTCCTACTCGTCTGTGGCGGACTATACGGCATCCACCACTTCTTCCCCGTGCTGACGGGGCCGATTTTTAGCGCGAGTTCCTCCCTTATTGCCGCAGCGGAGCAAGAGACCGCACCACAGCGAGAGACCCTTCCAAGCCCCGAAGAGGTACAGCGAGAGACCCTTCCAAGCTCCGAAGAGGCTATCTCTAGACCCGTGGAAAAAACCGCTCCCAAGCCTGCGGCGCAGCAAGAGATCGCCCGCAGCTCTACGGTGCAACAAGAGGAGACTCCAAGTCCTGAGCAAGAGACCGCATCAAGCCCCATAGTCCAGAGAGACCAGCGAGAAGCAACATCCCGTCCCG
This sequence comes from Candidatus Latescibacterota bacterium, assembly GCA_021295675.1. Next base: position 56,283 of record JAGWBY010000013.1, on the reverse strand, counting down.
ACTCAACGCCGTCCCAAGCCTCTTCGCCCCAGCGCAGCACAGTCTGCCACCAAGTCATGCGGATTGACGAACAGGTTCCCACCGGGATTCGCGTGGCTTCGCTGAACTGCAATTCGAGCGGGGAGTACTGGCTGGAGGGAACCAGCCCCTCGTACAAAGTATTGCGCATGTTCAGGCTTCGCCTACAAACGTTGCCATCGCGGGTTTCGTTTTCGGCTTGGCAGGAGGAGCGCACGTTGCGCTTTGCATTCCAAGGCCGTTTTGCTGAGCAGGATACCCCCCCACCGGCTGTCCTCTCGTCCGACCAAGCGGAGCAATTCTTCGGCAAGGTGGCGCGCTGGGCCGACGCGAGTGGTCTAGACAGCCTCTCGATCGAAGAGCCTACTCATAGGGTCTTGTCGGCGGCGCGCACGCACCAGCGGCAAAAATTGCGGGGCATTGGCTCCTCTCAGCAGATCAACGCCTTCTTGCAGCAATTGCAACAGGCCGAAGAAGTCGCAACCCTCGGCGAGGTCTTGCTCATGCCCGTCACAAGCGACGAACGCGGCTGGGTTCAAGCGCGGCTCTACGCGGCCGTGGACATCATTGTGGACGCACCCTAATGAACCGCTTTGCAGACGCAGCCATCTATCCTGGTAGCTTCGACCCCATCACCTTTGGCCACCTAAATATCCTAGAGCGGGCCTTGGGCATTTTCTCCCAAGTCACCCTGCTGGTGGCGATCAATCCCAACAAAAAGCCGCTTTTTTCGCTGGCGGAGAGCCGGGCGATGATCTCCGAGGCCATTAGCGAGTGGCCGCAAGCCAAGGTCGATTTCCACGACGGCCTGACCGTTGACTATGCGCGGCAGCACAACATCCGCACGGCCGTGCGGGGCCTGCGGGCGGTGACCGACTTCGAGAACGAGTTTGCCATGGCCTTGACCAACCGCTCGCTATGGCCAGAGTTCGACACAGTATTTTTAATGACTAAGGCCGAGTACATGTATCTCAGTTCGTCGGTCGTGCGCCAAGTGGCGCAAATGGGCGGGCAGTTGAACCAGTTCGTGCCGCCTTGTATCGAAAGCCGCCTGCGGGAGAAATTCCACAATGCCTGAGTCTCAACGCGAAGTGCAGGCACTCCTCGCGCTGAGCCAAGCCGAGCCGCCTAGGCGCGTGCGGCGCTTGCTCGCCCACTTTGGCTCGGCGCAAGAAGCCCTTGCCGCCGCGAGTTGGACTGCGGCCTTGGGCACCAACGCGCCCGAGCAGCGTCCGACGCAGGCCGATTTCGCTTGGGCCGGCGAGCAGTGGCAACGGCTCTGCGCGGCCGGTGGACGCTGTCTAGCCCCAGCAGACGCGGATTATCCCCAACTGCTGGGTCAAATCGCCGCGCCGCCCCCCGTGCTGTTTGCGTTGGGGGCGGACGACTTGGCTCCTCCCACCGTAGCTATCGTCGGCTCGCGCAAGGCATCCGACAGTGGCAAGCTGTTCGCCGCCGAGCTGGCCCGCGGGCTAGTGACCCAAGGCATCTGCATCGTCAGCGGCATGGCTTTCGGCATTGACGCGGCTGCCCACCAAGCCGCGCTCGCAGCCGGTGGGCGCACCATCGCCGTATTGGGCTGCGGAGCCGACGTGCCCTATCCCCGCGCCCACACCCAACTCTACCGCCAAATCCGCGAGCGCGGAGCCATCGTCTCCGAGTTTGCTTGGGGGGCACAGCCGGAGCGGGGGGCCTTCCCGCGCCGCAACCGCATTATCAGTGGCCTAAGCTTGGGGGCGGTCATCGTCGAGGCCCCGCAAAAGAGCGGCGCACTGATTACGGTCCAACACGCCCTAGAGCAAAACCGCGAGGTATTTGCCGTGCCCGGAGATGTGCGCTCGGGCCGCAACGCGGGCTGCCATCAACTCATCAAAGACGGAGCGAAGTTGGTGGAGAATGTGGACGACGTGCTAGAGGAATTGACCATGTGGGCGGTACCGCGCCTGCAAAGTGCCCCCGCGCCCGCTTTGCCCCCAGAGGACGAGAGCGTCTATGCTCTGCTGTCGCGCCAACCCCGGCACATCGACGAACTCGCCCAACACAGCACCCTGCCCCCCGCGACCCTGCTCGACGTACTGCTGAGGTTGGAACTCGACGGCCTAGTAGATCAGCTCGCGGGCAAGCGATTTTTGCGGCGCGCGGGGTAATCCCACCCAGTCGCCAACACACAGATCACCGCGGCTATTCATCCGAGTCCCCGATCTGCAAAGGTTCGTCGCGGCGGGATTTATCTTGAAAAAAAGGCCGCGCCAAACGCCATAGCACGTACGCTGCGGCGAGCGCGGCAACGGCGACGGCCACCGGCGTTTGCCAGTCCATTTCACAAGCCCAAGGCCGTGCCGACCTGATAGGTCGCCAAGGCCCCGAGATATGCGAGGGTCGTCATATAGCCAAAGCTGAACAGGGACCAGCGATAGGAGCCGGTTTCTTTTTTTATGACGACTAGGGTCGAGAGGCACTGGGCGCAGAGGGCGAAGAAAACCATGATCGACAGCGCCACCGGCAGCGTGTAAATCGGGCGGCCATCCGGCCATGTAGCAGCGGCCAAGGTCGTGCGCAGCGTTTCGGAGCCTTCGTCTTCGCCCGCGCCGAGGCTGTAGATGGTGCCCAAGGCCGAGATGATGACTTCGCGAGCCGGGAAAGAGGCGATGACCGCCATGCCAATGCGCCAATCCCATCCCAAGGGACGCACAGCCGGCGCGACCCAGTGCCCGGCTTGGCCCAGATAGCTGTTTTCTACCAACTCAGCCGCCTGGCGCTTTTCCAAGGCGTCAAAGGCTGCGGGCGCAACCGCTTGGCGCTCGATTTGGTGGCGCTCGACTACGGCTTCCGAGCGCGGGAAGTACGCCAGCCAAGATGAGGCTGCCAGCGCGGACGACAAAGGCCCGGCTGCTGTGGTACACGCGCAGCAGCACCGTGCGCAGGTCGGGCGTCTTGTACGAAGGTAGCTCCAGCAGAAAGGGCGGAGGATCGCCCTTGAGCAAGGTCCGCTTGAGCAACCAAGCCACTGGGATGGCGACGAGCGCGCCGAGGCAATAGAAGGCCAGCAGGGTCAGCGCCTGCAAGCCGATGACTCCACCCAACAGCGAGCGGTCCGGGACAAAGGCCCCGATAAAGAGTACGTACACTGGCAGACGCGCCGAACAACTCATCAGCGGCGCAACCAAGATGGTGGCAAAGCGGTCGCGCCGGTCTTCAATGGTGCGAGCGGCCATAATGCCCGGGACGGCGCAGGCAAAGCTGGACAGCAGGGGCATGAAGGCCGTGCCAGACAGCCCCACGCGGGTAAGCAGCCGATCCATCAACAGCGCAGCGCGGGCCATGTAGCCGCTGTCTTCGAGCAGGGCGATAAAAAAGAACAAGATGGCGATCTGCGGCAGGAAGATGAGCACGCCACCGACGCCGGCAATGAGGCCATCGACGATGAGGCTTTGCAGGGGGCCAGCGGGGATGAGCGCAGCGGCGCGGTCGCCGCAGGCAGCAAAGAGCGCGTCAATGCCATCCATCAGCGGCCCCGACCACGTGTAAATGGCTTCAAACACCAAGACGTTGACTAGCACAAAAATCGCCACGCCGAAGAGGCGGTGCGCAAGAACTCGGTCGGCCCGATCCGAGCGTCGGCCCTCTAGGCGGCTGGGCTGGTCAATCGCTTGCGCGAGCAGGCCGTCGATCCAGGCATAGCGGGCGTTGCTTTCTAGCTCGGACAGAGCACCCACACCGGCCGTGCGTAGGTCGTGCAAGCGGTCCGCGGCTCCATCACCAGCGGACGCCAACAAGCGGCGCTCGGCATAGCCGTCTTCATCAACTAGCGCGCGCAGGGCCTCTACCGAAGAGAGCGGCCCGGGGACTGCGGCTTGCAACTTGGCAGTGGCGCGCTGGAGTTGGTCGGGCAAGGCCACCTGCTGCGGCTGCGCGGGCGCGGGATCTGCACTCAAAGTCGCCAACGTGCGTCGCAACTCGTCCAATCCCTGCCGCCGGTGGGCACAGATGGGTACCACTGGCACACCAAGCGCCTCAGACAAAGCACGGGCGTCGATGCGAATGCCCCGCCGGGTGGCTATGTCCCCCATGTTGAGGGCCACGACCAAGGGCAACCCTATTTCCGCAAGTTGAGAAACCAAGTAAAAATTGCGCCGCAGGTTGCTGGCATCGACGACCGCCAAGATGCCATCTATAGATGGCGCGTCTTGCTGTTGGCCCAAGAGCACGTCAATGGCCAGCATCTCGTCGGGAGAGTGCGCAGCGAGGCTATAGGCACCGGGCAGATCGATCAGCTCGAGCGCGTCTTCGCCATCCAGCGTCAGGGTTCCCACTTTGTATTCCACCGTGACGCCTGGGTAGTTGCCGGAGTGCTGCGCAAGGCCGGTCAGCGCGTTAAAAAGCGTGGTTTTGCCCGTGTTGGGATTGCCAATAAGTGCGAGGGTCCGCACAGAGCGTCTGCTGAACAGAGAAAAGCTAGGGGACGAGGCGGATGGCGGCAGCATCCCTGCGCCGCAGCGCAAGGCGGGTCTGTCCTATTTGGACGATGATCGCGGTCCCGGAGCGCAAAACGCGCAAGTGCTCACCGGGCAAAAAGCCCAATTCGCGCAGGCGGGCAGCCAAGCGCGCCGGAGCCAAAATTTCGGCGACGACGGCTTCGGCGTGCCGAGGCAGTTGCGATAAGTCGAGTGGGGCGGGGGTGTCTGAGGTGCAGGGGGTTTCGCTAAGTTCCACGCGATAGCTCCGGCCAGATAAGGTGGCAATCAGATTGGTTGCGAAAAAGCAAGTGTTTAGGCTGCCAATAAGCTGTTCTGTATGCCAAACTTCTGTAAATATAGTCAACCAAGGAGCAATACGTCAATGCGTTTTTATGCAATTTTTAAAAAAATATCAACCGATTAAAATTCGACAAGCGATGAGACCTTATCCATCTTTAAGTTCCGATCGACAAAACGCGATTTTGCCAAAAGAAAGCAGGGCAGCTATGACAAAGTGGATTCTAGGGGTGCTATTGCTCGGCGCGGCGCACGTGGGCGCAGTGGATTTTTACGCGCATTGGGCCGACGGGAAGGCCGAGCTCTCTAGCTACGAGGTGGTTCAGCCGCGCTACGGCGCGCTGCGGCAGGGGTACGGGGTGATGATTTTCGTGACCGAGAGCCTGCATCGGCAGACCTTTATCAAAGCCGATCCGCCGACGCCGGAGGCCGACCAATTCTACGCGCTCAAGCTCAACCACATCCTCAACTTTACGACCGGGATCTACGACTATTCGGTAATGACCTCGGTGTTCAGCCAAGTGGCGGGCGAGCGGCATCCCTTTGAACTGCGGCGCATTTCGTTCAGCGCGCAAGAGTGGTGCGGGCAGGTTTTTGACGAGGCCCTGTTTCGCAACGGGCAGATCGACGGACACATCAGCAGCTATTTTGCCAGCGAGGGCCGAGGGGCCTATCAGCTAAAGCAGCCAGCGCGCTTCGTCAGCGAAGATAATCTGCTGATCCGCATCCGAGAGCTGCAAGGGCCGTTTATGGATATAGGTGAGGTGCTGGAGGTAGAAGTGCTGCCGAGCTTTTGGCAGCTTCGTCAGGCGCATCAGCCCCATGCGACCGTGGCCGGGCGGATCCACAAGGTCGCCGAGGAGCAGATCGAAACGACAACTGGTCCGCTAGCCAGCGTGCGGTGGGAGTTGCACATCGGCCAGCGGCAGCGAACGTTGTGGACGGGGATTGTGCGCTGGGAGGACGGCGATGGCGGGCGCGGCGAATTGATGCAGACGATCCGGGTGCCCTACTGGCAGTTGCAGGCTAACGCCGATGAGGTGTACCGGCGGAAGCTGGGCATTCCTTAATTCCCTTCTATCGCCTTCAGCACAGCCTCGCGGTTGGCACGCACGTCTTCCAAGGTTGGGTCGAGCAAGGGCACTATGCCTTGCGTTAGACCGTATGTATCCGAACTTCTTGGTCTAGTCTGTCGGCTAAATTTTCCCGGGTCGTTTCAAGATCATAACGGGCTTGGAGATTCATCCAGAATTGCGCTTCCATGCTAAAAAAATGTCCCAGCCGTAAGGCTGTATCTGCCGTGATGCCTCGCTTCCCGTGTACAATTTCACTAATGCGACGTGGCGACACGCCGATTGCCTGAGCCAAATGATGTTGACTCATCTGCATAGGCTTAAGAAAATCCTCTAACAGAACCTCACCCGGATGGATTGGCGGAAAGTCTCGCTTAGTCATTGTATCTCCTCAGTGATAATCAACGATTTCGACGTCAAAAACATTATTATCGCGCCACACAAAGCACACACGCCACTGATCGTTTACGCGAATGCTATGCTGCCCTTGTCGATTACCGGTCAACGTTTCAAGTCGGTTGCCAGGCGGTATGCGTAGGGTTTCAAAAACCGTGGCAGCGTTAAGTTGCTCAAGCTTGCGTGCAGCTACTCGTTGAATATTCTGTGGCAATTTGCGGGAAAATTGGCCGTGAAAAATTTTCTCGGTTTCCTTGTCCTTAAAGGATTTGATCATAAATCAATATAACGGCTTTCGTTAATGGATTGTGCGCTGGGAGGACGGCGATGGCGGGCGCGGCGAATTGATGCAGACGATCCGGGTGCCCTACTGGCAGTTGCAATCCCACGCAGATGAGGTGTACCGGCGGGAGCTGGGCATTCCCTAATTTCCTTCCATAATCTCCAGCACAGCCTCGCGGTTGGCACGCACGCTTTCCAAGGTCGGATCGAGGGAGAGCGCTTGGTCGAAGCTTTGAAGTGCTTCGTCGCTTCTGCCCAAATAGAAGAGGACGATACCCATGTTGCCACGAGCTATTGCGTCGCTCGGATTGATGTCGATGAGCCGCTGAAAAAGTTCCAGTGCCTCGTCGTAGTGCTGCTGCTCTAACCGCAGATGGGCTAGCCTACGGATAGCCTTCGTATGATGGGGATCTAGTTCAAAGGCGCGCATGTAGTATCCCGCCGTCTCGGGTTGTCCGTTCTCCTCGGCTGCCATCCCCATGAGAAAATGCAACTCCCCTGTCTGCGATGAGGCAGGGTTCAACGCCACCGCCTGCGCTAGGACGTCAATCGCTTCTGCGTAGCGTCCCTGTGGCGTGAGTACCTCGGCCAACTTCGCGGCCAACTTCTGGGAAAGGTCAACGTCTTGCGGGTCGAGCGCGATGGCGCGGCGCAGGTGGGTCTCGGCCTCCTCGAAGCGCCCTAGCTTATTGAGCGCCATACCTAGGTTGGAATGTACCTCAAAGGAATCTGGGATTTGCTCCACGGCGACGCGATACGCGTCGACCGCTTCCGCATATCGACCCTGCCCATACAGTGCGTTGCCTAAATGGTAGTATCGGTGCTTTGTCTTTGGAGCGAGCGCGATGGCGCGGCGCAGGTGGGTCGCCGCTTCCTCGAAGCGTCCCAACTCATTGAGCACTATGCCGAGGTTGGCATGTACCTTAGCGTAGTTTGGGCGTTGTTTGGCGGCGACGCGGTATGCGTCAGCCGCTTCCTCATATCGACCCTGCTCATACAGTGCTTTGCCCAAATTGTAGTGGGCATTCCGCGCCTGCGGATTGAGCGCGATGATGTGGCGATTGAACGTTTCGTCGTCCCGATAAATGCTTGCCTGCCACCACGTCAGCAGCCCTAACAAAATCAGCACCACCACCGCACCACCCAGCGCGCCTTTTTGCCACAAGCCTGACAGGCGGCCAATACCATAAGCTGACGCACCGATGATGATGGCTATGACCCCGATACCAGCGAGGTACTGATAGCGGTCGGCGACGAAAGCATATGACATATAGTTGTAGTCAACGAAGCCGAGCGTCGGCGACAGTGTGATCACAAAAAACAACGTCCCGGCCAGCGGTCCGCGCCCAAGCTGCGGCTCAAAGCGCCAGAGGGCCACTGCTAGGGCAACGGCACCTACCAAATACCCCCAAGCTAGCGGTTCGGCGACGCGAATGTCCCAACGCGGATAGATGACGGCCAGGTTCGTCGGCCACAGTAGTTTACCAGCGTAAAACCACAAAGCGCGAGCGGCGATGAGCGCACGTTCCGCTAATGAGTAGTCAAAAGATGTAGTTGTCTCAGACCGGTAAAACGACAAGTCGCCGACGGTGACGACCAACCCTACTACAAAAAACGGCACCAACCGCCACAGATCCGTCGAGGTCACACGGCCTTGTTTCCACCAGTGCCAAATCAAAAGCGCCACCGGCAGCGTAACCACGATGGACTTGCTCAAAAGACCCGTTGCATACAACACCAGCGAACACGCATACCAGCGCGGATTCGGCTTTTCCACAAAGCGCATCCACGGACCTGAAAGCACATCCTTGCGCTCAATGATCCAAGCCACCGACTCCACGTGCAGCGGATGCACGGCAAACACCGCGGCCACCATCCACGCGCCGGGCACCGTCAACCGCCGCATCAGATGCCACAGCAGCAGCGTATTCGCCAAGTGCAGCAACACATTGACGATGTGATAGCCCGCCGGGGCAAACCCCCATAGTTTGTGCTCCACCCAGAAGGTCGTATAGGTTATCGGCCAATAGTGACCTTCTTCTTCAAGCGCACTGGGAGAAAACCAGATTTGCCACAGACCCGATACGTCCCGCACCGGATCGACCTTGACGTATGTGTTGTCGTCCCAGACGAAGCCACCCCACAGCATTGCCGGCAGGTAGGGGACGGCCACCAGCAAGCCAAGCGCGAGAAGGGCTAGCACATTCTGCCGCGAATAGGATGTCGCTGTTATTAGGGGGGATGTGGTTGCAACTGACCGCTGGGGTTTTGCGTCGTCACGGGCCGCCTGCCGACGCTCCTGCCGAGTAGGTTTAGACGGGGCCGATGGTTGGCGCTGCGTCTTGTCTGTCGGTCTTCTCTTGGCCATTTATCTACCGGTACCACCCGAGGATTTTGGGGCCGCTAACGTACATCGCAATGTCGAAGTCACTCGACATTTCCTTTCATCGCCTCCAGCACGGCCTCGCGGTTGGCACGCACGTCTTCCAAGGTTGGGTCGAGGGAAAGTGCTCGGTCGAAGTGTTGTAGCGCCTCGTCGCTTCTGCCCAAGTAGAAGAGGGCGACGCCTATGTCTCCTAAGGCCCTTGCGTGGCCGGGCTCAATGCCGATGAGGTGTTGCAAGAATTCTATCGCCTCATCTAAGCGCTGCTGCTTGAACCGTAGCGTGGCCAGATGATAGAGGGCCTCCGTATGGTTCGGGTTGAGCGCGATAGCGCGGCGCAGATGGGTTTCCGCTTCTTCGAAGCGGCCCAACTCATTGAGGGCCGCACCAAGGCCGGAATGTGCCTGTGCGTAGTCTGGGTGGTGTTCGGCAGAGACGCGGTATGCGTCAGCCGCTTCCGCATACCGGTCCTGCCCATACAGTGCATTGCCTAAACGTTGGTAGCGGATCTTTGTCTTTGGGTCGAGTGCGATTGCACGACGTACATGTGTCTCCGCTTCCTCGAAGCGTTCCAGCTTGTTGAGCACCATGCCGAGGTTGGAATGTACCTTAGCGTAGTTTGGGCGGTGGGCAACGGCGACGCGGTACGAGTCGAGGGCTTCCTCATATCGTCCCTGCTCATAAAGGGCAATGCCCAAATGGCGGTGGACATTCCGTGCCTGCGGATTGAGCGCGATGATGTGGCGATTGAACGTTTCGTCGTCCCGATAAATGCTTGCCTGACGCCAAGTCAGCGTCCCCAGCACAACCAGCACAACCGCCGCAATGCCCAATGCGCCCTTTTGCCACATACTTGACAGACGACGCACGCCATAAGCAGCCGAGCTGATGACGACGGCCATAACCCCAATACCAGCAAGATACTGATGGCGATCGGCGACAAAAGCATACTTCATATAGGTGTAATCGACAAAGCCCAAAACCGGCGATATCGTGACCGCAAAAAACAACGCCCCGGCCAGCGGTCCGCGCCCAAGCTGCCGCCGGAAGTGCCAGAGGGCTACCACCAACGCGATAGCAGCAACGAGATACCCCCAAGCCAGTGGGTCGGCGACATGGATATCCCAACTCGGGTAGATGACGGCCAACTCCGACGGCCACAGCAGCTTGCCGGCATAAAACCACAGAGCGTGGGAGGCAATGAGCATCCGTTCCACTAATGAGTAGTCAAGAGACGCAGTTGTCTCAGACCAGTAAAACGACAAATCGCCGACGGTGATGACCAACCCTACTGCGAAAAACGGCACCAACCGCCACAGATCAGTCGAGGTCAACCGGCCCTGTTTCCACCAATGCCAGATCAAAAGAGCCGCTGGCAGCGTAACCACGATGGACTTGCTCAAAAGACCCGCCGCATACAACACCAGCGAACACGCATACCAGCGCGAACTCGGCTTTTCCACAAAGCGCATCCACGTCGACCTGAAAGCACATCCTTGCGCTCAATGATCCAAGCCACCGACTCCACGTGCAGCGGATGCACGGCAAACACCGCGGCTACCACCCACGCGCCGGGCACGGCCAGCCGCCGCAAAAGATGCCACAAAAGCAGTGTATTCGCTAGATGCAGCAGCACGTTGACGATGTGATAGCCCGCTGGGGCAAATCCCCACAACTTGTGCTCCAGCCAGAAGGTTGTATAAACCAGCGGCCAGTAGTGATGCTCTTCTTCAATAGCACTCGGAGAGAACCAGATTTGCCACAAACCCGATACGTCCCGCACCGGATCGACCTTGATACACAAATTATCGTCCCAGATAAAGCCACCCCACAGCATCGCCGGTAGGTAGCTGACGACCACCAGCAAGCCGAGCGCGAGAAAGGCTAGCATGTCTTGCCGCGAATAGGAGATCACCGCTGTTAGGGGCGATGCGGTTGCAACCGTCTGTCGAGCTTTTGCATCGCTGCGGGCCGCCTGCCTGCGCTCCTGCCGCGAAGGCCTTGGTTGGTGCTGAGTCTTTTCCGTCGCTCTTCTTTTGGCCATGTATCTACTCCTCTTGGCGCCGGAGGATGAACACGCCGCGGTCGCCAGGATCCAGCGGAGAAAAGGCGTGAAAGTTTAGTTCTGGTCGCTGAGTCGGATAAGGGTGGACTTTGAGCTTGGCGATGACCTCGTAGCTTGCCGCGAATTGTTCCACCCTCCCTCGGCGCAACCCCCCGAAGCCGACGATCCAGTCGGGCGTATTCTGCTCAATGTAGAGCGGTGCATCTAGCGCGGCGATCTTGTCTTTAGGCAGTGGCGTAGTTTCGTCCAAGACGCAGCAAAACCGCACATGGTCGCCAGCGTAGAAAATCAGCACCTCGCGGTTGGCAAAGCCCGGCACGTACACGAGGTCATCCCTGTCGGCGTTTTGCAACAAGTAGCTAGAGACTACCGAGATCGAGTCGCGGTACGGGCGGTGCACTTCGCGGATGAACTCGAACAGGTGCAGCCCGAGCGTTTTTTGGCCGCTAAAGTGCATCGCAATGTTGAAGGGGGCCGCGCCCACGCTGGAGAACAATAACACGACGAGTGCAACCGTACCGGCCATGATGTGCCGACGCCACGCCCATTCCACGAATAGCCCCTTCATCGCCAACAGCAACGGCAACGCTCCCACGTAATAGCGCAGATCGGCAACCGGGTTCAGCCATATAGGCTGCACCGACAGCATCGCCGAAAACAGCGCAAACAGCGCGCCCATTAGGATGATTTTTCCTGCCGCTGCCAGTGGGAAGTCGTCGCCGAGTATCTTTTGGGCAATGGATGTGCCGGCGTTGGCCCGCTGAGCCCGTCGCCGCACCTGTCGCGACGCTCCGACCGCCTGCTTCCGGCGGGTCTGCCAAGCGATTAGTGCCATGCCCGCGAACCACGAGAATACCGGCCATGAAATCCAGTCGGCGGTGAATAGCTCCCGGGTGTATATCCAGATTCTTTCTATGAATATGACTAGCTCCGACTTGTCGCCTTGATACGGAGTGGGCGCTTGCCCGGCAAATCCCATGAAGCCGCTGCGCTCGCCGCCGATGACACCCAGCCAGTAGAGGTAGCTGGTACCCACCGCCACGACAGCCGCGCCGCAGATAGCGAACAACACCCACTCTCGCCGCGTGGTCGCGCGAGCGCGAAAGAGCAGGTGATACGCCGCCAGCGAGAGCATTGTTGCCGCGCCGCTGGCGTAGTGGTTGAAAAACGATAGCGCAGCCACCAGCGAGAGAGCCGGCAGGTATGCCAAATGCTTGCTCCGCCAGTAGCGTTCGTATAGATAGAAGAGGAGTATCAGCGCGAGAACCATGACCGAGAAATACCGACTCTGGCGGAAATACAGCAGTAGTTGCGCCGACCCAGCGGTGAACGCGAAGATGAAGAACATCAGCCTTGAGTGCTTCGACAGGTGCTGGCCCAGCAGCAGGTAGAAGACGCCGAGCGCGGCGATGCCGATGATGGCGTGGACGATGCGCGCGCCCGTCTCGTTGACGCCGAATATGGCGAGCCCCACCGCATTCAGCGCGTACATCAGCGGCGGCAGCACGCCGCGTAGCTCTTCGTTGAGTGTACGCCCGTTCGTGCCGCCTACTAGGTTGCGCCCGTCCCAGCCGGTGATGCTGCCTTGTTGCAGTAAGGTCTTGCCGAAAAAGGCGGCGGGGGCCTCGTCGTGCCACAGCGCAGCGTAGTCTAAGTTCACCAAGCACAGATAGGCGGCGACCAACAGCACGCCCATGGACGCCGCAGTATATGGCGCGGCCTGCAAACGGACCGACAGTGATGAGCACAGGGCGGAAAAGCTAGGCATGATACCTCCTCATGTACATCAGAAACGTTCCCCTATTATGGCAAAGTCGGGGTTGAATCGGCTCGGACATTTCTACTGGCCGGTGGACGGCGACAGAGAGGAATGGTTGAGCTCAGTGGCCGTCAATTTTTCTATGTTTTCGCGAAGATAAGCGAGGACGTTGGGTCGGTGTTTTGCGTAACACAGCATGGGTAATCGCAGTCCGCCGGAGATCGGCGGCCAGTTGATATGCGCGGTGGGCGGCTTTTGCAAATTGACTGTCAAAATCGCCTTGAGCCGCCCGTCGGCGAACAGGTTTTCGCTTTGAGTAACAAGGCGCAGTTGTTCGTAGTAGCGGTTGAGTTGCCCGTCGGTAATGCGCGCTTCATTGGCGGCGATGCTCTCTAGGTAGCCGTCTGGCAGGCGGCGCATGATGTGGCTGGGGCGCGAATTCAATCCCGGTAGGCGTGCCTGCAGCACGTCGCTATATCCGTAAACATCAATCAACTTCTGGTCCGTGCGGGCAAAAAAGGGTGCCATTCCCATATCGCACAGGTGAATGACCGGCACTTGGGAACGAGCGATGATTTTGCCCAGCCGCGCACTGGGGTGGTCGGGGTATATTTCGGCATCGCCGCGCCGGAAAGCAATGTAATCCATTATGCTCGTCCCACGATGATACGCCGCTCTTTCGTCGGAAATACCACCAGCCTCGGTCGGGTCCACTTTGTGATACGAAAGGGGCGACATTAGCGGCGTATGTGGCAGCGCGACCATCCATAGCACGGCAAAAGCGGCGGGCACTGGCGCACTCTGCCACCAAGCGACCGGTGGCGCGGGAAGAGACGCCCGGCTCTGCCGCTTTCGGTTTCTCCGTCGCGGCTGCGCGCTTTTGCGCCCGGCGAACCCCGACCGGATTGTTGTCGTGATTTCCTCCCAGTGGTCAACGAGGACGATAACCGCCAGCAGGTACGGATAAGTGAAGAACCGGCCACCCATATAGTCGGCACCCGTGTACAGCGTGTAGAGCAGGTGCAGGGTGGCACCCAAGGCGAGGGCGCGGGAAGCACCGTTGCGCGAGACCAGCCAGACCAGTGCCGCGAAAATAATCGGCAGCACCGGCGGGTCGTTTCTCAGGGTAAAGAGATAATAGTGAAGGCCGTTTTGTATCGACACCACACGCGAAAGTCCGCTGCCAAGTTTGTTGTAAGCGGTCATCGGTAGCGGAAATCCAAAATACAGCAGCGAAAACGCTGTCCACGCAGCCAGCGGTAGCAGTAGTAAAACCACTGCGCTGACCAGAACTCGCCGGGGACACGCCCGCCGCATCTCCCAAAGCGCGTAAAACAGCGGCGGCCAGACAATCAGGGCGAAGTCGTAGCGGAACAGCGGTGCGAGACCGGCCAAAGCGGCCAGCGCAAGCAACGCCTTGCCCGTGGCAGGGGCTTCTTGCCCGTGCCTGAGTTGTTGCCAAAAAATCAAAAACCCGACCAGCGTCGCGTAACCAAAGGGATTGTGAAGCCCTGACCAAGTAAAATCCATATACGAGTTGGACGCGGTCAAAACCAGCATCGCGGTGGTCCATTTTGCCGGAGTTTTGAGTAGCAACGCCAACAATGCAAGTACGATGCCATTCAAAATAACCGCCTGCACAGCGAAATTGACAAAGTAGTCCGTCGCAAACAACCGCCCGAACGCGGTTAAAAAGAAGCCCATCACGCTGGTGAAAAGTTGAATCCGTTCATGCGGATTCCAGCGCAAACCGTTGCCGGAGAACAGTTGCTCAACCTGCCGTGCGATGATCCAGAAATCGTCGCACAGCCAAGCGTTTTTGAAAAACACAAAGGCAAACAGTACCCCAGCACACCCCGCTGCTGCCACAGCCCATCGGTCGCGGGTGCCGGAGGGGGATTGAACAACCAGATGCTTGCTCTCGCTGCGCGAATTTTGTTCCCGGACGAGCGAGCGGCCGGTCTGCCGTCGAGATTGCCTACGATTAGCCAAGAACCACCTCCAATGTGCAGTTATTCAATGTTCCCCTTCGGCAAAGCGGATGCCCGCATCGGGCGGCGGAGTGGGCGCGTCGGGGTAGAGTTTGCGCATTACCTTCGTGAAGGTACCGCCAGTGATCGTCGGGGCGTACTCCTGCCATGGGCGGACAGTCGGCTCGTCCGCATCTCGGCGCAGAATTCGGATGGGGCCGAATGTTTTTTCCACCGAGTAGCCGGGAACGGAAGTGGCCGGGTCCGCCGACGCGATGTGGCTGATCGAGACTGCAATCGCTTCCACCTCTGTCTTCTCTTGGCCCGCGAATATGAGGCTCCCCGTATTGGCGTCGTAGAACGGTATCGCGCGGTGTAAATAGTAATAACCGGGGAGGTTGAAATAGGGACGGTCCACCTGCCACACGGCAGAGACCCCGGGCGCACTGGCAAGATAGCGGTAGGCGGCGAAAATCGGGTCCTGATTGCGCAGGAAGCCAACGATACCGGTCTCCCTTGAATAAGCCCGATATACTCTGTCTTGGTACGGCAGCGCGTTCAGGATGCCGGCGAGGGAAATCGCTGCAAAGGATGCCGCCAGCGCGAGGGAAGTCGGCCCCAACGATGGGCGCGACCTGCCCTCGCTAGCGCGGGACGCAAACCACACCACAAAGTCTGCACCAATCAGCAGCCAGAGCGGAATGACGACGAAGATGAAGCGATACTCCTTGTGCGACTGTGTCGAGTGAATCAGGAGCGTCAGCGCTATGAGCGTCAGCAGGAATCCGTAGCGTCGGAGGTCGGGCAAAGCCAAGACGCACAGGGCCACCAGCCCCATATTGGCTATCAGGAGCCAATAGAGGAATTGCCATGCCGGGCTCTCACCGGCGCGCAAGTCGCCAAGGGCGAGATTGACGCGGATGTTGACGATGTAAGAGTGAAACAAACCACCGTCCCACGTAATCGCGTCAAATACGCCTACGGCCACGAAAACCGTGGCCGCGGCCAGCGCAAGCTGCATCTTCTTCCCCGTGCGCAAAAAGAGCAGGCCGAAAATCAGCAGGGCCAACGGGGCATACTGCACCCGGATCGCCGCCGCCAGCACCGCTAGCACTGCCACCGTCAAGACGACCCGCAGTTTGTCCGGCGCAGGCCGCACACAGAGCGCGAGCAAGGACACCAGCAGGGCCGTGGCGACAAACTCGGTCATCGGCTTGTGGGCAAAACCGACCAGCTCGTACCAGAAAGCACCCATCAGCAACGCGACCCGCGCCGCAGTTTCGCCAAAGTGCCACCGAGCAAAAAAGTACATGCTCGCCGGGATGAGCAGAGAAATCGCGCAAAACACGAGCTTGACGCCGCCGACGTACCAGAAAGGCTGACCGAGGCCGACGATGTCGAACAACTTCAAGACGCCAGCGACTAACCCAGGCACCAGCCACGAACGGGCACCGTAAAAGTACTCCCAATAGGTTACGCCGTTGCCGAAGACTAGACGATGAGCCGGCTCGAGGTACTGCATGATTTCGTCGGGGTGCAAGACGAAGTCGCCGGACAGGGCAATGGCCGCCCGTGCGACAAAGGACAGCGCGAGCACCGGCAGCAAAAATTTCCACGGCCGCTCATCAGGCGGGGACGAATGTAGCAGAAGATCCAGCATCGAGCGCAGGCGCACTGACCAAGGCAGCGCCTGCTGGCGCTTCTCTTGGCGTGCGGCGGCGCCGCGACCATGTGCTTGAGATCGATTGCGCTTGGACAAAAACTATCTCCTATATGTGCTTATTCATTTTAGATACTGATGTTACACATAGGAGGCTTCTTGGGTAGGAGATGCTTCGCTACGCTCAGCATGACAGTAGGCTGGTGCTTTCCTTCTTGTCATGCTGAGCGGAGCGGAGCGGAGTCGAAGCATCTCATCCCTACGGGTCTGTGCGTAACGTCAGTTAGATATTAAGGCCGATCAACGCTCTTCCTCCCGAAACGTCCAATAGGAATTGAGGAAGTAGTTAAACAACGTCCCCGGCGCGATCGCGCATCCTTGCAGCCACACCGGATTAACTTGCGGCAACAGTTCCGACAACACGACAAACGTCGAATAACTCACCCCAAGGGCCAGCAGCGACACAATGTGAAACCGCAAACCCCGGATCCGCTTGCGGCTGCTCAGATCGCGGTCGGCAAAGGTCCAATAGTTGTTGATGAAAAAGTTCGAAAAAACCGAAATCTCAATCGCAATGGGCGAGGCCAGATACTTGTGGACGCCGAGTTCGAGCAGGAGATGGAACGAACCTAAGTTGACCACCACCCCGCTGAGGCCAGTCAGGCAGAATTTTACAAAGGTGCGGGGTGTGCCAAACGCAGCGATCATTTTGCGCGGACCTCGCTGTTTACGCTGCGTCGTATTCGGCCATCAAGCCGCGCAAGTAGCGCACGGCCTTGGGTATAGCCGTCGCCTCGGCTTCCGCATCCTGCCCTTCGTACACCACCGACAGCCAGCCATTGTAGTTGACCCCCTTCAAAATCTCGAAGATGCGCGGATAGTTGAGCCATTCCTCAACGCCGCTTTGAATGCGATAGATCTTGCAGCGGACGTGGACGGCCAACGGCGCGGTTTCCTCAATGCTGCCGTAAAAGTTGCTGGCCCGAGGCCCCAGGCGAGCCGACGTATTGACCCGTGTCGAGGATGTGCGAGAAATAGGGATTATTGACGCCCTCGATAATGCGGCGCACATCTTTGCCCGTGCGCGTGACGCAGCCGTGGTTGTGGTTGTGCAAGCCGACCACCACGCCCTTTTCCTCGCCGTGTGCTGCCACTTCCTCCAGGCAAGGCATCATCCGCGCCCACACGTCCTCTTCGCGGTCGCCTTCGGGAATCCACGCGGCAAAAACCCGCACCAGCGGAATGCCCATGAACGCGGCCACGTCGATCCACTCCTTGGCGGTGGCCACTTCCGCGCCGAGCTCGTCTTGTGGCTTGCCGAAATTGGAACTGACGCCGATATAGGAAAGCGCGAGCCCGCGTCGGAAGGCCTGCATGCGAATGCTGCGCAGATAGGCCGGGTCGAGCGAGGCAAAGGCGCGCGTGTGAATGTCGATGCCGTCGAGGCCGAGCTGGTAGGCGCGTTCAATAAACTGCTCCAAGTCGAGCTTGTTCGCGGCGAATTCGTCTTTGTAGCTGAGGGACATGCAGCCAAGTTTGAGCATTAGAGGTCTCCTTTAGAGTGGAATGGGGCGCAATCTGCACTTCGCACGTATTGCGCCGAAAAAATAACGAACTACGGAACGGCGGCCAATTTGTCCACCGCCAAGGCTTGTGCTATTTTCCGCGCTTCACCTCAAACGGGAAGCAAAGCTGTGATCGAAGTAGGAGAATACAAAGTCGCCGAGCCGGACGGCATTGAGACGCCAGCCATGCTGGTCTTTGCCGACCAACTCGACCACAACATAAAAGTAGTCGGCGAACTAGCCGGTGGCAGCGAGCATCTGTTCGTCCACGTCAAGACCCACAAGTCCATCGACGTAACGCGCAAACAGCTCGCGTCCGGCGTCGCCGGGTTCAAATGCGCCACGCTCAAGGAGCTGGAAATGGCCCTCGACGCCGGCGCGCAGGAAGCCATTCTGTCCTATCCGCTGGTGCAAAAAAGCAAGGTCCTGCGCTTCGCTGCGTTGACGCAAAGAGAGGCGACCATCAGCGCGATTGCCAGCGCCCCCGCACACGTAGAGGTCTTGGGCGACGTGGCGCAAGAGCGGCAGCAAACGCTGCGGGCGATGATCGACCTCAACGTAGGCATGTTCCGCACCGGTGCCCCTTTGGACGCGGCCACCGACCTCTACCGCCAAGTCGCGCAACATCCCCACCTGTCGCCGGGTGGGCTGCACTTGTACGACGGGCACGAGACCATCTCCGAGCCTAAGGCGCGCCAAGCAGCGGCCGAGCAGCACATCTGCGATGTCCAACGCCTAAAAGCGGCCCTCGAAGGCGAGGGCTTGGCCGTGCCCCGAGTCGTCGGCGGTGGCTCCTTTTCTTCTTTGTACTACGCCCGCACTGAGGGGATGCACGGCTCTCCAGGCACCTGCGTGTACTGGGATGCTGGGTACGGCAGCAAAATGGCCGAGTTGCCCTTCAAATGGGCGGCCCTCGTCCTGACGCAAGTGGTCGATCGCTATCCCGGGCACCAGACGCTCACCACGGACTTGGGCACCAAGGCCATCAGCGACGATGGCCCTCTGGCGACCAGGGCCAAGCTCTTGCAGAACCCACAGGCCGAGTTGACTAGGCAGAACGAGGAACACGGCGTCTTCTCCTGGTCCGGTCCTCAGCCCGAAGTCGGCGACTACCTCCTCGCCGTGCCTTGGCACGTGTGTCCGACGACGATTCGCTACCCAGGCGCACACGTCATCGACGGCCACGGACAGGTCGCCGACTATTACCTGCACTCGGCCCGCGACCGCGCCTAATTAGCAATGCCTGCGCAGTCGAGGCTGGCGGAATTGGCCGCCAAAAAGCGGCGGCGGGTCGTGGGGCTAATGTCCGGCACCTCAGCCGACGGGATTGACGCCGTGCTAGTTGATCTGTGGGGCTGTGGCGAATCCACGCGCTACGAAGTTTTGTCCTTTAATACCACGCCGCTGCCTAGCGACCTGCGGCGCGAGGTGTTCGCCCTCTTCGCCGAGGATGCGTCGCTCGGCGCGCTGTGCCGGGTCAACTTTGCCCTCGGCGAGGCGTTTGCAACAGCGGCCCTAGCCACAGTCGAGCAGGCCAAGCTCGGCCCCGAATCCATCGACCTAATCGGCTCGCACGGGCAAACCGTGCGCCATCTGCCAGCTAGCGGGGCCACCTTGCAGATTGGCGAGCCAGCCGTCATTGCCGCGCGCACGGGCGCAGTGACCATTGCCGACTTTCGCACGGCCGACATGGCCGTCGGCGGCGAAGGCGCACCGCTGGTGCCCCTAGTAGATCACCTGCTCTTTGCCCATCGTCACGAGGGGCGTCTGCTGCTCAATATCGGTGGGATCGCCAACATCACGGCCCTGCCGGCCAACGCCGATACCAGCGCAGTGCGAGCCTTTGACCTAGGACCGGGCAACATGCTCATTGACGCGGCGGTGGCGCACTGCACCGAGGGGTGCGAGGAATTTGACCGAGGAGGTGAGCGAGCGGCGCAGGGGCACGTCGATGAGACCCTGTTAGCGGAGCTGATGCGCCACAGCTTCTTGCAGCGCGAGCCACCCAAATCCACGGGCCGCGAGGAATTTGGCGAGCCGTTCCTCGCGGAAATTCTCCGGCGCGACACGTGGAGCGACTCCGACCTGATCGCCACGCTGACCGCCTTCACCGTGCAGTCCATTGCCGAGGGCATTCGTCGCTTCTGCCCCGGCGAGTTCGCCAAGCTCTGGGTCGGCGGCGGCGGCGTCCACAACCCGCGCATTATGGCCGGATTGCAACACGCGCTGCCAGATATAGCGGTGCAGTCGCTGGCCGAACTGGGCGTCGATCCAGACGCGCGCGAAGCGCTCTCTTTCATGGGCCGCACCGGCAATATCCCAGCCGTCACCCGCGCACAGCGCCCGGTCGTCCTCGGCAAAATCGCCCTGCCGTGAACCGCGTAGGGGCGACTGGGCGGTCGTCCCTACATTTGATAAAAATCCGTGCCGCCAATATGTTTGCCCGCTAGCTTTTTCGCTATATACCACAAAGGAGACCCAATGGATCGCCGCGATTTTGAACTGCTGCGCGACGAAGAAATTCCCGAACTCAATACCCGCGCCTTGCTCTACCGGCACCGCACCGGCTGCGAGATCGTCTCGCTGATCAACGACGACGAAAACAAGGTCTTTGGCATCAACTTCCGCACCCCGCCGGCCGACTCAACCGGCATTGCCCACATCCTCGAACACTCCGTGCTGTGCGGCTCGCGCAAATACCCGGTCAAGGAGCCATTTGTCGAACTAATCAAAGGCTCGCTCAACACCTTTCTCAACGCCTTCACCTATCCAGACAAAACCTGCTATCCGGTCGCCAGCACCAACTTGCAGGATTTCTACAACCTGATCGACGTGTACCTCGACGCCGTCTTCTATCCGCGGCTGACGCCAGAAGTTCTGCAACAGGAAGGCTGGCACTATGAGCTAGAAGACCCCGGCGACCCGCTGCGCTACAAAGGCGTGGTATTTAACGAAATGAAGGGCGCGTATTCC
Source organism: Candidatus Latescibacterota bacterium (assembly GCA_021295675.1). Next base: position 35,385 of record JAGWBY010000013.1, on the reverse strand, counting down.
GATCCCGAGAGCATCCTAGGCGAGCGCATCCAGCAATCCATCTTCCCCGACACCACCTACGGCGTGGATTCCGGCGGCGACCCGCGCCACATCCCGGCCCTCACCTTCGACCAGTTCAAGCGCTTCCACGACGACTTTTACCACCCATCTAATGCCCGCATCTACTTCTACGGCGACGACGATCCCCAGCAGCGCCTCGCGCTGTTGCACGACTATCTAAGCTCCTACGAGGCGCATTCCGTTGACTCGACCATCGGCACCCAGCCGCGCTTTGCCGCGCCCAAGCGGCAGCAATTTCCCTATGCAGTCGATCCAGACGCGGTCGAAGAGCCAAAGTGCTTTGTCGTGCTCTCTTGGCTGTTGCAAGATGCGATTGACGCCGACGAGCGCCGCGCCCTCCAAGTGCTCGAACACGCGCTGCTCGGCACTCCGGGGTCTCCGCTGCGCAAGGCCCTGATCGACTCCGGGTTGGGCGAGGATTTGACCGGCAGCGGGCTAGAGGTCGAGTTGGCGCAGATGTTCTTCAGCGTGGGCCTCAAGGGCGTGCAACAGGGCGAGGCGGATGCGGTCGAAGCCCTGATCTTGCAACTCCTCAGCGACTTGGCGGACGGCGGGATCGACCAAGGGATGGTCGCGGCCGCGTTGCACACTGCGGAGTTCCGGTTCCGCGAAAACAACACCGGGTCTTTTCCGCGCGGCTTGGGGCTGATGCTGCGGCTGTTGACCGACTGGCTCTACGACCGCGATCCCTTCACGCCTTTGCGCTTTGCCGACTCCTTTGCCGCGCTCAAGGACAAGCTGGCAGCGGACGACCGCTATCTAGAGGGCCTGATCCAACGCCACCTCTTAGACAACGCACACCGCACGACCGTGGTCCTGCAGCCCGACGCCGAACTAGGGACGCGACAGGAGGAAGAAGAGACCACGCGCCTAGCAGAAGCCCGAGCACATCTGAGCCAAGCGGATTTAGAGGAACTGGTCGCGTCCACCGCAAAGCTCAGGCACCTGCAAGATGGCCAAGCTGCCCCGCCTGCAATTGAGCGACCTCGACAAAGCGATCAAGACCGTGCCTCGGCAAGAGGACCAAATCGCTGAGGTGCCGGTGCTCCACCACGACCTCTTCACCAATGGCATCGCCTATCTCGACGTGGGCTGCGATCTGCGAGTGTTGCCCCAAGAGCTTGTGCCCTATATCCCGCTCTTTGGCCGCGCCCTGTTGGAGATGGGCACCAAGCGCATGAGCTTCGTCGAACTGCAACAGCGGATCGGCAGCCAGACTGGTGGACTAAGCGCCCACTCGCTGGTGGGCTCACGCCCCGACGGCGGGCCGGCCGCGGCGTACCTCTTTTTGCGCGGCAAGGCCATGACCGAACGGGTCGCCGACTTGACGGCGATTGTGCGCGACGTGCTGCTAGAGGGCCGCCTCGACGATCAGGAGCGCTTCTTGCAGATGGCCTTAGAAGAGCGGGCCAGCGCGGAGGCCGGGCTAGTGCCGGGCGGGCATCGGGTGGTATTAACGCGGCTGCGCGCGCAATTTGACGAGATTGGCTGGCTCGCAGAGCAGATGCGCGGCTTGAGCTATCTGTTCTTCCTGCGGCAGCTCATCGAAGACATCCGCGGCGACTGGCCAGCCGTGCAGGCGCGGCTGGAGCAGATCCGCGCCCTGCTGGTCAACCGGCCGGGTATGCTGTGCAACGCAACCGTGGCCGGCGGCGACCGCGCTGCCTGCGACCAGAGCTTAGCGGCGCTGTTGCGCGAGTTGCCGCAAGAGGCGCACCCGCCCGCGACTTGGACGCCGCACCTGACCGCGGCCGACGAGGGCCTGACCGTCCCCGCCCAAGTCAATTACGTGGGCAAGGCGGCCAACCTCTTCGCGCTCGGCTACGAATTGGACGGATCGTCGGCCGTCATCACGCGCTACTTGGCCACCACTTGGCTGTGGGATCGGGTGCGGGTGCAAGGCGGGGCCTACGGGGCCTTTTGCTCCCTCGACCCGTTTACCGGCGTGTTTGCTTACGGGTCGTACCGAGACCCCAACCTGCTGGAGACGCTACAAGTGTACGACCAGAGCGGGGCCTTCTTGCGCGACTATCCAATCAGCCACGACGAGCTGACCAAGGCCATCATCGGCACCATCGGCGACATCGACGCCTATCAGCTCCCCGACGCCAAGGGCTACGCCTCGCTAACGCGCTACCTGACTGGCATCGACGACGCCTATCGCCAGCAAATGCGCGACCAAGTCTTGGGCACCAAGGCCGAGCACTTTGCCGATTTTGCCGCGGTGCTGGACCAAGTCGGCGCAGCGGGCCGGGTCGCGGTGTTGGGGTCGGCAGACGCGATTGCCGCGGCTGGCAATTGGCTGACGCCGGTCAAAGTGCTGTGAGGATGTAGGGGGACGATGCGCTCGGCGGCCGATTCTTACACCTAGCAGGATACCCTCTTCACGTCCGAAGGGCACCTTGCGTTTGCAGACCTTTCGGCTGCGTGGCCAACACGGAAAGTCGTGGAAGCCCACGAAAAAACGTGGAAAATACACGAAAAAACGTGGAAAATCTTGCGCCAACCGACTGAGGTGCTTCCTTGAGGAAGCCTCTCCATATTTTTAAGTGTCTTATTTTCAATCCTTTAGGTTAATTCTAAAGGATTTTTTGTTTAATTCATGGTACTTGGCACAAAATGTGCAAGTATCTTGTTGACGGACCGAGCGTCAAAACGACCAAAAACTCTGGAGATAGCCTTATGCGCTACATGCTCTTGGCAATTCTATTGCTGGTCGCCCCACGCGGCGCAGTTGCTCTAACGTGGGATTTCGCCGATGGCACCACTTGGGGCTGGGCCGCTTGGGAAGGTGATTTTAGCAGTATAAGAGGTGATAGAGAACCATTGAAGAGCGAAATCGTCGATGGCGTCTGGCGCATCGCGCCCGTGCCTAATCGCAGACCCGTCGTTCAGTTGCGCTCGCCATTGATCGGCCAAGACTCGGCCCTGTTCGACCGCCTCACCCTCCGGCTGCGTATCATCCACCATAGCCCCACCGAGGGACAAACCCTCTCGATGCGCTGGGTCAATGCCGTGAGCCGCCGCCCTGATTCTGGCACAAACGGGGTGTTTTGGACAGGACGTACTCAATCCTATCCCATCGAATGGGAAGAAATCACCATCGATCTACGCGCCTTGGCAACAGACCCAGACAGGGCGATCACTTGGCAGGATACCCTCTTCAATTTTCAGATAGATATGATGTTGTATCGGGACTCGCAGGATGTGGACAATCATCCCAAGTTTTTAGAGATAGACTGGATCCAGCTCACCGGGGCCGAAGAGTTGGCGCAGGGGGAATTGTCGCCTAGGGATATCGGTGTGGAGTTGGGACCGCCCGGCAGGTTGTTCGCCGAACCCGACTTTTTCCCGCTCAGCGAGGGCATCGGCTCAAGTTCTCTACATGGATCGCAAGGCGCAGTGGGCGATGTGGACGGCGATGGCGATGCGGATCTCGTGGTGCTCTGGGACCGCTTCGTGGACCGCGAAAGACAACGCGGCTGGACCGTGGCGTCTAACGACGGCCTAGGCCGCTTTGAACCCACTCAAGAGGTCGCCCTCTCAACCACACCCTCTTCTGACTCTATTCCACACATTGATCTCCGGGGAAGCGACTTCGACGGCGATGGACTCTTGGATTTGGTCGTTGCCGAAGACGGGATCGTCGAAGTGTGGTACAACTGGGGTGGCGGCTTTGATCCCGCCCTGCAACTGTTCGACGTCTGGCTCCTTGGCTTGGCCGATGGCGACGGCGACGGCGACGTGGACCTGTTAATCGAGTTCGACGACTCCGATCATTTGGTCCCGTCCCAAGTGACTTTGTGGATCAACGACGGCTACGACTTTGTCGATAGCGATACCTTCGCCCTCGACAGCGAGGAGGAGCGCTTTGCCTACCTGCCCGCCGCGCAACCCCTCGGCCAAGCCGCGAGTCTGTTGTGGATTCCATCTTGCCATCAGCCCTCAGCATCGGACTCTTGGCAACTGACTCGGCCGTGGGCTGCCATTGAGGAACCGCCGCTCGTTGTCGAGGCCCCAGTCAATTTATGCAACCTGCACGAGCACCTGATCGCCGACCTCGATGGCGATGGGACGATGGACCTACTCGGCTCCCTCGAGCGCATAGATTGGTTCTATCACGGCTTGGCCCTGTGGCGTCTGGACGCTTCCGGCGAGTGGACACGCGATTCCTTGCTCGACTGGAAGGTGCGCCCGTCCGCGGCCACCGCCAGCGACCTCAACGGCGATGGCGTCCTCGATGTGGTCGTGGTCGCGAGTAACTCGACCGTCGGTCCGGCACTGATGGTATGGCTCGGCCAGCGCAATGGCGCACCCGTCCTCGAAGGCTACTACCCCCTGCCCGGCGAGGGCAGTCAAGCGCTCACCAGCGATGTCAACGGCGATGGCGACACCGATCTAGTCGTGCTGGGAACGAGTCCCGAAAGCGGCAATGGCGGCGTCTTAGTCTTTATCAATCAAGGCATTCCGGCCACTGCCGTAGCCAGCGAGGCGGAGGCCACGCCGCCGGCTTTTACCCTGGGGGCCAACTATCCCAACCCATTCAATCCCGCTACCACCATCCCCTTGGCCGTGCCCGCCGGAGCCAAGAACGTGGACTTAACCATCTACAATGTCCTAGGGCAGCCGATCCGTCACGTGTGGAATGGTCCGCTGCCCGCTGGCGAGCACCAGCTAACTTGGGATGGCGGCGACGCCCAAGGCCAACCCGTCGCCGCTGGAGTCTATATGTATCGGTTGCAGGTGGACGAGCAGACGCGCACTCGTAAAATGGTCAAAATCGAATAGACGAGCCGATCTCTGGAGGAAAACGATGCGCTACATGCTCTTTGTAATTCTCTTGTTGGTTGCTCCATGTGGAGCCTTTGCCCTAACGTGGGATTTTGCCGACGGCTCCACCTATGGCTGGACCGCTCGGGCAACTACTATTTATGCCAATGTAGAAGGCACTAATGCCCCACTACACAGCGAAGTCGCCGATGGGGTCTGGCGCATTGCGCTAGTGCCTGATCAAAGCAAAGTTCAATTGATCTCGCCGGTGATTGGCGAAGACTCGGCCCTATTCGATCGCCTCACCCTGCGACTGCGCCTCATACACCACAGCCCCATCGAGGGGTTCCTCTGGATGAACTGGTCCAATGTCAAGTACAACCGCCGCACTGACTATAGCGTAAATAGAGCGAGGTTTCGTGTGGAACGTCGTCAATCCTATCCCATCGAATGGGAAGACATCACCGTAGATCTACGCGCCTTGGCAGAAGCAGCCCCAGAGCAGGCGGTTACCTGGCAGGATACCCTCTTTAATTTTCATATAACCATTTTCTTATATACGGTCTCTCAGGACTGGGACAACCCTCCGACGTTTTTAGAAATAGACAGTATCGAGCTGACCGGGGCCGAAGAATTGGTGCAGGGGGAATTATCGCCTAGGGATATCGCGGTGGAAGTGGGGCCACCCGGCACGTTGTTCGCCGCGCCCGACTTTTTCTCCCTCGGAGGGCCTATCGGCACCCCAGACTCGGATGTATCGCGCGGCGTGGTGGGCGACGTGGACGGCGATGGCGATGCAGATCTCGTGGTGGCTTGGGACCGCAACATAGACCGCAAAAAACAAATAGAACAAGTGGGCTGGACCGTGGCGTCCAACGACGGGCTAGGCCGCTTTGAACCTACTCAAGAGATCGCCCTCTCAACTATATCCACATTCTCTGGTCACTCCATTCCACTCATTGACCTGCTGGGAAGCGACTTCGACGGCGATGGACTCCTGGACTTGGTCATTAATGAAGGCCGGACTGTCGAACTATGGTACAACTGGGGCGACGAATTTGATCCGATCCTGCAACTGTCCGAAGTCTGGCTCCTTGGCTTGGCCGATGGCGACGGCGACGGCGATGCGGATCTCGTAGTCATGGAGTACGACGGCGTATCGTATTACGTGACCTTGTGGATCAACGACGGCTACGGCTTTGTCAGCAGCGATCCCTTCGCCCTCGACAGCGAGGAGGAGGGATTCTATCCCTTCCTACCCGCCGGGCAACCCCTCGGCGAAGCCGCCAGCCTGTTGTGGTTCCGACCCTGCAGGCAGCGCTTCTGCAAGTCCCGATCCTGGCAATTGACCCGACCGTGGGCCGCCATCCAAGAACCGCCGCACGCTGTCGAGGCTCCGATCAATCCCGGTGCCCTGCACCTGATCGCCGACTTCGATGGCGATGGAGCGGTGGACCTACTCGGCTCCCCCGAGCGCATAGAGACGAACTTCGGCAGCGACTACTACGGCTTGGCTCTGTGGCGCATGGACGCCTCGGGCGGATGGGCGCACGATTCCTTGCTCGACTGGAAGGCGCTCTCGTCGCACGACGCCATCGCTAGCGACCTCAATGGCGATGGACTCTTGGATGTGGCTATGGTCGCTGGCAACTTGCCCGTCGGTCCAGCACTGGTGGTGTGGCTCGGCCAGCGCAATGGAGTACCCGCTTTCGAAGGCTACTACCCCCTGCCCGGCGAGGGCAGTCAAGCGCTCACCGGCGATGTCAACGGCGATGGCGACACCGATCTGGTCGTGCTGGGAACCAGTCCCGCAAGCGACCACGGCGGCGTCTTCGTCTTGATCAACCAAGGCACTCCGGCCACCACCGTAGCAGTCGAGACGGCCACGCCAACAGCCTTTACCCTCGGAGCCAACTATCCCAACCCATTCAACCCCGCCACAACCATCCCTTTGGCCGTGCCCGACGGAGCTAAAAACGTGGACTTAACTATCTACAATGTCTTGGGGCAGCCGCTGCGCCGAGTGTGGACGGGTCCGCTACCGGCTGGCGAGCATCGGCTGACTTGGGATGGCCGAGGTGCGCAAGGCCGACCCGTTGCCACTGGGGTCTATGTTTACCGCTTGCAGGTGGACGAGCAGACCCGCACCCGCAAAATGGTCAAACTCGAATAGGCGATAGGGCTTGGAGATGGGGGAGCTAAACCGCATGACTACAAACTCTGGAGGCAGACAATGCGCCGCGTTCTCTTTGCAATGTTGTTGGTGGCCGCTCCACACGGGGCTTTTGCTCTAACGTGGGATTTCGACGACGGCTCCACTTGGGGCTGGACCGCCCGGGAAAGTGCTACTCATAGCAATGGCGGTAACGACCCGTTACACAGCGAAATCGTCGATGGCGTCTGGCGCATTGCGCCCGTGCCGGGTCGCAGACCCACCGTTCAATTGCGCTCGCCATTGATCGGCAAAGACTCGGCCCTGTTCGACCGCCTCACCCTACGGCTACGCCTCATACACCACAGCCCCACCGAGGGACCATTCTCGATGTACTGGTCCAATGCCGAGAGAAGACGCCTCCTTAAAGGGAGGGTTAGCACGAGGAGAGATCTTCAACCCTATCCCCTCGAATGGGAAGACCTCACCGTAGATCTACGCGCCTTGGTAGAAGCATATCCAGAGCAGGAGATCATCTGGCAGGATACCCTCTATAATATTCACATAGACATGATGTTATACCGAGACTCGCAGGACGTGGACAACCATCCCAAGTTTTTAGAAATAGACTGGATCCAACTCACAGGGGCCGAAGAGTTGGCGCAAGGAGAATTGTCGCCTCGGGATCTCGGTGTGGAGTTGGGACCGCCCGGCACCTTGTTTGCCGAACCCGACTTTTTTCCGCTCGGCGCAGGCATCGGCATCCCAAGCCGTTGGCAAAGCAGTTCGCAAGAATCGCACGGCGCAGTGGGCGATGTAGATGGCGATGGCGATGCGGATCTCGTGGTGGCCTATAACCGCCTCGTGGACGGAGAAAGACAACTAGGCTGGACTGTGGCGTCTAACGACGGGCTAGGCCGATTTGAACCTACCCAAGAGGTCTCCTTCGCAACCGTATCCTCTGATCACCCTCCACTGGATCTCTGGGGAAGCGACTTCGACGGCGATGGACTCCTCGATTTAGTCACTGCCGAAAGTGGGATCGTCGAAGTCTGGTATAACTGGGGCGGCGGCTTTGATCCCTTCCTCGAACTGTCCGGCGTCGTGCTCGTTGGCTTGGCCGATGGCGACGGCGACGGCGATATAGATTTGTTAGTCCGCGATGCTCCGTCCCAAGTGATTATGTGGATCAACGACGGCTACGACTTTGTCAACAGTGATAGATTCGTCCTCGACGATAGATTCGCTCTCGACAGCAATGAGGTACACAGCGAAGAGACGGATGAGCATGGACTCGCCAGCGAGGAGACGCCTTGGGAGGAGGCGCGCTGGGCCTCCCTATCCACCGGGCAACCCTTGGGTGAAGCTGCAAGCCTGTTGTGGAACGGATCCTGCTTTGAGTCCCAAGGCTCTTGGCAACTGACCCGGCCGTGGGCCGCCGTCCAAGAACCACCGCTCTCTTTTGAAGCCCCGATCAATCCCTGCGCCCTACACCTACTGGCCGACTTCGATGGCGATGGGGCAGTGGATCTACTCGGCTCCCCCGAGAGCATAGATATATTCTTTGAAAATTACTACTACGGCTTGGCTCTGTGGCGTCTGGACGTCTCCGGCGGGTGGACGCGCGACTCCTTGCTCGATTGGAAGGTGCTCCCGTCACAGGCCACCGCCAGCGACCTCAACGGCGATGGCGTGTTGGACGTGGCTATCGTCGCTGCCAATTCGACCGTCGGTCCGGCCCTCGTGGTGTTGCTCGGCCAGCACAACGGAGTACCCGTCCTCGAAGGCTACTATCCCCTACCCGGCGAGAGCAATCAAGTGCTCACCAGCGACGTCAACGGCGATGGCGACACTGATATAGTCGCGCTAGGAACGAGCGTTGCAAGCGACAACGGCGGCGTCTCCGTCTTTATCAACCAAGGCACCCCGGCCACCGCCATAGCCAGCGAGACGGCGGCCACGCCAACGGCCTTTTCATTGGGAGCCAACTACCCCAACCCGTTCAATCCCGCCACAACCATCCCCTTAGCCGTACCCGCCGGAGTCAAGAACGTGGACTTAATCATCTACAATGTCCTAGGACAGCCGCTACGCCAAGTGTGGACGGGGCCGCTGCCCGCCGGAGAGCACCAGCTAACTTGGGATGGCCGCGACACCCAAGGCCAACCCGTCGCCACCGGAGTCTATATGTATCGGGTGCAGGTGGACGAGCAGACGGACACCCGCAAAATGGTTAAACTCGAATAGACGATAGGGCTTGGAGATGGTGAAGTTAAACCGCACGACCACAAACTTTGGAGGTACATTATGCGCCGCATTCTCTTTGCAATTTTGCCGGTGGTCGCTCCATGTGGAGTCTTTGACTTAACGCGAGATTTCGCCGAGGCCGCCGAAAGCACTCCCAGCCAGCCATCGGTTGCGACTATCACCGGCGAAGTCCGGGACCCTCGCTCGCGGGAAATCACATTTCACTACGAATCGCCGTCGGCGTTGGAAAACTCCGAGCAGCGCGTCGCGCTCGACAGCTTGGATTGCTTCGCCTTCGAGTTGCCCGTCGTCCGAGGGACCTCCGTCACGAGATGGGAATGGGTGCAGTGGTTAGGATCGTTCCTTTTCGATCGGAGATCCCTATCCCTCTTTGTCGAACCCGGCGACAGTCTGCACGTGACCGTGGAGGAGGGCTTTTTTGGTCCTTCTTACTCGTTCAGCGGCTCCAACGCGGACAACAGCCGCTTCACTTCCAAGTGGATCCCGCAATCTTACCCCCTACGCCTCGAATACAAGGGGCTGGAGGTCGAGGATTTCAAGCACCAAATGGAACAGTGGCGGCAGGATCAGTTCGAGTTCTTGGCCTCAGGGCGCGAGCAATACGCGCTGTCTTCAGAGTGCATCGACTATGTGACGGCCTACGTCAACTACGAATGGGCTAATAGGATGATGTCTTACCCAATGAATTACCGGTTTGCCAACGGACGCGAGAACAGAGACATCACCCCAGAGTACCACGACTTCCTGCAAGAATTTCCCCTAGTGGACGAAAAGGCCATCGGCGTAGCCAATTATCGCTGGTTTCTGGAGCGCACCCTAAGCTGGGGGGAAGACCATGAGCGTGACGATAACCCCAAGCTGTCCAAGATGTACGATCTATCGGGTTTGGAGTTGGCGGAGGAAACCCAAGCGCAACTCGACTCCCTGTACGAAAGGGACGGCCGCCAGCCCGTGCTGTCGAAAATGGTCAATTTGTCGGCGTTTGGTGTTGCGGCGAGTGCCCAAGCCGAGGTCGATTCCCTGTACGAAAAGGATGGCCGCTGGCTCAAGCTGTCCGATCAGTACGATTTATCGGCGTTTGGTGTTGCGGCAAGTGCCCAAGCGCAACTCGACTCCCTATACGAAAAGTCCGCTAGGGCCCTCAACATCTACCCGTTGTTAAGTGAGGAAGAGAAGTCGCCTAGGGCGGATACGACGGACGGAGAGGTGGTGTTCTACATACCGCGTGGAGTACGGTTGGATTCCCTAGCCAAGGAGCCACCCAAGCTATCGGCGAAGATCGATCTAGCGGGCTTGGGGCTGTCAGAAGCCGCCCAGGCGCAACTCGACTCCCTGTACGAACATCGTCAACCGCTCAAGCTGTCGGCGAAGATCGATCTAGCGGGCTTGGGACTATCGGAAGCCGCTCAAGCGCAACTCGACTCGATCTATGCCGGAAAAGGACAGTGGTTTGGGCCTACTAGATACGATCTGGCTAACGAAAAACTCGAAGGGAGAGTGCTCTACTGGTTTTTAGCCGGAGAGCTGATCAATAGGTTCAAGCGCAGTAGCAGTGAAGGCTTTGCCGCGGCCCAGCGCGAGTGGGAAGAGTTCCAACAGATCAACCCGCACCCAGAGTACAATGAGGCCGTCCAAGCGGTTCTGGATATAGCCCTAAAGCTGCAACCCGGGCAACCCGCACCCGAATTCACCCTCCCCAATCTCGACGGCCAACCCGTATCACTGAGCCAGTTCAAAGGGCAAGTGATTCTGCTCGATTTCTGGGCAAGTTGGTGCGTCCCGTGTATCGACGACCTACCCTATCTCCGCCAAGTCAAAGAAAAAACGGCCGACTGGTCGGTCGTCTTCCTCAACATATCGCTGGACGCGGATGAGGCTGATTGGCGAGAGGCGATTGACAAACACGAAATCAAAGGCGTCCACGTGCGGGCGGATGGCTGGAATGCGGAGGTAGCCAAAACCTACCAAGTAAGCGGCATCCCTTCGTATTACTTGGTGGACTCCCAAGGACTGATCGTGGAGGATCATGGCTTAAGAGGAAATACAGACGCGACTGTAGCGGCGATCGAGAAGAGCTTGTGAGAAGCCGTTTTAAGATCGATACGGTTTAATTAAGCACAACGCACGCCCGCAAAATGGTCAAACTCGAATAGGCGATAGGGCTTGAAGCTGAGAAATCTAAACCATACGACCGCAAACTCTGGAGGTAAACAATGCGCCGCGTTCTCTTAGCAATTTTATTGGTGGCCGCTCCATGCGGAGCCTTTGCTCTAACGTGGGATTTCGACGACGGCTCCACCTATGGCTGGAGCGCCCGGGAAAGTACTATTTATAGCAACGAACTAGGCAGTAACGACCCACTACAGACCGAAATCGTCAATGGCGTCTGGCGCATTGCGCCCGTGCCGGGTCGCACCCCCACCGTTCAATTGCGCGCGCCGCTGATTGGGCAAGACTCGGCCCTGTTCGACCGCATTACCCTACGGCTGCGCCTCATCCATCATAGCCCCACTGAGGGGCCATTCTCGATGTTCTGGTCCAACGCCGAGAAAAGACGCCACCCTAAAGCGGGGCTTAGTGCCGCGGGGATAGATCGTCAACCCTATCCCATCGAATGGGAAGAAATCACCCTAGATCTACGCGCCTTGGCAGCAGACCCAGAGTTGGAGATCATCTGGCAGGATACCCTCTATATTATTCGCATAGACATGATGTTATACCGAGACTCGCAGGATATAGACAACCATCCCAAGTTTTTAGAAATAGACTGGATCCAACTCACGGGAGCCGAAGAGGTGACGCAGGGAGAATTGTCGCCTAGAGATCTCGGTGTGGGGTTGGGGCCGTCCGGCACCTTGTTCGCCGAACCCGACTTTTTCCCGCTCGGCGAGGGCATCGGCATCCCAACCTTCGGGCGAGGCTACTGGGAAGACCAATCGCACGGCGCGATGGGCGATGTAGATGGCGATGGCGATGCGGACCTCGTGGCGGCTTGGCACCGCCTTGTGGACGGCGAAAGACAACTGGGCTGGATTGTGGCGTCCAACGACGGGCTAGGCGGCTTTGAACCCACCCAAGAGTTCCTCCTCGCAACCGAACCCGCTGACGGCCCTCCACGTATGGACCTGCGGGGAAGCGACTTCGACGGCGATGGACTCCTCGATTTGGTCGTTGACTACCAATCGGGGAGGAACGTCGAAGTGTGGTACAACTGGGGCGGCGGCTTTGAACCCACCCTGCAACTGTTCGACGGCGGGCTCGTTGGCTTGGCCGATGGCGACGGCGACGGCGATACGGACTTGTTGGTCGGCGATATTCTTTTCCAAATAGTGATTATGTGGATCAACGACGGCTACGACTTTGTCGATAGCGATACCTTCGTCCTCCACAGCGAGGAGTGGCGCTGGCCCTGGCTGCCCGCCGGACAACCCCTCGGCGAAGCTGCGAGCCTGTTGTGGAGTGGGAGTTGCTTTGAGCCGCAAGACTTTTGGCAACTGACCCAGCCGTGGGCCGCCATCGAGGAACCGCCGCTCTCTTTTGCGGCCCCGATCAATCCCTGCGACCTGCACCTCCTGGCCGACTTCGATGGCGATGGGATGGTGGATCTACTCGGCTCCTCCGAGAGCATAGATCCGTTCCGCGAATTCGATTACTACGGCTTGGTCCTGTGGCGTCTGGATGCCTCCGGCGGATTGGTACGCCATTCCTTGCTTGACTGGAAGGTGCTCCCGTCAGAGGCGACCGCCAGCGACCTCAACGGCGATGGCGTACTGGATGTGGCCATGATCGCTGGCAACTCGCCCATCGGTCCGGCGCTGGTGGTGCTGCTCGGCCAACGCAACGGCGCACCCGTCCTCGAAGGCTACTACCCCCTGCCAAGCGAGGGCAACCAGGTCCTCGCCAGCGATGTCAACGGCGATGGCGACACCGATATAGTCGTGCTGGGAACGAGTCCGGCAAGCAATCCCGGCGGCGTCTTCGTCTTTAAAAACCAAGGCCCCCCGGCCACCGCCGTAGCCAACGAGACGGCGGCCACACCAACGATCTTTGCCCTCGGGGCCAACTATCCCAACCCGTTCAACCCCGCCACGACCATCCCCTTGGCCGTTCCCGTTGGAGCCAAGAATGTGACCTTAACCATCTACAACATCCTAGGGCAGCCGCTACGCCAAGTGTGGAATGGTCCGCTGCCGGCTGGCGAGCACGAGCTGACTTGGGATGGCCGCGACGCGCAGGGGCAACCCGTCGCCACTGGGGTCTATGTATATCGGGTGCAGGTGGACGAGCAGACGCGCACCCGCAAAATGGTCAAACTCGAATAGGCGAGCCGACCCAATTGAATAAAGCCACACACTATGCCCTGCTAATCGGCCTCCTCTCCAGCGCCACTTCCGTGCTGGCCGTCGATACCCTCGACGTGGGCCAAGACGGCCGCCTAGGCCGCTGGGACAGCATTGTCGAAGAGGCTCAGTTCCTAGGCGTAGCGCGCGATTCCATCTGGACGTGGCCGGCAGAAGCCGGCGAAAACCTGTCGCTGCGCTTGGCCGAGCGCGGAGGCATGGCGGTGGGGCTGGTGGCAAATCTCGATGGCACCTTTCGCGTGCCCCTAGGCACTCTGCTATACGACGGTGATACCTCCACGGCCTTCGATCCAGATCAGTTTGACGCTATCAACCGCAGTACGCCCGTAGAGATCGACCTCGGTGCCGTCTTCCGCATCGATCGCGTCCGCCTCTTCCCGCGCCTTGACCGCCAGAACAGACGCCGCTTCCTCCAAGTTTTTCGCCTTCTCACCAAAGCCGAAAGCCAAGCAGAGTACGACCGAGCCTTCAGCTTTTTCGCCTCCACACCCAATGTCGAGCCTGTGGTGGAAAAGCGCATTGATAGCCGCGACGTGCGCTACGTGCTCATAGAGCCTAGCACTGAGCGCGAGTGGGAACTGGCGGAAGTGGAAATCTACGGCGCTGGCGACGCGCCCGTGGGCACTTATGTCTCCAGGCCGGTCAGGGCGCGCTATCCCAATATCGTCTGGGGCAAAGTGCGCTACGAGGGCGGCTCCATAGAAAACGCCCCCGCCACCGTGCAGACGCGCACCGGCTCCGACCGCGACCCCGAGCACTACTTCCGCCTAGACCTCCAAGCAGAGGACGGGTTGCTGCGGGTGAGCAGAGAGGATTACCAAGCATTGCCCGATGAGGAAAAGGGGCCGATCAAACCCAATCCACTGTGGAGTAGCTGGCAGACGGTCAGCGGCGGCCTGATGCGCTCGCCAGGGCTGCGCCGCTTTTTGCAGTTCAGGGTGCGCATGGCCTCACCGGGGGCCGTGCTCAGGCGGCTGGTCTTCGAATTTGCGCGACCGCCGGTGGTCAGCAGCCTGCTGGCCGAGATTAGCCCCGGCGTCGTGCAGCCGGGCGTCGAAACGCGCTTTACCCTGTCCATGGAAGTGCGCCTGCGCCCCGACAGAGGCCGAGACCCGCAAGCCACGGGCTTCCGCTTCCTGCAGGTGCGCACGGACGCGCAGGTAACGGAAATCGAGCGGATACTCGTCGATGACGAGGAGATTTCCTTTTCCGCCACCTACGAGCCCAGCGCAGGCTTCGACATCGACTTGTGGCGGCACATCGAGCAAACGGGAACCTTCGTGCAGATCGTCTTTCGCGGCACTGTGTTCCGCGACTACACCCGCTTTGAAGTGCGGGCACTCGACCGCAGAGATGCGGACGGCCAACTTGAAGAAGCATACCAAGTGGCCGACGAGCGCGATGTGGATCCCTCGCTGGAAGGGACCAATCTGGTCGTGCGCTTCGCGGACGGCAACGTGCCGCTGGTGGCGCAGTTGCAGGGGACCCGGTTGTTCACGCCCAACGGCGATAGGATCAACGACGCCTTCGCACTGAGTTACGCGCTGTTGAAGCTCGTTGCGGAGGCTGCGGTGACGCTGGAAATGTACGACTTGGCTGGTCGCCGGGTGCGGCGGGCCTATGAGGGGATGGGCAGCAACGGGTCCTATGCAGTGGAGTGGGACGGAACGGACGACCAGGGTTTACTGGTGCCGCCGGGGCTGTATCTGTACGAGTTGCGCGTACAAGCCGACGAGGACTCAGAGCGCCGCTGGGGCTCGGTGGGAGTGGCGTACTGATATGAATAAGACCAGATCGCTTTCTAGCTGGCCTGACGGCATGAACCTAAGAACATCTATTCGGCGATCTTGGTCGGCGGTACTCTGTCTATTGTTGACGCATCCACCCACCCTCAACGCCCAGACCGGCTACCGGCTGACGCGGGACGAGGTCGTCATCGACCAAGCAGCGCACTGGGCCGAATGGGAGGCACCTGTAGGGGCACACGTAGTTGCGGCCGAAGGTGCAGTATTGCCCCGCTTCCTGCGCCGCGACATCAACGCCGCACTCAACGCAATGGAGTTCGAGACCCCGGAGGCCGGCGGAGACACCTTGGTGGGGGGAATCCGCCGGGCGGGCAGCAGCGCCGCGCAGGCACCGTTCACAATGGACGGGGACCAAGCCACCTATTGGGAGCCCGACCCGACCGACCCACTGAAAGACTGGTTTGTCGATGTAGAACTAGGGCGATCAGTAATCGCCAAAAGGGTGGTCGTGCGCTTCGCTCAAGCGGGCGATCCCTTCCTCAAGTTCAGGGTGCTGCTCTCGGACGGGCGGGGACATCCAGAGCGACCGCTGAAGTTTTTCCGCGTCGGGCAGGTGACGTACCCCAACAAGACGGAGCGGGAGTTCAGCTTTGAGGTCCGGCCCCAGCGCCCCTTGCCCGCCGGAGTCGAGGGCGAAGTGGCGCAGATCGTGCGCTTTCAGGCGTTGGCTTCGGACAGTACGCGGGGCGCGGAAGTAGATCGAGCTACCTACGAGGCGCTGTCGCCCGCAGACCAAGGGACGGTCGAGTACTTCCGCCAGACAGTCATTGGCCGCCAAATCCTAATCGACGAGCAGACGCATCGAGATTTGCCCGCAGAGGAACAGGGTCAAGTGCGCTATTTTCGCCGCGAGCGGCCGCGTTTGGCCGAGCTTGAGGTCTATACCATAGGGGACAATGTCGTCAATCTGACCCAGCGGCTCCGCAATCGCGACGTGAGCATCTTCGACAATATCCTGCTCGCGCTGGCGACCGATGGCCTCTTCCGCTCCTTCTACCCGCTGCGGACTTACGATTCGGTGCGCGACCGCAATCAGCTCCTAGTGGACCTAGGAGCCCGGTTCTGGCTGGACCGGGTGCGCCTAATAAGCGCCGAGGGGCCTTTAAACGCCTATCAACTCCGAATCTCGGACGGCCGTCTCGACCCCGATGGCTCGCTGTTGTGGGAGGCTTTGGAGGAGCGGCAGAATCGGGAGTCCTTTCTCCAGCTAGAGGAGCAGTTCCCCTTGCGCGAGGTGCGCTATTTGGAACTGAGGCGTCTGGAATTGGTGGGAGAGCTAAGCGAGACGGGCAACTTGAGCGAGATCCAAGCCTATGGCGAAGGCTACGTGTCCGAAGTCGCGTTCGAATCGCCCGTTATCCGCCTAGGCCGCCCGCGAATTTTCTCCGCCGTGGAATGGGACGGAGACCAGCCCCCGGGCACCCAGCTAGAAATCCGCACTCGCAGCGGCGACGAAGTGATTGAGGAGCGGCGCTACTTCGACGTAGTGGGGCAGGAAATCAGCCAAGAGGAGTGGGAGTCTATTCGCTACGAGAAAAATCGCGGCGAGGTGATAGTCCGGGAAATACCGGGACCGGGATGGAGCAATTGGAGTGGGGTTTACCTAACGTCGGGAGAGCCTTTCAAGTCACCTAGCCCCCGGCGCTTCGCCCAAGCGCAGATACGGCTTTTGACCCAGGAACCGCTGCGGACGGCGCAGATGAGGAGCTTGCGGCTCAAGTTAGCGCCGCCATTGGTGGACCAGACCTTTGCCGAAGTGTGGCCTATCGATGGGGTGGAGCCAGGGGCAGAACAGCGCTTCTCCATGTACATCCGCCCGGTTTTTGGCCCCGGCAATTCCGGCTTTGACCGGATTCGGCTGCACTCGTCATCCTCGGTCCCGATTGAGCTTGTCTCGTTCCGGCAAGGCAGCGAGACGCAGTTGCGCGTCGGCACCGGGCGAGAGCTATGGCCAGGGCCGCTGGAGCTAGCGCGGTTAGAGGACGGGTCCGTGGAATTGGCTTTTCCCGCGCCGGTCACCGGTGGGCGGTCGCTGTACGAGGCGCGCTTCCGCACGCGGGTGTTTTTGAGCGGCACCACCTTTGGTGCCGAACTGAAACGCGCGACCCGACCCGGGATCGTTCAGGCGGTGAGCGAGGGCGACGCTGGGTCGTTGGCTGCCAGTCAGTCGCTAGTGGTGGTGGCCGATGTGGAAAACTTCCCGCTGTTGGACCGCGTGCGTTTGCAACCCGAGGTCTTTACCCCCAACGGCGACGGCCTAAACGACCAAGCCGAGATCCGCTTTACCATCTACCGCCTCATCCGGGAACGGCGGATTGACGTCGGCATCTACGACCTGTCCGGCCGCAAGGTGCGCGAGCTTTCGCTGCGCCGGGAAAATCCCAGCGGCGACCACGCTGTGGTTTGGGATGGTCGCGACGACACAGGAGCACTGGTGCGGCCGGGAACTTATCTGGTGCGCGTCGCTTTCGCCGCGGATGTGGGTGCGGGCAAAACTCAAGCCGCGAGCTTGGTGGGGGTGGTCTATTGACGAGGCGAAAAACAGCTTGGCTGGCGGGCGTCTTGGCCTGCTGTGCGCTGCGCCCGCTAGCGGTTGAGGCGCAACGTGCGGACGCGAGCCGGTGGGGGTTGCAGGGCCTACCGTCGGCCGCGTGGGAAGTGCCGCACTTTGAGCTAGAATACATCATGCCGCGAATGCACCGCTGGTACGCACCCCGGCATCTGGCCGAAAGTTATATGCAGCCTTGGTACGATTACGGGACCTCCTACTCGCGAGAACGCTATCGGACTCTCCTAAACGCCAGCCTAGAGGGCGAGCCATGGTACGACACCTTCGGCCACCGCTTGGGACGCGGCTGGCTGGTCTATACTTGGGAACAGGAGCAAACCAAACGCGAGGGTAGCCTGATCCGCCAAGGACTTCCTTACTCGGGATTCTTCCAGAATCTGGTGATCGCCTCAGACGAGAGCAGGGCAACCAGCGCGCGGTTGATGATCGGCAACGAGATCTTCACCACTTTCACGCCCTTGACCTTCAACAAGACCGAGTTCAACGGGCTGCGCCTCGACTGGGCCAACGAGCACCTCGTGGGGAGCCTGCTGCTGTCGCGGCCGAGCCAGCCGGACAACGCCTACCGCACCAATACCACGCACCTGTTGGGGGGCCACGCCCAGTTTAAAGCCAGCGATGCGGCGCTCCTCGGCGTTACGTATATCAACGCCCACAACGCGCAAAGCCAAGTGCAGATTGCGTACGGCAACCCTCTGTCCGGGACGCTGACCACCGGCCAGAACAAGCCGCTGGACAAACTATGGGTGCGGCTCAGGGATGACTCGCCGGCCGACGGGGTGAGTGGCACGGCGCTGTTCAGGTACGACATCGTGCTGGTCGATACCAGCGGCACCCAAGTGCGCGGGCGAGAAATCGGCTTTTTGCCGCGCATTGAGGGCGGGCGGACGCGGGCTGGGGCGCTGGTAGCCGACGGTTCGGAGACGATCCTGCTCGAATACGATTTTGCCGCCCTCGACCACGAAGGATTGCGCTCGGCCACCTTGCGCCGAGCCGCGGTTGAGTTGGTGGTAGCCGACGACTACCGAGTCGAGATGGCCTCAAACTTGCAGACCGATGGAGAGCGGCGCGATCCGCAGATCGTGTTTTTCCCTGTCGCGCGATCGCCGGGCAATGTCCAAGACAACAGCAATAGCCAAGTGTTGCGCTTAGACTACGGGTTGCCCACCGCCAACGAACTACTAGGGATCAACTGGGACTTGGTCGAGTGGCGCGGACTCTCATTCCGGGGCGAGGCCGTAGCCAACCGGCAGCACGGCATGTATCCCAGCCGCGACGTCAAGCACCTGCACCACTTCGTCCAAAGCGCCCACGCCGCGTACGCGGAAGTGGCCTACCAGCGCTATCCCTATGACATAGCCGGGGAGTTGTTCTCGCTGTCCGACGACTATTCGACCAACTACTGGCTCGTGCAGGGCAACGGCGATATCCGCTATCAAGCGCCGACTCCCAACCTCTACGAATTCGTCGATGACGACGACGACGACAACGGCATCCCGGAATGGCAGCGGCCCTTCCAGAGCTTCTCGCGGGTGGCTTTTCCCGGCTACGACGAAAACCGCGACTTCATCTACGACCACAACCAGAACCGCAATCTCATCCCCGATTACGAAGAACCCTTCCTGCGCTTTCGCTCGGACCGACCGGAGTACCTCTTCGGCCTCGACCTCAACCACAACGGCACAATCGACCGTTTCGAGAACGACCTCTTGCCCGATTACCCCTACAAGCGCGACCATCGCGGTTTCAATATGTATGTCCGCGGGCATCTAGGGCCGGATGCGAGTTTGGCGTTGGGCCACCAGCGCGTGCGGCTGATTTCCGGGGATGGTCGCACCCATGCCATGTACGCGCTGGCCGCGGCGCGCTGGAGTCTCAGGATCGGGCAACTGCGATTTTTCGATTTCGCCGCGCGCGTCAGGGACGACATCCCGGATGACTTGGAGCAATGGGTGCAGCCCGTGGGCGCGGTGGGACGGATGCAGACTGTTGTGGATCGGCTGCCGGGGAACAACGCTTGGCGCAACACCTTGTACGCCGACTGGGAACAGGCTTTTGACTGGGGTCTGCGCCACCTGCACCGCTTCAAGTGGGAGGGCTGGTGGCAGCGCGGAGATCGCGCGGCGTTCCGCAGCCGCGAAGGGCGCGCTAGCTCGGGTTTTCTCGGCGCGATCAACAAAGCCGAGTGGACAGTGCCTTTGGGGCTGGGCCGGGTGGAGCCGCGCTGGAAGAGCGAGTACCGCCGCGTCCGGCCCTTCCACAGCCGGGCACCTGTGGCAGAGAGCTTGGAACAGACCTTGTTCCTGCTGTGGGTGCAGCCGATCCTAGCCGAGCAGGTCTCGGTCAGCTACTATGCGCGGCACGGCCGCCAGATCTTCGACACCCAGCTTCAGTGCGGGCTAGAGTGGAGCCGGTTCTGGATGCTGGAGGGCAGGCACCCAGAGGTCGCGGAGGACTTCACGGGCCAGACGTTGGTAATCCAGCTAACCAACAGAGTGGGTTATGCCGGCTACCAATTGGTGACCCGAGTGGGAGCGCAGTGGCTGTGGCGCAATTTTGCCCAGAGCGAAGACCAGCGCGCCAGCCTGCTCTTTATGAGCATCAACGCGGGGTTGCAGCTATGAACTGGGCTTGCGCGGCACTCTTATTGCTGGCCCTGAATGCCGACGGCCAAGTCCGCACCTTTGAGCTCGGCGGTGTTGAGCACAAATGGACAGGCGGCGGCGACGGCATCGACCCCGAATTCTTGGTTGGCTCCTCGGTGCGGCCACAGGTGGATACGAGCAACGTGCTGGTGGGTGCGGTCGAGTTCGTTCATCGACCGGGATGGATCAGCCCGCGCTTTTTCGACGGCGCGGAGAATATCGCCTCCCTAGTGCTCGAAGGCCAAGGCTCGGTTAAGGTGCCCAACGCGGCGACTAGGCGCACCGACTTTCGCAAAGCCCAGCTCCGCGGCATCGTCAACGGCGACCACACCGTCGCCTTCGAGCGCAAACCCACCCCCTTCAATCCGCTGGTTCCGGCCTATGGCATCTGGATCATCCTCGACTTTGTCCAACAGGTGGGCGTGCAGCGAGTGCGCTTCTATCCGCGCAACACCGTGGCGGCCACGCCGCGCCAGCCCTACCAAGACGATTTCCTGCGCGCGTACGAACTGTGGGTCAACCCGCGGCTGACCAACCGCGTCAGCGGCGCGCCAGACATTTTGGTGATCCGCGAATTGGAAAACGAGGATCCAGTGGTCGATGTGGCGGTCAGGCCCCAGTACGTGCGGCTGGTAAAGTTGCGTTCGCTGTCGGAAGTGCCCTTTGAGATCGACGAGCTAGAAGTCTATGGCACGGGCTATATGAGCCAGGCGACCTATCAGACGGACCTGCTCGACTTAGGGGCTCCCGCCACCGTCGGCGAGGTACGCTGGGTGGAGGAGGTGGTTGGCGAAGCGCCCTTTTCCCGCCTGACGGCGCGAGTGCGCACCGGGCGAGACGACACGCCAATCGTCTATCGGCAGCGAACTGGGCCTGAAGATCCGTTCTCACTTTCTACCAACGCCGAGGTGAGTGCCGCCGAATACTGGTCGCTTGACCGCCTCAAGCGCTTGCCACCGCAGGAGGACGAAGAAAACTGGAGCCCGTGGCAGCGCGTGTTGAACAGCGGCCTAGTAACAGCACCGGGGCCGCGGCGCTTTATCCAGTTCCAGTTTGCCTTTGCCGGCCGGCTCTTTGATACGCGCCTCGTCGATCGGCTCGAATTCGACTACCTGCGCCCGCCAATCGCCGACACCCTTCGGGCCGAAGTCTTTCCGCGACTGGCCGAGGCGGAAAAGCCAGCGACGTTCCACTACGCGGTGTTGCTGCGGGCTAACGGAGCAGTGCGCGGCTATGACGCATTGGCCGTGGACTCCAACGCGCCAGTGGAGAATATCCGCAACGTGCGCTTGGATGGGCAGGCGGTGGATTTCGCAGTAGAATACGCCCGCCAAGAAGGCTTCCGGCTGAGTTTTGCGCTGGTGCGCACAGACGGGGCCGTGCTGGAATTCACCTATGACCTGCCGATCTTCCGCTTCGGCACCACGTTCTCCAGCCGCGCCTACAACAGCCAATTCCCAACGGTACCGCAGATCGTCGCGCCGGGACAGGTCGTGGATTTCGGGCCGGAGGACCAAGACGAGCTCTCGGGGCTGGCAGTGGAAATCCCCAAACCGCAGATCGGCAAGCTGGTCGGCGAGATCGCGATCAGCACGCGGGTGTTCACGCCCAATGGGGACGGGGTCAATGACCAGTTTGAGATGTTTTTCAACTTGTTGCAGATCGTCGAGCCAGCGCCGGTGGCACTAGACGTGTTCGACTTGGCAGGGCGGCGGATGCACAGAGTGTTTGCAGAGGAGCGGGGGATCGGGCCAGCGCGCTACCGTTGGGATGGCAGGACCGCGGATGGGAAGTTGCTAGCGCCGGGGACCTATGTGTGGGTATTGCGGGTGCAGGCAGACGCGTTTGAGGAGCGCCATCTGGGGACAATAGGAGTAGCGTACTAATGCCCGTTCTACCATTAAAAACGAGAGGGCTGGCGCAACTGATAAAATACAGCCTGCTTGTCGTACTGTTGGTTGACGCCGCCCAAGCCCAGGACTACGGTGCCCGCTTGGGCACCGTCCAGCGCGGCGGCCGGGTCACCTACGAGCCCCGAGGCCCCGGCGTGCTTTTCGACGCGCTCGATCCCGCCATCCGCAAGTGGTACGTGCCGCAGGAACTCTACACCGAATACCGTTGGAACCAGTGGGAATACGCCAACTACGCACGCGAAAACTACCAGCGTTACGTCCCTATCGCGCTGGAGGGCGGTTACTTCTACGACGTCTATGGAAACTTCCTGACCCGGGGATGGCTGATCTACGACTGGCGGCAGGAAAATCCCCAGCCCTTCGGCAGTGCCGTGCAGAAGACCTCGCGTTTCAGCGGTTGGTTCAACAGCCTTGTGGTCGCCTCCGACCACAAGGGGGAGCACCACTACGCCATCACCGTCGGCAACGAGATTCGCACTACGCTAACGCCGATGACGTTCTCCAAACCGCGCTTCAACGGCCTGCAAATCGATTACGCTGCCGACAAGTATCAAGCGACGCTGCTGATGTCGCGGATTTCGGAACCTAGCTCGCCGGGGACGTGGTCTGAGCAGCGCACCAACAATACCAACTTGTTTGGCGGCAGGCTGGAGGTCCAAGTCGGGGACTTCGTCAAGGTCGGGGGCACGCTGGTCAACGCGCATCACTCGCAGACCCAGCGGCAGGCAATCAACGGCGATATCTTCAAAGGGCAGCTAACCGAGGCGCTGAATTTCACGCCCGTGACCATGATCGAGATCCGCATCCGCGACGATTCCCCCGCGGACGGCAAGGGCGGCGGCGCGCTCTTCGCCAGCGATCTACTGGTGTACGACTTAGAGGGGAACGCGACGCGCGCCAGCGAAATAGGCTTCCGGCCGCTCATCGAGGGCGGCCTCCAGCGTCAAGGTTTTTTGGCCGCGGACGGGTTGGAGGAGATCTTGGTGCGCTACGACCTAGCCGACGCCGGCTATGTCGGCGTTGACCCGACCGAGATCACCCGGGTCGCAGTGGAACTAGTGGTGGCCAACGACTACCTGATTGAAGTCGCCTCCGACAACCAAATAAACGACGACGACAATATCGTCTTCCTGCCAGTAGCCCGAGCCCGGGGCAACGTCCACGACGGTTCCAATCAGCGGGTGTTGGCCTTCGACTATGGGCTGCCGACGGCTAATCAAATCGCCGGATTCACCTTTGAACTGACCGACCTAGCCGGGTTCACCGGATACGCGGAGATCGACATCAACAACCGCTACCGGCAATTCCCCAACCCCAACCGCAAACGGCACCACACCACCGGTGACGAAGCCCTAGCTTGGTTCGCCAACCTCTCCAGCACGCCCTATCCGTACTTCTTTTTGGTCGAGGCGTTCAGCGTTGATCCGACCTACCAGACCTCGATGGTGACCGCCAGCGAGGAGGGCACGCTTGACTATGGCAACCACTTTGAACTCTACGAGTTCGTCGAAGACAACGACGATCAGGATGGCTATCCCGACTGGCGGCGTAAAGGATGGGGGCCGGGAGATCGCTATATCTTTCCCGGATGGGACGAGAACAACGACTTCATTTCCGATTTCAACCAAAACGACAACGAGGACAGCCCAAACCTGATCCCCGACTACGAGGAGCCCTTCCTGCGCTACTACTCAGACCGACCCGAATTCCTCTACGGGATGGACATGAACCACAACGGCACCATTGATCGCTTTGAAAACGACGAGGAAGCCGACCTGCCCTACCGCCGCGACCGGCAGGGCTACAACGCCTTCGGTGGTGCCCATCTGCTGCCGGGCGTGCGACTGATGTTGGGGAAGATGGACATGCGCCGACTGGCGGCGGCCGAGCACAACCAAGCCCTCTACGGCGTGTTGACCTTCGACCGCGACTTCAACCGCTGGGGTCGGGTGCGGCTCTTCCAAGATCTGCGCAAAGTACGGGACAATATCGCCGACCCCCTCCTGCAATGGAGGCAGCAACCCAATACGCGAGGGGGCCTATACCGAGTAGAGGATCCCCTCGCCGCGCGCAACACCGTCATAGGCATGTCGTGGTTCGGCTGGGAACAGCGGCCTTTTGCGGGGTTGCGCTTGGAGCACAAGGCCAAGTGGCAGTTCCACCGCCAACTGGATGGCCGGATCGACTTGGAGCTGAGGGGTTTGCGCCAGACAGCCTCGTTTTTGGGTGTAATCAACAAGGCGGAGTATCGCTTGAGCGCGGGGGGGTACACCTTGCTACCGCGTTGGAAGAGCGAATTCTCGCGCCGCCGGCCAGTGCTTGCGGAGACGCCAGCGCGCCTAGAACTCGACGAACTGTTGATGCTGGTATTCCGCTTCCCGCTGATGCGTCGAAGCACCGTCGCGGCTGGCGTGGAATACGAGATCTTCTCGCAGTTGCGCAATCCCACGCCACCGGGTGCGGAGGATAGCTTCCGCGGGTTGACCACCACGGCACAACTGATTAATACCTCGGACTACCTAGGCTATCAGCTAACTACGACCTTGGGCTTCGAACTGACGCGAACCAGCTTCGCGGATCGGCGGAGCGAGGTTACAACGCGGAGCTTTATCACTATTTACGCGGGGGTCGAGCGGTAGGGGGCCGGAAACATTATTTGTGCTACCGTCTAGGCGACTAGGCGGTTTTTTTATTTTTGCGGTTCACATAGTCGCGCCTTGTGGGTCATATAGGGCAAACGCGCCACCGGCCGGCGCAGACGCACACGACTTACATGCTAAACAGGAGCGTGGATCATGTTGAATCGAACGATTATTGCCACGGCAGCAGTGGCCCTGCTGATCGGCCGCGATGGTCGTCTCGCCGAGACGGGTCTTTTGGGCAGCGTGCCGAGTGCAGAGCAGATCGAAGCCCTCTTAGCCGCCAACTAATTTTGCGCCGACCAGCCGACATAAGCGCCGAAGCCGTAGAGCACTACGGACGCCTAGTGCTCAAGGTGGCCTATACTATCGTCGCCAATGCCGACGAAGCACAGGAGGTCTTCCAAGAGACCTTCCTCCGCTTCCACGCCACCTGTATGCGCGGCGAGATCATCGCCCACCCCAAGGCATGGCTTTGCCGGGTGGCGACCAACTCGGCCTTCAAAGTCCGGCGTTACCAACATCGGGCGCTGCTCTACGAAGAGGAAAACACCACGGTGGAAGCCGATGCCGACAAAGACGCCGAGCACCGCTTGCTCATGGACCGAGTGCGCGACTTGGCCGCTGAATTGCCCGAGCGCCAGCGCACCGTCTTCGCCCTGCGCAACTTCGAAGGCTGGCCCTTTGCCGAAATCGCCGCACGACTGGGATGCAGCGAGGAGTCGGCCAGAGCCAGCGAGTACAAAGCACTTAAAAAATCCGCGCCCATTTGGGTGCTGGCTGCAAGGACTAAGCGCCATGGACAGAGCCGAATTTGAAAGCAAACTAAGCGACTACGTGCGAGGCGAATTATCGGCTGCAGAAGCGCAACAAATCGAGACCTATCTAACCGAGCACCCAGAAGCGGCTGACGACTTGGAGGCGGTGCGTACCGTGCTAGAGCTGAGTGCTGACATCGGCACCGACGAGCCGCCGGACGCGCTTTTTGCGGCAGCTCGTACCAACGCATTAAAAGCGATCCAAGCAGCGGACAAGCGTCAGCGCACGGGATTCTGGCAGCGGTTGCCGCGGCCGATGTACCTGTCAGGGCTGGCCGCCGTACTGGCCGGAGTGGTATTCGGGGTACTCTGGCAGGGGAGCACTTCGGCGTGGGCGGAAGTGGTCGCCGAGGTGCGTAAGCTGCACTCCGTGCGCGTCGAAGGCTGGTTCCGTGGGGAAAAGGGAGAACAAGTGCCAGTGCAGCAGTGGATCAGGGCACCGCACTTTTTCCGCTCTGCAGTCGGCACTGGCGCGGCGCGGCGCGAGGCCGTGGTAAACGATGCCAAAATGCGGGTTTACATGGACGGCGTCTGGTATGGGGAAGACCGGGGCGCGGAAAGCGCGTGGTCTATAGATAAGGTCGCCGAGCAACTGGCCCTGCCCGGGAGCGAGCAACTAGAGCCTTGGACCTATCAGATTGAGCGCGAAGATCGGGAACCGACGGTGCTTTTTTCGATCTGGCGGCGCTCCTCGCTGGGCACTAAGACCCCGTCGGATATCCGGTATGAAGTCGAAGTAGATGCCCAGACGCGCTTGCCTAGCCACGCTCGCGTTTATCTGGATGTGGGCCAAGAAGATTGGGAACTGGTTAGTGAATTGAATTATCTGGATTACAATACCCCGCTGGCGGACGAGCTTTTCATGGTCACTGACGATGCGGTTCCGTCCTTTACCGACTCAGTGCGGTCCGCCTTGCCGTTTGAGCAAATCCTAGATCCCTTTGTGCCTTGGAAGCAGGCCATCTACATGCCGCTGGACGGCATGGACATCATCGTCCATCCTCCTTCGGATGACCCAAGCAAGGGCATCCAAGGCAGTACTTCTCACACAGTAGGCGGGATCACGCGCCACGAATTTCACCGCACTCCGCTAGCCGAAATCGTGCGGCGCCTTGGAAAAATGCCGGTGGAACCTCGCATCAAGCAAACGATCCCGAGCCTGAGATCGGAGATCATACGGATCCTTTGGAAAGAGCCGATGGAAACCCCAGAGGAGAAACTGGCCAAGCAGCGCTACTCCGTGCGGATTGCCTACAGCCATAGCCTAACCCCCACCGAGCGCGTCCAACGCCTCGGCCAACGCTTTGGCTTTGTCGCTGAGGAGGAAGAGCGGCAGGGGACTAGGACGTGTTGGATCTTTACCCAAGACGGCTCCGAGTTTCCAACGACCCCGCCGGAGGGGAATATGTGGACCAACGGCAAACGCTACCGCTGTACGGGATGTCTGCTCGGGTTTGCGATCCCAGAGATGCTCGAAAACTCCGCGCTCAACGATATAGTCGAAGGCTATAACGAAGACCTCGACGAAATTGAGATGCAATGGGATGGCGCAGCAGCAGATAATCCCTTTGATCGTCCAGTAGATATCGACGTCGATTTCTCCGCCGGCTGGGACGTGGCCCTCGATTATTTGCGCGAGCACTTCGGAGTGGCGATGGAGCGCGTATCCGAGCCGATTACCTACGAAGTATTGGTGATGCGTCCGCACAGCGAAGGCGCAAAGTAAGCGGTTTATAACTAACGCCATCACGGCCGTCCCACTCGCATACGGACCTTTAGGGTCGCGTATGCGAGTGGGACGGCCTTATTTATGCAACCATTATGGCCTCTGTCCCGAACATCCTCTTCCTTCTGACCGACAACCAGCGCAACGACCTGCTCGGCTGCGCCGGCAATCCAATCATCCAAACCCCGAACATCGACCGGCTTGCCGCAAATGGCGTCCGCTTTGCAAACGCATTCTGCACCAGTCCCATCTGCGCCGCCAGCCGGGCGAGCTATCTCACCGGCGTCTATGAAAGCCGCCACCGCTTCACCTTCCTCACGCCGCCCCTGCAACGCGCATTCACCGACAGCTCCTACCCGGCAGTTCTCAAAAGGGCCGGGTACCGCACGGGGCTAATCGGCAAGTTCGGCATTGCCGCAAAAGGAATCGACCCTTCCCTCGCAGACGAGGGTGCGCTCGGAAAGATGTTTGACGCGTTCGACAACTACGAACACTGGACTGAAGAAGGATATGAAATCAGACAGCCGGACGGCCGTGTGCGCCACCTGACCGACATTACCGGCGACAAAACAATCGACTTCCTCCGCACCCATTCCAGCCAGCCGTTTTGCCTCTCCGTCAGTTTCAACGCGCCGCACGCGCAAGACAACGACCCGCGCCACTACATCTGGCCGGCCGCTGAAGATCCACTCTACGCGGATGCTAGAATACCAGAGCCACTCAACGCCCATCCCGACTTCTTCAGGCGGCTGCCGAAATTCCTGCGCGAGGCGGAAAGCCGCGTGCGGTGGCAGGCCCGCTATGCGACGCCTAGGGACTATCAGCGGAACATGCGTGGACTGTACAGGATGATCAGCGGCGTCGACCGCAACATCGGCAGAATTCTCGCGGCGTTGGAGCAGCTATCGTTAGCGGCCAACACAGTCGTGATCTTCGCCTCGGACCACGGGATGTACTACGGCGATCGCGGGCTTAGCGACTGCTGGCAGTTGAACGAACAATCGATCCGCATTCCTCTAATCGTCTTCGATCCACGAGCGAACGGGAGCAAGCGAGGGATCGTCCAAATGGCCCTCAACATCGACGTGGCACCAACCATCCTCGAACTAGCCGGTCTGGACGCTGCGGACGAAATACAGGGAAAATCCCTCGTCCCACTGTTGCGCGGCAAAGAAGTCGAATGGCGCAAAGCGTTCCTCTGCGAGCACCGATTCGACCGCGCCGACATCCCCAAGAGCGAAGGCGTGCGCACGCAACGCTGGAAATACATTCGCTACTACGAGCAACAGCCCGTCTATGAGGAGTTGTACGACCTTCTCGAAGACCCGCGCGAATCCTGCAATCTCGCAGCAAATCCCAAGTTCTCGGATCAACTCGCACGACTGAGACGACAATGCGACGAAATGTGCGCTGAATGCGCTTAGTGCCTATGTGTCCTCGTCTGTCAGGCGTTTGGCGTACTCGCCGCGCGGGCTGCGGAAGTACCCCTGAAAGCAGAGTACTCCCGCAGCCGTAATCACGGCACTGGTGCGCGTCGATCATCCAGCCGCCGCCGAGCGAAACGCCGGCAATGCTGATGCCGTAGGCCATAGTCAGCGCCGAACTCATGGTCACCCGCCAGCGCTCGGGGACCAGCTCCTGCTGAAAGACGATATAGACCGAGCGGCGGATCGAACTGAGAGCGACCAAGGCCATACAGGCGGCTCCGGCCACCGCCCAATGGGCGACCAAGGCCAGCGGGATGAGGCACAGTACCATCGCCCCAGCGCCCGCAGTAATCACCGGCACCCGACCAAAACGCCGACTGAGCGCCGGAGCGGCCAGCGCGGTACAGGCGGCCAAGAGCTGACCTCCGGCAGTCAGGCTGCCGATCAGCGCCGTGGAGACCCCGAGACCGTCGTCCATGTACACATTGAAGAAGATGCGGAGGCTGTTTTCCGCAGCCATCTGCAGAAAGGTGACCAAGCTCAAGGCGAGGATGATGGCCAGCGGAAAGGGCACCGCTTCGCTGCGTTCCCTAGCGGGCGGCTTGTGCGGACGGGAGCGGGTGGCGGCGATAGCGCCGGCGCTGATGAATAGCACGCCAGCGGCCAGCAGCAGCGGATAGCGGTAGGGGGCCGGGTGGTCTTCGGGCAGGCCGAGGAGCGCGGAGAACAGGCCGGGCAGCAGGCCACCGCACAGGCTACCGGCAAAACCCGCCAGCGGCCACAACGCCACCTGGGTCGAGAACACGTGATTGCGCAGGCGCGGCGGACAGATCAAGGTCAGAAAGGGAATCGAGCAGACGAGGAAAAGCGTATTGCCGAGGACGCCGAGGGCATACGCTCCCATGACCCAAGCCAACTGCGCGGAGATGGGCGCAAATTCACCTAAGGGCAACAAGCCAAAACCGAGAGCGGCGACCACCATGCCGACGATCATGCTCCGACGCGCCCCCCAGCGGTTGGCCAACAGCCCTGCGGGCATACTCAAGAGGGCAAACGACAGCGCACCAACGGCATTGACTTGGCCAATCAATTGGGGGCCGTAGCCCAAGCGCAAAAGATACAGATTGAGCAGGACCGTATAGACGCCGCCGAAAATCGTAAAGCCGATCAGAGCTTGGCTGAAGAGCACCAAGCGCACGTCGCGGTTGAAAAGCGCCAGCGCCTCGCGGTGAGTAGAGACCAATTTCTTTTTTGACGAAACGGGAGAGGTCAGTTATGTATAGGGCGGTAAATCAACGGCTTGCGGCGAACAAAGGCAATGCAGCAGAGGCGATATGGCACGCAGCGGAATTCTTTGGTGCTTGTTGGCATGGGCACCGGGCGTCTTGGCCCAAGAGATAGTCCAAGTGCAGACGCCAGCCGGCACCATGCACGAGTTGGCCCGCGTCCCCGCCGGTTATTTTGCAATGGGATCGGCCGCGGGACGGGCGGACGAGCAGCCGGTCCACCAGGTCCATCTCAACGAATTCTACATCGACCGCTTTGAAGTCAACAACGACCAGTACGCTGCCTTTTTGAACGCCAGCGACCACAACGCGGATGAGGAAGGGCACCTGCTGCTCGACGCGCGCGACGCCGACGCGCAAATCCGCTACGGCGACACGGGTTACGCCCCGATTCTCGGCACCGAGCAGCGGCCAGTCGCCGAAGTCTCGTGGTTCGGTGCCCGCGCGTATTGCACTTGGGCCGGCATGCAGTTGCCGACCGAGGCCATGTGGGAAAAAGCCGCTCGCGGTACCGACAGCCGCATCTATCCCTGGGGTAATCACATCGACCGCAGCCGGGCCAACTACGGCAAGGAGGGCTGCTGTCGCGGCGACGCTAGCGACGGCTTTTTCGACTCGGCCCCAGTAGGCTCTTACCAGCGCGGGATTTCTCCCTATGGGGCCTACGATATGGGGGGCAATGTCTGGGAGTGGGTGGTGGATTGGTACGGCGAAGATTACTACGCGCAAAGCCCCGAGCGCGATCCGCAGGGGCCAGACGCAGGGATCAGCCGGGTGCTGCGGGGCGGGTCGATGAGCAGCGATCCGTATCGCCTGCGCACCACCGACCGCAGTGGGCTACCGCCCTCGGCGACCTACATCATCGTCGGATTTCGCTGCGCTGCGCACGAACTTCCCGCCACGGCAGTGCAGTCCGCAAGTTGGGGACAAATCAAGCGCAGAGCAGGGCCGGGCGATGCGCGATGAACTCGCACAAATGCAAACAGCCCCTCAGCTTGTGTAAGCTAAGAGGCTGTCCTCGCGGAATCGAACCGCGGACACAGAGATTTTCAGTCTCCTGCTCTACCTACTGAGCTAAAGCGCCACCAAAAGGAAGATTAAAATTAAAGCCCCCTCATTTGCATTGTCAAGGATGCGCCATGCCCGTCTCGATCATCCCGTTCAACATGCCCGAACCCGCTGCAATTCCTCCCCACATCGTCGCATCACTCGAAGCCATGTCTCCAGACGAAGCCGTGATCCAAGGCATGAATTTGCTGCTGGGCATCGAAGCGGCAGACACCATCGTATATGAGCGCGTCGGCCAAGGGGTAGTCCACACGGCCGGGGCAGGAGCCGAGGTCCTGCAGCGGGTATTAGAACAAGACGGCGTGCGCGCCTTCGCCGATCAGGACGGGGTCGGTCACTCCGCGTTGTTGCTGGTGGGACAGGCCCAAGCCGACGAAGAAAGCCCCCTGCCAGCAAGAGTGGTGCGCTTCCTCCTGGAGGGGGCTGAAGGCGGGTCTATCGGCTTTAGTTACGTGTTGCCTCTACAGACCAGCGACGGCCCGCTATGGGGCGCGTTGACGCTGATTCGCCGAGCGGCGAGCGGGCCGCTCAACCACGAGCAGCCCAATCTGTGGCCGGATGCGCGATTAGGCCGAGACCGGCTCTACTACTCCGTTTTCGAGCATCCAAGCCTCGACCTCGTCGCCATCGACGTCGGCTAGCATCTGGCCGTTGATCTCGACGCAGGGCGAGAGAGGCTGGCCGCTTTTCTGTACCATCTCAGCGTAAATATCTGGATTGTTGATAATGTCTTTGTCTTCGTATGCCAAGCCGTATTTGGCGAAGGCCGTGCGCACGCTATTGCTCCAGCCGCAAACCGGCTTCAGATAGGCGACAATATGGGGGGATTCAGTCATGATTGGGATTCCTTTCTGGCGTGATAGAGACAATTTTGTCCTTGGTGGAATATAGAGCCGCGCCCCTCTCTGTCAAGCAGAGCATTGGGTGATTGACGAACCGAATACCCAATGTTACATTTGAAATATCCCCCTCCCCTTGAGTACCTGCTCGCCCTCTTAACTCAGGATTAGCAATGAGTTCTCTAGAAGTCCTTTTAGTGCGCGGCGGACGTCCTCTCCAAGGT
The DNA here is from genome assembly GCA_021295675.1 of Candidatus Latescibacterota bacterium. Next base: position 2,815 of record JAGWBY010000013.1, on the reverse strand, counting down.
GAGGTCGAGGTCCAAGGGTCCAAAAACGCCGCTCTGCCCATGTTGGCCGCTTCGCTGTTGGCCACTGAAGGGCAAACCGTTCTGCACCGGGTACCCCCGGTCAACGACGTATTGGTGGCCCTAGAAGTGTTGCGTCGGCTCGGCGCGCGCGTCGATTACGATGCAACCGAGGAAGTGGCCGTCCTAGACACCCGCGATGTCAAAGAAACCCAGCTTCCCGCGGATTTGACCAATCGCTTCCGCGCCTCGCTGCTTTTCGTTGGTCCGCTGTTGGCCCGTTTTGGCCGCGCTTGGATCCAAGAGGTCGGCGGCTGCACGATTGGCTCGCGGCCGACCGACTATCACTATCGCGGCTTTGTCCGGCTCGGTGCCGAGGTCCAAGGCGTGAACGGCGGCGGCATCGACGTGATGGCCAAGCAGCTATCCGGTGCCTTTATGTACTGCGATTTGCCCAGCCATACCGGAGTGGAAAACCTCGTTATGGCCTCCTGCCTAGCAGAGGGCGAGTCCGTGATCGAAAACGCGGCCTCCGATCCGGAGATCGTCGATTTCGCATCGCTCCTGCAAAAGATGGGTGCCCAAGTCGAAGGAGTTGGTACGCGGCGAGTGCATATCAAGGGAGTCGATGCGTTGGTAGGTGCCGAGCATACGATCATGTACGACCGCCTCGATGCCGGTCTGATGATGATGGCGAGTGCAATTACCGGCGGCGACATCGCCCTCAAGGGCGTGGTGCGCGATCATCTATACGTCTTTGAGGCCAAGCTACAGCAGATGGGTGTCGAGATGACAGAGGAAGGGGCTTGGATGCGGGTGCGCGGGCCAGAATAGTGACCACCTTTTACCCTGGCTTCCCAACGGATCTACAGCCCGGGATGACGGCCTTGGCGTGCATGGCCAAAGGCGATAGCTACGTCCGCGAGACCGTATTCGAAGATCGCCTCGGCCACGTCAAGGCCCTGCGCTCCTTCGGCGCTCGCATCGCACCGGAAAAGGACCACTTGGTGTTGGTGCACGGGCCGGCTCAACTCAAAGGGGCCAAGGTCAAGGCCATGGACATTCGCGCCGGGGCCGCCTGCGTGCTCGCCGGTCTAGCGGCCGAGGGCTGCACCGAGATCGGCAATCTCTACCAACTCGACCGAGGGCACGCCCACCTCGAGCGCCGCCTGCGGGCCTTGGGAGCCGACATCGAAAGACACTAAGGCGCGTTGCACACTTAATGAGAATAAGCGGTCGGGAGCTTGCGGCTCTCGGCCGCTTTTTTTTGCTTGTCTGTTACTCTAATAAGGAGAGGCACCATGCTCGTACACCCAGACGCCGTGTATTTAGCGCGCTCCCCCATCGACCGCGCCGACGCTCCTTTTGCGACCTACCAGGAGTTGGCCTATCGCACCCTCGCCGCCCTTGAGGTGCCGCTACCTGACGCAGGCACCATCTTGCTCAAGCCCAACGCCACCGTGCTCTATCCACCGGAAAAGCGCGTCATCACCCACCCCGGGTTTGTCGGCGGCCTGCTCGACGCCTTGCGCGACCGCGGCGTACCCGCCGAGCGCATGGTAGTTGCCGACGGCCAGTCCGGGGAAAACCCCACGGCCGGGCACGCGCCATGACCGAGGCGCGGGGCGTGCGGCTCGCAGAAATGAACACCGACGAGGATTCTCGCGTCGTCGAGGTCGCCGATGGCGTGGTGTACGAGCGCTATCCCCTGTACCGGGAAGTGACCGACTGCTCCTTCTTTTTCAACGTTCCCCTCGCCAAGTGCCACAACTTGGGCTGCACGACCTTGTCGATAAAAAACCTGATGGGCATCATCGCCAAGCCCGAGCGCCACCTGTGCGCGCTCCAAACCGTGGACGAGCCCTTTGCCGAGGACCTGTGGCGGCTGACCGACAGCGGCTTCAGCCTCTTTGAAGACCGCTTCTATCACAAGCTCTGCGATCTATTGGTTGCGCTGCGCGGCTTGGGGATGCCTCGGCTTTCAGTGGTAGATGGCCTTGTCGGCCGCGACGGCACAGCGTTCAACGAAGGGGGCAACTACCCCCTCGGCTGGGCTGTGGCCGGCGTCAACGAGGTACACGTAGATACAGTCGCCACCTACCTGATGGGTCTCGATCCACAGGCCACCCCCTATCTGCAATTCGCCCACGCTCGCGGCCTAGGAACCATTGACCCCGCGCAAATCGAAGTCGTCGATCTCGCCAGCAGCACGGCACTTTCTGGCGCGGCCCTAGCCGAGTTGCGGCCCGCCGCACCGCTGATGCCCATCTCCCGCTGCAAAGGCGGCTACTACAAGCGTTTTCGCAGCGACGGATCAGCCGTGCCTTGGCGCTTGGACGAGGTCAATGCCCAACGCCAGCAGGAAGGTCTGGCACCCGTTCCCTATGAGTCAGCCCGCGCCTGAGCACACCCTCCGCGCCTGCCAACGCGTAGTAGATGAGTGGATCGCCGATGTCGGCGTGCGCTACTTCTCTGAGCTGACCAACACGGCCGTGCTGATGGAGGAAGTCGGCGAGCTGGCGCGGATCATGGCCCGCACCTTTGGCGAGCAGAGCTTTAAGGAGGGCGAGGAAGCCGATCTCGGCATGGAGATGGCCGACGTGCTCTTCGTCCTCATATGCCTCGCCAATCAGACCGGAGTTGACTTGGAGGAATCCTTCCAGCGCGCGCTGGCCAAGAAGACCCAACGCGACCGCAGGCGTCACGCGGAAAATCCCAAACTCCAATCTTGATTTACTTACTGATGTTACGCATAAGAGGCTTCTTGGGTAGGAGATGCTTCGCTACGCTCAGCATGACAGGGGCTGATGCTTTCCTT
>JAGWBY010000133.1:2740-6994 GCA_021295675.1 Candidatus Latescibacterota bacterium | reverse complement strand
CAAATACGGCTTGTTGACCGAGTACCTAAAACAACAACTCAAAACGCCTACTGTTCAAATGAAACTTGCGTAAGTCCTATAAATATTGGCTTGATCGAGAAAATTTTGATCTCGAAGAAGCCTACGCATATAATCTATCTCCACGTGATAGAAGAGAAATCAAGAAGATAATCTTTGAGCATTTTGAATATATTGAACAACAATGGGAAGAATTTCAGCGGGGGCGTCAGTAATGAAAAAACATCATCAAGTAACCGGACTGCACTTTGACGGGGATTGCATGGTTTTGACTATCGATGGTCGAAAAAAAACCTTCCGAGTGAGCGAAATATCCCCTGCTCTGCAAAATGCGTCTGACGAAGAAAAGAACCTCTTTGAAATCTCTCCTTCAGGCTATGGTATCCACTGGCCACTACTCGACGAGGATCTATCCATTGACGGATTGCTCGGCGTCGTTAACAGGCCCGGACGCTCCTCGCTAGAAAATCTCGTTTAAGCCAACGGAGAAACCCGCGAGCGTGGGCGAAGTCATCGTTTGCCCCTCGCCGTAGATGGCCTCCACCTCGAAGGCACCCTCACCGAGCCGCAGCACCGTCACCGTCCGGGCGTCTGGATCGACTAGCCAGTATTCCTTTACACCGTGTTTGACGTACAGAGCGCGTTTGAGCGTCCGGTCCTGCCCGGCGGTGGAGGGGGAGAGGATATCGACGACTAAATCCGGGGCACCACGAACACTATCGCCACCGAGCAGCAGATGCGCTCGCTCATTGGAAACGAACAATAGGTCCGGCTGTACCACATCCGTATTCGACAGCACCACGTCGCAGGGAGCGAAAAAGACCTCGCCCAAACCCCTCTCCTCCACAAAGGTATAGAGCCGTGTTCCTAGCTTGGCACCAATTCTCTGGTGTCCTAGATTGGGCGCAGGGACCATAATCAATTCTCCGTCCAATAACTCGTAGCGCTTGTCCTCCGGTGTGTGTTGGTAGTCCTCATAGGTGAACTTGACGGCTGGGTTGGGGCTGAGCATATCGCCCTCCTCTCGTCGCTGGATGTGCGGTTTACAGACTCCTAAATGCCGGTCAACCAACTACCAATAATCTAACCGCCGCCGCCCTACTCTGCGAGCCGTTGAATAAGGACAACTCACTGTATCAATCGGTCGATTTGGGCCAAAATTTCATCGGGCGTCGGCCGGTCGGAGACACCTCTCCCTACGTATTGCCATTTGATGTCGCCTTCGGGTGAGACGATGATGGTGGACGGCGTCGCAACGCCATCACGCAAAAGATTGTAAACTCCGTAAGCTTTGGCTACCTCGGCGTCCTTGTCTGACAGAATGGCGAATTCAGCGCCGGTGAGCTCCATCATTTTCAGCGCGTCGGCTGTGTCATCCGTGCTGATCGCCACAAGCGACACGTTGCGCTTTAGAAACTCGGGATACACATCTGCCAACTCACCTAGTTGGCTCCTACAGTCACCTCAGAAGAATCCTCGGTAGAACAGCAGTACCGCCGCCGCGCGGTTGTCGAGTAAATCGGCTAGGGAAACAGAAGTCCCATCCGCCGCAGGCAAGGTGAACGCAGGCGCTCGACCAACGTCCACCGAGACCGCATTGGACCTGCAGCCGACGAGGGCGATGCAGGTCGCGATTGCCAAAGGCAGAAACACTGCGCTACGGTGCATTTTCTTTCTCCTACTCGGCGAGCCGCCCAATCGGCATTCGCGGGCCGACCAAGATCATCCGGCCCCACGTGTTGTCGTCGTCGCCATTGCCGTAGATCATGAAGTGTCCGCCGTACGCACCGCCGTCTGGGTCGGTGTGGACGATTTCCATACTGTATTCGTCGCCCACTTGCGGCGGCTGCCAGCGGGGATCGCTGTGGGCAAACGTTGCGTGCATATCCACGCGGGCCTCCAAGATGAAATCGGCCGCGCTCCGGCCCCAAGGATCCATGCGCACCACATAGTCGCAAGCAGCCTCGGGAATCGGCTCTTCAATGTAGCTTTGGCCGGGCGCTCCGTGCCGCCACCAAGCGTTTTGCGGCGTGCGCTGTGGATCGGCCACAAAGCAAAAGGCATTGTCGCCTTGGCCGAAGCGCTCGTTGGCTCGGTCGCGCGGGCCTTCCATAAACCAGCAAATCGCATCCTTGAAATACCAGCGCTTGTCCGCCGGATCGGGGTCGTCGAGATCGTTGACATTGTCCCAGACCTCGGCCCCGAAGTAGAAGTTTTGCGCGTCCCAAGCAATGTAGTAGCGGGCACGCAAGTCGTCTTCGAGGTGTGGCTCATTGCCGTGGTCGGTGAGGCGGTTGCGCGCGCCGCGATCGAGGCGGTAGAAGCCAGCCTCGCTGATGCGGCGCATGTCCCAGACGCCGTCGTTGTGGGCGCGGTCCTTCCACTCGGAGAGGTCACCGTCAATAGTCGGAGCCGTCTCCAACAAGGGGGCGTTGATGTTCATATCCGCGCGCACGGCAGAGGCGGCGAGCAAAATCGCGCACACAGCAAAAGGCAGCATAAATTTCTCCTCAGCGGTAGTCTTCGGCTCGGTCCGCGGGCACAAAACCCACCGTGTGGCGAGCGTGTTCTAAGTCGCGGTAGCCCCATTTGTTGTTCGAGTTGACGAAGAAGGTGTCGAAGGGCAAGTCGAGGGGGGCGGCAAGGCACTTTTCGATCATCTGCACTGCGTCGCGCTGGCTGCACCAGACGCAGTATTCGCGGGAATGGGTCGGGCGGTTTTCTGGGTTGACGCGGCCAAAGCGCAGGCAGAGGACGGACATGCCGTGGGCCGAGGCGTATTCGCGGCCCAACTCTTCGCCCCAAACCTTGCTGGCCGCGTACAGGCCCGTTGGTCGCAGGGGCGATTGCGCGGTCAGCATCGGCCACTCGTCGGGCACTTGGTCGTACTCGCCGGCCAGAAGCTCCTTGTATGGCGAGAGCGCAGCATAGCCACCCATGACCGAGCCACTGCTGGCAAAGAGGACGCGTCGCACCCCGGCCTCGTGGGATGCAGCGAAAACATTGCCAGTCCCCTGCAAGTTGGCGCGGAAGATCGCCGCTATATCGTTTTCAATCTGGGCGGCGAGATGGACGACTGCGTCGATCCCGGCAAAAGCTGGCCGGATGGCGTCGAGATCGGCGATGTCGGCCTGGTGGCAGTCGATGTGTGGAAGCGGGCGACGGTTGAGGGCGCGCAAGTTATAGCGGGTGCGTAGGCTAGCGACAGCGGCCGTGCCGATCAAACCCGTGGCACCCGTGATGAGGACGTTTTGCATGGCGTATCCGGACAGTTATGAGGTTCCATTAAGTACGGAATTGTGGACGCGGTGTCCAACAGAGCAGATTGTCGGTAAAGAGTGGTTTGGCTAATATAGACGGCGCGAAATGCACTGGAGCAATTTGCGGATTCTATACGGCTATACCCTTGAAAAAAATAATAATTCCATTGTTCATAAGTCTAATCGCCTGCGGGGGCGACGACCGCCCGCGTCCCGGCGAGCCGACCACGGTAGTGTTGTGGGAGTTCGGGGGCGTGCCGGGCCTGCGCGAATGGGTGCAGCAGGCCGTGGCCGACTTCAACGCCTCCCGCAGCGACATCCAGATCGAGCTAGAGTTCCGCGACTGGGCGACGCAGCGCGAGAGCTTGATCAGCACCACCATCGTCGGCGATGGGCCGGATATCGTGCGGGTGCATCACAAGTACTCGGTGGAGTTCGGCGAGTTGGGGGGATTGTACGCGCTGGAGAATTTCCCCGATTTCCTCGAGGTCAAGGAGCGCATCCTCGACAACGTCTGGGAACTGGTCGAATACGACGGCAAGCACTACGGCCTGCCAGTGACCATGCTGCCCTTCGTGCTAGCGGTCAACACCGACATTATGGGGCGGATGGGCCTTGAAGTGCCTGAGACCTGGGACGAGATGCTGGCGCTCGGGCCAAAATTCGCGGGCACGGGGATCGAGCCTTTTACCATGCCCGGAGGCGTCAATCTGGACACGGCCTACCGCTTCTTGCCGCTGCTGTACAAAGCGGGCGGGCGCGTCTTTAACGATGATTGGTCTGCCGCCGCCTTTAACGGCCCAGCCGGGCAGGCGGCGCTGGAGTTTTTAGTGGAAATGAAAAACAACGGCTATTTGCCGGCTGGTAGCGCGGCCTATCGCTTCGACGAGAATGCCGCGCACTGGTCAACCGGCAAGGCGGCGCTGTCGATTGAGGGGCCGTGGTGGCAGGATATCGTCCACGGCAACTACGACTT
>JAGWBY010000133.1:1903-2645 GCA_021295675.1 Candidatus Latescibacterota bacterium | reverse complement strand
ATGAAGCCTGGGAAGTGGTCAAGGCGCTGGATTTGGACCATCCGGTCTGGCGCAACCCCAACCCGACCATGGGCGGCATTCCCACGCTAAAGGCGGCCTATGCCGAAGGCGTGCAATCCGATTACATCGACCTAGACCAGCTAGCCATCGCCGGAGCCAATGGGCTGGGCTGGCCGGGCCATCCGGCGGTGACGCAGATTCAGCGGCACATTGCCGACGCAGTCAATATGGCGCTGACCGGCTCGCTAACCCCCAAGGAGGCGCTGGACTTTGCCGCCGAAGAAGTAAACGAGGTATTGAGTGATTACTAGCGGCGCACTGCGCAAAAATCTGACTCCGTACTATTTCTTGCTGCCGGCCCTGCTGGTCTTGGCGGTCGTCATCCTCTACCCGGTGTTCAGCAACCTGATCATGAGCTTGTACAAGGTGAAGCTCTTTCGCGGGGCTGGCGACGAATTCATCGGCCTGACCCATTACGCCAAGCTCTTTGGCAGCCGCACCTTCGTCAACAGTATCTGGAGTTCGGTGCGCTTTACGCTCTATTCCCTGCCGGTGGCCTTCGTCCTAGGCTTGGGAATGGCGTTGATCTTCAACGAGATCCGCAAGTATCGGCCGGTCTTTACCGGCTTTCTGCTCATCCCTTGGGCCATCGCCCCGGTGGTGACCGGCTACATGTGGCGCTGGCTCTTCCACGACAGCTTCGGCCTCGTCAATCACACGCTCCTGAGCCTCGGCTTCATCG
>JAGWBY010000133.1:0-1745 GCA_021295675.1 Candidatus Latescibacterota bacterium | reverse complement strand
ACGTGACGCTGCCGCAGCTCAAACACGTGATCGGGGTGGTCTTCCTCTTCGCCACCATCTGGATGGTCAACGACTTCGCGCTGATTTTCATAATGACCGAAGGCGGCCCAGCCAAAGCCACGCAAGTGGTACCGATTACAGTCTATCGCATCGCCTTCGAGCACCTGCGGCTCGGCAAGGGCGCGGCCGCGGCGCTCATCCTGCTGCTCTTTTTGCTGGCGTTGAGCATCGTCTTCATCCGCATGCTCTTCCGCGAGGAGAGAAGGAGCGGAGATGCGAATTAAGGCCCAAGAAAATATCCGCGCCTACTTCGCCTACGGCTTGGGCTCGGTTTTCGTACTCGCGCTGGTGATGCCGCTGATCTGGGTAGTCACGACATCGGTGCGTCCCCTGTCCGAGATGACGCAGACGCCACCTTTGGTCTTTCCGCGCTCGGTCACTTTCAGCGCGTACGTCGATATGTGGGACACCGGGCCGTTTGTGAAGTACTTCGCCAACAGCATGGCCATTTCCCTTTCCACAGCCCTGATTGCCCTCGCATTTAGCATCTGCGCGGCGTATGCCTTTGCCCGCTTCCGCTTTCGCGGCAACACCTTGTTGCTGATGGTGGTGGTGATGTCGCAAATGCTGCCCGGCTCCTCGATCCTCATCCCGCTCTTTCAGGTGATTCGCTCGTTCGGCTTGCTCGACACGCACGTGGGCATGGTGCTGATCTACACAGGCTTTGCCATCCCGTTTTGCACCTGGCTGCTCAACGGCTATTTCCGCGCCATCCCCACCGATCTAGAGCAGGCTGCGCTCATCGACGGCTGCAATCGCCTCCAGCTACTCTACCGAATCATCTTGCCGCTGGCCGCACCGGCGATCGTAGCGGTAGGAACTTTTGCCTTTTTGCTTTCGTGGAATGAATTCTTGTTCGCTTTTGTGTTTACCAAATCGCAGGCCCTGACCATGGGCAATACGTCAACAAATACGACCAGCTATTCGCCGCATCGCTGATTTTTAGCCTGCCGCCAATCGCGCTCTTTGTGGGATTGCAGCGGTATTTTGTCCAGGGATTGACGGCTGGTGCCGTAAAGGGATAGATGTTGATTTGTGCACGGGTTCTTGGTATGAGATGCTTCGCTTCGCTCAGCATGACACTGGGAAGCAGAGTACCAGCACTTGTCATGCTGAGCGGAGCGGAGCGGAGTCGAAGCATCTCGCGCTAGCACACAGGTCCGACGAGACGGAATGTCAGATAGGAGAACCAATGAGTAAGACTAAAACATGGCTGCTGTGCGTCCTATTGGTCGCCTGCGGGCAGCCGGACGACGCGCCCGATAAACTCAAGATCGGCTACGTCATCAACTTCATGTCGCACGAGTGGTATCAAAACATCAGCAAATCGGCGACAGCGCGAGCGGCCGAGTTGGATGTAGAGCTGATCGTCGCCGATGCCAACCTCGACGTGGCAGCGCAAATCTCCAAAGCCGAAAACCTGCTCGCTCAAGGGGTTGAAGTGCTGATCTTGTCACCAGTGGACGCCAAGGCAATGGGGCCGATAGTGCGGCAGGCCAAAGAGGCGGGAGTACACGTGATTACCGAATCCAACCCCGTGTCTGAGGCCGTCAGCTACGTGGGAATCGACAACTACGCCGGCGGAGTCAAGGCCGGCGAGTGGTTTGCCAGCTACGCGGCGGAGAAGAGCCTCGACCCCAAAATCCTCATCGTCGGCTTCCCCAACTTCGAAGATTGTCGGCAGC
>JAGWBY010000132.1 GCA_021295675.1 Candidatus Latescibacterota bacterium | reverse complement strand
CCTACACGCACTTGCGCTTGGACGGTCACCGCATAGGTCGGCTGCGTCTCAAAGTCGGGCGCCGCACTAAACGACAGCGCCCCATCCGTGATCACAAACGCACTCTTATCCGTGCCGCCCAACGACCACGTCACCGGGGTCGGGGGGTCTGTCGCCGCGTTGGTCGTATATGTCGCGACCAGGGGATTCCAATCTTGGGTCCCCTTCGGAATCTCGGCAAACGGCACCGAGGTGGTCTCAGACTCGTTGATGATAAAGTGGGGCGTAGCCGTGGTGCTGGACACCTCGCCGGCGCCCGCGTCGTTGACGGCGCGCACCTCGAAGGTGTACTCGGTGTCGTTGGTCAGTCCGCTCACCGTAGCCTCCCGCGCCGCGTCTTTCCCATTCACTTCCGTAAAGTCCGACCAGGTGTCGCCGTCGTCACTATACCGGGTTTCGTAGTGCTGAACCGGCAAGCCGTTGGCCGGGGCGGCCTGCCAGATCAGCACCACCCGCGCGTCGGCCGCCGTGGCCTCAAACTCCTCCGGCGCTGCCGGCGCACCCACCACTGCTGCGGTCGGCTCACTCACGGCACTCTTGCGGTCGTTTTCGTCTTCACTTTCGCCGTCCAGATAGCTGACCGTCGCCTGGAGCAGATAGCCTATATCGTCGGGATCCAGAGTATACGTAGCATCCGTCGCGTCTGTAATATTGGGCCACCCCGTCGTACCGGGCGCTTGACGCTGCCAAGTCCAGCGCTCGGTCCCGGTGAGGACCCCGTCCGGATCGTCCTGCAACGCCGCCGTTAGCTCCTCGCCCACCCGCGGCGGATCCGAAGGAGACGATACGGTCACCGTCCCAGGCTCCTCTTCATTGGTCACCGTCACCGTCACCGCTTGCGTAGCCGTGACTTGGCCGGCGCTGGCTTGGATGGTCACCGGATACACGGGATTGGGGTTGGTCGCGTTCGGGGTTTCATAGTCGGGTGGCTGCTGGAAGTGGAGCGTCCGCGTCGCCCCAGTGCCCTGCAACTCAAAGGCATCCCTCGCGTCGTCCACCAGCGACCACTCCGGCGTATCGCCCAAGTCAGTCGCGGTATAGGAAGCCACTGCCGGCGTATCGTCCTCATCCGGCGTCACGTCCTCGGTAAAATCCACCGCGCTGTCACCCAGCGCTTGGGGTGTAGCCATCAGGGTGGCCGTGCGGGTCCCTAGCCCGTTGACCGCCGACACCTCAAACGTGTACGACGTGTTGTTAGTCAAGCCGTCGACGGGGACGGTGGTATCGGTGCCGATGCGGATCGGGGTCGATACCCCATCATACCAGTATTGATAGGTGACAGTGGGGTCGGTCGAGGCCTCCCACCTCAGCGTCACTTGGCCCTCTTGGACTTCGGCGGCCAAACCGGCCGGGGGGGTCGGGCGCGCAAGGGCCACATCCACGAGGATGTTGTCGCCGGCCTCGTCGTAGGCGATGTCGGTCAGAGCCAAGGCTAGGGTAGTAGGATCCGAGTTGCGGCCAGCGCCCGTGGTCGCTTGGCGCAAGCCGGCCCCGGCGGTCAGGCTGGTAGCCGCCGACACGTTGTCTTGATCGAACGCGCCGTAGCCGTCGGGAAACTCTATCCCACCGGCTGCAAAGGGATCGGAGAGCATGTCGTAGTATGCGGCGATGTTGGGGTTTCGATCCTGATCCCGGGAGTCGCGGTAGCGCCGCTCATCGGCGACTATGAGGAGGGGGTACTGCCACCGATCATCGTTGTCTTGGAGGTTTTGGTTGGTCCTCCACGCGCGCCGCCAGATCATCAGGCCCTGCTGGGCGTCATTTTCGGTGGCGGCATAGTCGTAGAAGGAGACATAGCGCCCACCAAACGCCTGCATGGTGCGGCGGTTCAGCAGAAACTCGACGTCCCCCCGGTCAATTAGATGGGTCGTCCCCGGGGCGATGGAGTAATCGTCCCGAGGGCCTAGGATCTCGGGCGGCGTGAGCCAACCCAGATCGCGTAGATAGAAGGGGTTGATCGGATTGGGACAGGAGTGGTAGGCTATCTGGTAGCGGCCGTCGTCATCTTCCGGCCCTTGATCGCCGCCGCCCTGCATCAAGGTCCACCCCAAGTGGTTGGCCCCCCCTCTCACCACATTATTTGGGTACTGCGTGTTGCCGTACCGATCATCACCGCTCGGGTCGGTCCAATTCCCCCTGCCATGCCAGAGGCCGAGTAGATGGCCTATTTCATGGGCGTGTATGCCGATGCCAGCAAACCGGTCGAAGCCGTGGGAGCCGGTGTTTAATCCCTGACGCTCCGACATCACGTAGCGGTAGGCGACATGGGAGGTCTGGGTTGGTTCTTCATTGGTAATATCATCCGCTCGGGGATGCAGTGGGCTATTGCTATTGCTAAAGAAAGGCCCGGAATACAAGAAGAGGAGCTTGCGGCGCAAGAGGCGGGTATAGGGGTAGGCGGCGGGCGAAGTGTGGTCGGGGAGGCTGATACCAGTGTTCCAGGCGGCGTCGGGCAATGACAACGAGTCCATCGTCGCTTCATACGCGGCATTCCAGAATTCATCGCCCCTAGCCCGCTCGGCATAGTGTTCCTTGGAGGCCGGCAACTCAATCCAGCGGGGAAAGTCGCCTGTACCCGTAGCGGCCGGGTTGACCATGCGCACGTGCAGGTGGAATGCGCCGTTGGACATCTCATCGAAGTAGGCCCGCACACTGCCGAACACTTCGGGCAGCGCCTCATTGCCGTTGGCTACCGTGACGCTATTCCCGACAAAGGGCGTGGGATGGCCGCCATCGTCGTCGTAGCCACCGGCCAGCATCCGCAGAAAATCGTTCAGGCGATATGAAGCGGCGGTGAGCTGCCTATTTCTCCCTTGGCCTACTTCGCCCCAAGGCCGGTCGTAATTGTGATATCGGTAGCCTCCATGGTTTGAACTGCTTGATTCCGTGGTGTCGCGAAAGGTGACCAACACCACGTCCAGCGTACAGGCCTCGGCCGCGGCCCCTGCGATGGGGTTGCCTAGGTGCGGCCATGTCTGATCCGAACCACGGGCGAACACCGCGGGAGCACAAAGCAGCGAGCCGAAGCAAAGCGCCAGTAGCATACGAAGCGGATTCATGGGATGATCCTCTCCTGTTTGATGACCCCCCAAGAAAGCCACTCAATAGAGGTCGCGTCCGACGACTTGGACCGGATGGCGGCCTCCTTCCGGGCTTCCCGAACCGTCATAGCACGCCCGTTGATCACTGCGTGTCTGGCGGTTTGGTTGTTGATGAATAGAGTGGCATCGCCTTCGCCGCTTTGGATGCCACAATGATCGATGCCGAAGCCCTTTAGGAATACGACCCACTGTTGCTCGTAAGGATCAAAGAAACCATCAGACTCGGAGTCGTTCGCATCCCCCGCGCCGCCACCGTCATCAAAGAGAAACCGATATTCATGGGTGGAGTAATCATGTCTTTCCCAGGAAGTGGCTTGGGTGGCGCCCTCTTGGGTGGTGAGGGCATAGCTGTCTCTGTAGGGGCCGCTGGCTCCGCTGGCTCTGCCAAAGCGAAACAGCGACTGCTCGCCGGCGGCAGTGCGCTCCATTAGTCGGTCGCCCGACCAACGCAGCTTCTTACCCGCTATGAAATACGACGGCACCGGCGGCCAATACTCCGGCATATCGCTGATGACGAAGTAGGTCTTGTCGTCGATGACCTCGGTGCGCAACACAGAAAGAGTGAACTGGGGTATGCCGCCGAGTGGATGCGTGTAGTTGGTCCATTGGCTCTCGTCCTCGCCGCGGTAGTCATGGCTATACGTCCAACTATTACCCACCGCCAGCGGCAGCCAGTCGCTGGCGTCAGCAACGGCAGACCCGCTGCCCAACAGGCCGACCGCCATCACCGCCATAAGGCGCGACAGAAAGGAAGACGAGGGCGTCAAAAGCATAAAGTTTCGCATGATGATTCCTCCTTTTGATGTTCACCAAAGTTTGTTTATAGCTGCTGCTGCACCTGATAGCCCAAAAGGGCCGAGCCGTTGGAGTCGGCCGGCGTCCAGCTCAGGGCCACGCCGCTATCCAACAGGGTGGGCAGCGCGCCGCTGCCAAGCAGCGATGAGGTCAGGGTGGCTGGGGCCGACGGCAGCCCCACCACTGCCGCCGTCGGGTCACTGGTCGCGCTCTTGCGGGCGGTCGCATCCACACACCGTCGCCCGCAGCAGATAGCCTATATCGTCCTTTTCCGGCGTGTAGCTGGACAACTCGGGATAGGGCTCGGCGCTCTCAGCCCGCACCGAAGCTGCCACGCCGTCGGGGCACGCCGTACGATCCTCCCACGTCGTCGAGGTCGCATCCGGCGCCCGCTGCCAGATCCAACACGCCCCGGTGATACTCCCGTCCGGATCCGTCAGTTCCGCGACCACCGCCGTACCTACCTTCGGCGGGGTCGATGGCAACCCAATGCTACCGGCCTCCTCGACATTCTCCACCTCCACTGTCACGTCTAAGGAGGCCATCGAGGCCGTCGGGGTGCCTACACGCACTTGCGCTTGGACGGTCACCGCATAGGTCGGCTGCGTCTCAAAGTCGGGCGCCGCACTAAACGACAGC
>JAGWBY010000131.1 GCA_021295675.1 Candidatus Latescibacterota bacterium | reverse complement strand
GATGTAGAGCTGGAAATCAAGTACTTGATGGGGAAGAATTACCATCGGGGTTTGATCGATGCAGATCTGGGACCGGGTGGATTGTAGCTTCTCTGCACGGGGGTCTAGGTAATGGTGCGCCGCTACGGGCTTTATTTTCTGCTGGCTGTTTGTCTGGGGTGGTTTGCATACCAGCAGGCACTATCGGCCATCAGCAGGGGTTAATTTTTCATGTCGGCTCCTCGAACCACCCCGCACGACCTTGACCAAGCAGGCGGTTTGCCTTAACTCACTCTAGGCTGCCAACGCGAACCGAAAGACAGGTGCAAAGTGGACCTAGACGCACTGCTGAGCGACGTGGATCTAGACGAAATGTTGCGCCTCTACGACGAGGCGGCTGAGGAGTTGCTGCAAGTCGCCATCAGCGACGGCCACTTTGCGCCATCAGCGACGGCCACTTTGCCGACCGCGATCCAAGCGAAATCACTTGGCCGGTGGGCAGCGACCTCGACGCGCTCACGCGCCGCGCCGAACTGATCGGCACCATTCACGAGGGCATACCCCCGCTTCGCGACAAGCGCCTACAAGAGGCTTATGACCGCTACGAGGACGTCGGCTCCGCCTACCACCAAGGAAACCGCCTCTACCTAGCAACGCGCCAGCTTTTCATCGAACGCGGGCGCGGCGACGCACTCGATTTCCACGCGCTCTACCAATCGGTCCCTAGGCCGCGACAACCCCTACACCCTCGACGAAGGTGAGGCCGCCCTCGTCAAGCTGCGGGTCGCCCGCGTGCCGCTATCCCACGCCCATGCCGTCGCCGAGAAGATACAATCCGGGACGGCGCAAAAAGAGCCCGCGACCGACTCGGCCGACGATCCGCGCTTAGCCGAGCACTACGCCTGCGAAATCGACGGAGTGCGCCACGCCGGGACGCTGCGCAACTTGCTTAGTGAGGTTGCCGAGCGCGTCGTCGATTACCTCGCCGCTGGCGAGCACCTCGCCATCCGCTTCAATACCTACAGCAACTTCATCTATCTCGGCATCTCGGTGTGGAAGGCCATCACGGACGCCGACTTGCTCTTGGCCCGCATCGAGGGGCAGGTGCGCGCCCAATGGCACCAAAAGCTGTGCAAGCTGGTCCTGTTGGGTAAGGGCATGCTACTCAAGTTCCTCCAAGCCCACTCCGAAGACCCCGCCCAAATCAAGCCGAAGGAATTTTGGTATGGCCAAGAGTACAGCTACCTGACCCGCGACATGATCGACCTGACGCGCCGCTTAGTCGGCTACGTCAACCGACTAGCGGGCCGAGCGCGGGGAGAAGTCGATCTGGTGGTCCTACCCCCACTGCTCGACGGCAAGGCCAAGGGTCGCTTTCTCGAATACCAGCACGTCGGGCGACGCCAGACCCTCGGCTCGTGGAGCCGTCGGGCACGCCTCTTTCAGTGGGCTTTTCTCTACTACCGCACTGGAAAGAAAAAAATGAGAGAAGCGGAGCGCCTCAAAGCCGCCAGCGCCCAAAGCAGCGAATGGGGAAGAAAATCGCTGGACATTTTCGGCATTGAATTGACCGTAAGCGCCGATCCGCTCTTCGCCGCCACTGCCCGCGACTTCGACCTAGCCAACAAACAGGAGAAGGTCCTGTTCCTCCCCACCCACCGCAGCCTCTTCGACCATCCGGTGATGAGCAGCCTGACCCACGACCCCCGCTTCCTCGAACTGATGGGCTGGCGCGAACCCCCCGCGCCGGTGAGCCTTGCCCGCGCTCGACTGACCGAACCCGCATCCCTGCGTATTGGTGGGCGCTCTTTTTCGCTAATTGGCTTTACTACCGAGGAAGTCGATCAGATCATGGAGAAAGTCGATGGGCACGTCATTATGAGTCGTTCGGCCGACACGAAAAATCCCACGCGCCGCTTTGCCGAACTCCTCGCACAGCGGCCGGGCGTCGTCTATGGCGAGGGCACCACCGCCGCGTTTGAGCATCAGTGCCTACCCATGCAGCACGCGCTCTTTGCTTATCTGCCGCCCGACGTGATCATCGTGCCGCTAGCTTTTCGCGGCCTGCACTCGCTGTGGCCCAAATGCCCCCGAGGCAATCTCAATATCGGCAGTGGACAGGTCGAAGTGATGGTTTGCCCGCCCATGCTCGGCGAAACCACGCTCCTGCCGCACAAGCGCGCCCTGCGCACGCAGCTAGAGCCAGCGACGCTCTTCCAAGCCGTACACATCGCGCGGCTTTTCAACCCGGAACCGAGCTAAAAGAGCGATAGCTGCTCGGCCTCCCGTGGGCGCGGCATGGCTGCATCCTCGCGCGCGAGCAACTGAGCGGGGATCTCATCCACAAACGGCGATAGCGCGCACTGCATCCGCTCGCCATAGCGCTGGCGGCTGCGCGCCCGCAGCAACACCAATTCCTCCTCCGCTCGCGTCATGCCCACGTAAAAGAGCCGCCGCTCCTCGGCGAAATCGGCATCCCGCTCGCGGAAGGGGATGAGTCCGTCCTCCACCCCACAGATAAATACCACTGGAAATTCCAAGCCCTTGGCCGCGTGCAAGGTCATCAGCGCGACGGCCTCCGGACTTTGGGGGCCGCCCCGCTCCTCGTAGTCGGCCTCCGCGCCTAGGAGCACGGTCTCCAATAGCTGCGCGAGCGTTCCAGCCGCATCCGCTACCCGGGCCAAGTGCTCCAAGTCCTCGTCCTCTGGGTCGCCGAACTCGGCCTGCCAGCGGCGCACCCAAGCACCCGCCCCCTCCTGCGCGGCCCATTGCGCCTCTAGCGCCTCGACCCGGTCCTGCGCTGCGGCCGACAGTTCCCCTCGTCGCACTTGGCGCAAAATGTGCGGCTCCACGCCCATGGCCTCTAGTGCCTGCCAGCGGCGCACATCCTCTTGCGAGATCGCGGCGTAGCGGGCAAACGCCAACGCGGCCCGCACGGCCGGCGCTTGGAGAAAGCCCTTCTGGCCAAGGAGTCGGTATGGCAGGCCCTCCTTGCGGAAGCACTCCTCCAGTACTTGGCCCTGTCGGCCAGTGCGGAAGAGCACGGCAAAGTCGGCGAAGCTGCGCGTGCCCTCTGCGTGCCGCCGACCATGCGGGCAATCTCCCGCACCACCGCAATGCCCTCGGCCGTCTCGCTCTGCACCTCGATTAGGCGGATCCGCTCCTTTCCTGGACGCATGGGCGCGAGCTCAATGGCCTCGCGCCCTCGATTGTGGCTGACGACGGCAGCGGCGGCCTCGACAATATGCCCCTGCGAGCGGTAGTTTGCGCCTAGATGAAAGAATCGCGTATCCGAGAAACGGTCGCGCAAGTGAACGAAGTGGTCGGGCGAAGCTCCGCGAAAGCTGTAGATCGCTTGATCCGGGTCGCCGATGGCCATCAGGCCCGTGCCTTCACCCGCCAACTGCAGGACCAATCTATACTGCGCGGCGTTGAGGTCTTGGAACTCGTCTATCAGCAGATAGGGGAACCGCGCTCGCACCTGTTCCCGCACGGCTGCATCCGCTTCTAAGAGGCGCAGCAAATCCAAGAGAATGTCGTCGTAGTCGCAGGCTCCAGACGCGTGGAGGGCCTCCTGATAGGCGTCGTAATGCGGTCGCCACTCTTCGACAATCTCATCCGGCCCCTTCGCGGCGGCCTTGGCCAGCGAAATGGCTTGGCTGGCGGTGGCAACCGACCCCGACAATCCGGCGTCTGCTAGCGCCCCTTCCAGCAACCGACGCGCTTCCACCTCGTCGAGCACCAGCTTTGGTTCGCAGCCCAACTCCCGCAAGAGCGACAACGCCAAGCGGTGAAAGGTCCCCACCCGCATCGCGCCCAGCCCACCACCCAACAATGCGCTCAACCGCTGCCGCATTTGTCCAGCCGCCCGCCGGGTAAAGGTGATGGCCATGATCTGTCCCGGGTCCACGCCGCTTGCGACCAGCCGGGCAATGCGCCGCGTCAGCACCCGTGTCTTGCCCGATCCTGGCCCGGCCACAACCACCAAAGGCCCTCCTTCGGTCTCTTCGATTTGCCGCTGTGCGTCGTCGAGCGCGTCCGCGTCCTGCTCCACTTGTGCGGTGCTAGCGGGTCTTGGTGACGGCATCGCTGGAACGTGGACTTCCTCAGCCGTCTTCGCGACCGCCGGTCCCAAGTCGAACAACGCACCCTGTCCTTTCAAGCGCGCCCGCTCCTCCTCGGTGAACACGCTGATTACGCCGTACTCCCCATCGTGGCCGGGGTAGATATCCACCTCGCCGCAGCGCATCCGGCGCACGCCCTCGGCCACCAACGGCCCGCTGCAACTTTCAATCGCGTCGAGTCCAGCGCGGCGCAATACTTCGAGTTCTGTACCTACTTCGGCCAAGAGCCGGTCGTACACGGCGCGGACTTTCTTGCTCTTCGGACCAACGCCAACCGCTGCGCCGATCACTTCGTCGAGCGGAATCAAGTACTCGTAGGGCGGAGCAACCTCCGGTCGAAACCCCTCCGGTCGATCGGCTAGCTTCTCCACCCGGTGCAAAACCCCCACCGTCAGCTTGCGTCCGCACACTGGGCAGATCCCCTCAGCGGCTAGCGTTTGCGCCGGTTTGTAGCATACCGCGCACTTGCGGTGGCCGTCGTAGTGGTACTTGCCTTCTTCGGGGTAGAATTCCAAGGTGCCCAAAAAGCGCGCTGGGTCGCGGTCTTTGAGCGCAGAGTAGATGCCCGGATACGAGCACTCCGTGTCAAAGCATGTAGCCTCGCGGGCCAGTTTTTGCGGCGAGTGGGCGTCGGAATTGGATACGATCGCATAGCGGTCTAGGGCCGACAGCCGCCAGTTCATCGGCGGATCCGAAGACAGGCCGGTCTCCACCGCGAAGATGTGCGGCAGCAAATCCTCGTAGCACTCCTCCAACGAGTCAAAGCCCGACGAGGCCCCCAACGCGGCAAAGTGCGGCGTCCATATATGAGCCGGGATGAAAAGCACATTCTCGTCGGCTTCGAGACAGATCTCTAAGAGGTCGCGGCTATCCAGTCCCAAGATGGGCCGGCCGTCGGACTTCAAGTTGCCAATGGCACCGAGGCGGCGATTGAGTCGAGAGACGGATTCGAGGGAGGGCAGGATGACGACGTGGTGGATTTTGCGAGTCTTGTCGCCCTTCTTGTAGATGGTGCTGATTTCCACCGAAAGCATGAAGCGCACGGCGCGGCGACAGCGCTCGGGCAACTCTTGTTCCACGGCGGCGCGGCGGCCGGGTTCAAGTTGGTATAGCCCCTCTTCGACAGGTTCCAGTTGCTCAGATAATTCGGCGAACCACTCGGGATGCGTGTAATCGCCCGTGCCGACCACGTCAACGCCCTTGAGCGCCGACCACTTGTGCAGGTTGGAAGGATTGAGCTCGCGGCTCGTCGCTCGCGCAAAGCGCGAGTGCAAGTGCACGTCGATTACGAACTGCATATCGGATCCCTGCGTTGGAGGGTAATAGATCGTGAGGAATGGCGGCCTGCTGATTGCCTGCGTTACAGGGTCATAGTATACTAGAATATCCTATAGCCGACAGCCAGACTTAGACGATGCCTACTGGCAGGGCTATGATTTGATTCGCCAGTGCGTCAACAAGACCGTCGTCTTAATTGAGGGTGGAAGACCCTAGCGATGGTAATGGGTATCTTCGACAACGACACTGTGAATATTGTGGAGGTATCATTATGAGTGGGCCTGTTTCCGTCAACCCCGAAGTCTTGCGCTGGGCGCGTACCAGCTTAGGTCTCTCGCAGGAAGAAGTGGCTCAGCGCATGAACAAGCAGGCCAGAGAGGTTGATACTTGGGAACGCGGCGAGGCGTCTCCAACATATATTCAGTTGGAAAAGCTGGCATACGAAATCTATAAACGCCCGATCGCACTGTTCTTTTTTCCCGAGGTGCCAGAAGAGGAAACCATAGAGCAAGAATTTCGCACTTTGCCGAAGGAAGAATTGCTGCATCTCTCGCCATGGATGCGTTACCTACTCCGCAAAGCAAGAGTACTACAACTCAATCTTGACGAACTGTATGGCGGTGTGAATCCGGCAAAACGCAGGGTGCTGCACGATCTTGATTTTGCCTCCTCTGTTGCCGCTACTGATATGGCGAAGCAAGTCCGTACCTACCTGGGCATTGAACTCGCTCAACAACAGGCATGGAAAAATACAGAAGACGCTCTCAAGCACTGGAGGGAAGTGTTGGAGGAATGCGGAGTTTTTGTTTTTAAAGATACCTTCAAGCCGCCTCGAAAAAAGGGGATAGGTACGGGCGATATTCCTTTTTCTGGTTTCTGTTTATACGATCCAGATTTTCCAATTATCTACGTCAATAACAACAACACTAAATCCCGTCAGATTTTTACCTTGTTCCACGAACTGGCACATCTCCTGATGCACACTGGCGGGATAGATACTCGACAGGACAACTACATTGAGCATATGACCGGCGACAATAGGCGCATAGAAGTACTCTGCAATCTATTTGCCGCTGAGTTTCTGGTCCCCTCCCATGATTTCGAGGCGCGTTCGGCTGGTGTTTCTATCGACGATCACGCTATCGAAAATTGGGCTAGTCTTTACTGCGTTAGTCGCGAAACCATCCTGCGTCGCCTACTCAACCAAGGACGAGTGCGTCAACAGGATTACGAACAGCAGGTACAACAATGGTCAAAGGATCAAACGGGACGTGGAGGTACGGGCGGTGATTACTATCGGACCAAGGGAGCGTATCTAGGTGAACGGTACATTGAAATGGTGTTTAGCCATTATCACCAAGGGCATATTTCGGTGGAGCAAGCCGCTGACTATCTAGGTGCACGGGCGAAGAATGTCCCTAGAATAGAAGAATGGCTCTTCAATCAGGGAACAAGGACATGACAGTCTATGTGTTCGATAGTGGCCCACTGATTGATCTTTTCCGCCATTATTACCGCGATCGATTTCCCTCTTTGTGGGAAGCATTTGACTCGATGGTTACAGAAGGTCGAATTACCTCAACGCGAGAAGTATAGCGACCGCAAAACGGATCCTCACGTTTTATAGGAGTCAAAAACTCAGGATTTGTTTTGCGATAGCTATATTTAACGAATTGGAATCACACGACGAAGACTTGGCGGCTTGGTGTAAGGAGAATAGGCAGCAGGTATTTATAACGCCAAGTGCGGAGGAGTTGGAGTTCGTCAAAGAGATATTTGAAGTCAGGCACTTTCAGGCGATGATTCGCAAGAAGGAGCGCCTTCAGGGAGGATCTGTTGCTGATCCGTTTGTTGTTGCACGAGCAAAGTGTTTAGAAGTGGTTTCATAACCGTCTGAGTGTAATCATCAGACAGGCGACATTGACAAAGGCTTGATACATTTGGATATGA
>JAGWBY010000130.1 GCA_021295675.1 Candidatus Latescibacterota bacterium | reverse complement strand
TAGCCGACTTCGCGCCGGGGCGTTTCAATGTCAAAGATGTTATAGGTGTTGTCCGAGATCGCAAAGTAATGCGCGCCGCCGGGCAGGTCGCCGGCGCAATGCCGCTGGAAGCAGGCGTGGACCAAGCGCGCGGCGTCCTCTTGGTGGCACCAGACGGCAAAGTAGCCCCTTTCCTCTACGTGGACTTCGTTTTGCGCGTTGACGCCGCCCCAGCGCATAGCAACCGCGCTGTGTCCCAAGCCAGCGACCTTCTGCGCCCACTCCTCCACGTGGGCTTTTTCGCGTCCGTAGTCATTGATTGGGTGCGCGGGCACGGTCGCAGAAATCCGCTCGGGCCAATCGGTTATCTGGTCGAACTGCCGCTCGGCCAAGGTCCAAAAGAAGCCCGGCTGGTGAAAGTCGTATAGCCCATCGACCGCGTGCACCGAGCTGGAGCCGACAATCATCGGCGGCTCGTCTTGGGCCAACACCGCCTCAAAAACCAAGTCGGTCATCCGGTTCATGGCCGCCAAGCCGCCGCCACGAGCCAGATAGACGACCAAGTCGCACCCGGGGATCAGCGCGCGAAATTCATCCGGCGACTCCATAATCTCGAGGTCGATAAAATCCCCTCCGGCATCCGGCTCAGTCGCCTTGTCCGGCGCGCCGGGCAAATCCACGGAAACCATGCAGTAGCGCGGGTCGAGTCGCGGCATATAGGTCCGCAGGCCCGAGCCAATTGTGCCGCGCCCGCCGATAAGCAAAACCTTGTATTCTGATGTCACTATCTCTCCTTTCGCGTTGAGATGAAAATTAGCTGGCTTGGTAGATACGTGCAACGGCGCATTGCGGCCTGTTATGCTATATAGATGGGTCTCTACTTGACATTATAGCTGCTTGATGGCCGTCTTTGTCAGGTTGCTGTAATAGAGGAGTGTGACAGTTGACAGGATTGACGCAAACCGCAGCCGCTGCAACGGTCGTCCCGACCTGGGAGGAACTAGTCAAGGTAGGCTTTGAATCGCTCAAATGCTACCAGAACTGGTGTCGGCTTAGCGGCATGGACGACGGCCTAGATCGGGAGCAGTCCGCTAACTGGCTGGAGTGCCACTTGGCCGAGGCACTAGCGCCTAAACGCCCGCTGACGGAGAAACGCCGGCAGACCTTGGAGCAGCTCGCCGCCGGCGAGCTCCCCTGGAAGGGCTTTGTCTCAGAATGGCTCGGGGAAGACGAGGAGGTACACAAGGCGTTCCGGCGCCTGATACTGCACGTCGATGGCTTCATCAATGTGGTGAGTTCCAAGAGCATCTACAAATCGGGTCACTACCGACACCTAACCCACGGCCTTTTGGCCTTGGCCCATCACCACCGCCGCTGGATTCGTCCCCTAGAGGAGTGGCGCTGCGTCTCCCCCAAAGACGGCCATCCCCGGCGCAGCGACCAAGTTTTCTCGCTGGCGTGCCATTTGTTGGCGCGTTACCCAGTACCCAATGCCATGGTCGCGGCTTGGTTCGGGGGAGTCGAGGAGCAGGGCTTGCGGCAGCAGGAATGGTTTATCCACATGGCCTCTGGCGGTAGTATCCGCAACTTGAACGCGCCCATCAAAATAACGCGACGCATGGCCCATCTCTTCCAGCGCTCGCCGCAACTAGGCAGCGTCGAAAAGAACATGCGCTGGGCGCAGGTCCTCGGCATGGGCGGCAATGGGCCTCTGGCACAGGCGATCCTCAAGACCCGCCTAGGGCGCAATTTCGAAAACGACGAATTCTGGAGTACGGTGGTGCTTTTCCTAGTCAACAACGCGATGCTGGACCCGACTTGGGTGGGGCCGCTTGTCGATTATGTCCACAACATGAAATTCGCCTCTCGCCGCATTGTGCAGGAGGGCGGCGGTGTGGAGGAAGGACCACCACCGCAGCCCAATTTCACCATGAAGGGCCGCAGCGCCACCAAGCTCCTGCGCCAAGTCGAGGCTTGGCACGGTCACTTGAGCCGCGAGGAATACGTCAATTTTCAATCCTGGCAGCCGTGCGGAATGCGGCCGTGGGAGTGGGAGGACGAGACGGACGAACTGGGCAAGGTGCGGTGGACAGTGCAGGAGCTGTTGTCGAGTTGGGAGCTGGCCGCCGAAGGCCGGGCAATGCACCACTGCGTGGTCTCGTATTCAGACCAGTGCGCCGATGGCAACACCGCGATCTGGTCGATTGGCGCACTGCAAGAAGGAGCTGAGGAACGGGAACACGTGCTGACGGTCGCGCTGGACATCAAGAGCCGGACGGTGACTCAGGCGAGAGGGCGCTACAACGCGGTGCCCAACAAACCGCCGAAGGCCGGGAAGGTTCGCAGCGAGGTACAGGGCGGTTACTTGCGTTTGTTGGACCGCTCCGAGCACGTCATGCAAGAATGGATGCAGCGCGAGCGATTGCGCCGCGACGATTGACTAGCCTTGGACGCGCAGTGGACGCAGGACGGCAGATGTCCGGGACGGCGGTGCTTATGTCTATGTGCTCTCTGGATTCAGACTTGCGAGCGCGGCTCGCCCCTTATCCGTCAGCCGATACTTCTGCAACGGACTCCTCGGTTTGTCAGGAACTGTCATTTCCAGCAGTTCTTCTTGCAGAAGTCGTTCTAGCCGTTGCCCGAAGCTCCTCGTTCTCGTCGAATAGCTCGCAGCCGTCCGCAATCCCTTACTCGTAGTCGCTCCTTGAATACAAGCTTGCAGCATGGCAACATCTCTGGCTGACAATTCAGCTTGCACCCCAGCTTGCACCCCAACTTGCACCCTAGCTTGGCTCCGGTCTAGCTGCGGCTCTCCTATGTGCTCTCTCGCCTTGTCCAAGTACGCGGCGGAGAACGGGAACCTCAACCACAGACCGTCGCCGCTAGATTGTAGCTTCCACTCTGGTACGGGGTTGCCAGCTTCTTTGCACATTTTCACGATCCGCCGGATGCCTCGTCCCCAGGCTTCGATCATTCCGGCGCGGAAGAAGGCGTAGGCGA
The DNA here is from genome assembly GCA_021295675.1 of Candidatus Latescibacterota bacterium. The sequence goes on along the minus strand of JAGWBY010000130.1, from coordinate 6,902 downwards.
TTCGCGGGTTGTACGGCTTTGACGAAAGTTCCCCGGCAAGTTGGTCAGCGGCCCATTATAGTGTATAGCGTCCGGCTCCAAGGACGCTGCCCATTATCCCTTGCCCGCTATTCACCCTCTTCGCCTCCCCGATAGTTCAACTCTCTCTGGATGCTCTCTAGTTGGGCTACAAGCTCCTGTTTCGATGGCAGATAGAGCTGATATTTCGACGCGTAGATATTGGCTTCTTCCGGTAGCGTCAGCTCAACTACGGCATCGTTCTTGCGGCCACAGAGCACAATACCGATGGTCGGAAGTTCGTCGTCCGTCTTCACATAGCGGTCAAAGTAGTTGACGTACATCTGCATCTGACCCAAGTCCTGATGGGTCAATTCGCCGCGTTTGAGGTCAATCAGCACATAGCAGCGCAGTAGCCGATTGTGTTGTCGAAAGTAAACCGCTTCTGCCGCGCCTCGAACAGAAATCCCTTGCCCAACTCCAGCAAGAAGTGCTGAAGCCGGTCGATAATCGCCGTTTCCAGCTCGCTTTCTGAGTAGCCGGGCTTTTCCTCCAACCCGAGAAACTCCAACACGACCGGGTCCTTGATCAGGTCCGAAGCCTTATCGACTACCTGCCCCTCGCTGGCAAGCCGACGCACTTCCTCCTTGTCGCGGCTGAGTGCGAGCCGCTCGTACAGGGAGCTATTGATCTGCCGCTTGAGTTCGCGGACACTCCAGTCGTTGTCGATCGCCTCAATCTCGTAGAAGCGGCGCTCCTCGGGATTGTCGATGGTCAGCAGGGTAACGTAGTGGGACCAAGGAAGGGGAAGTCGCTTTGCCAATTCCACAGATAGTGTCTGTGGAATTTCCGGTAGTCCCATTACTGGGACGGGGAATTTCCGAGACGCTGTCTCGGAAATCTCAGGGCTGCCCGAAATCTGAGACGCTGTCTCGGATTTCGCTGTCTCCGAGGGCTCGGAACCTAAGTGCCTGTAGAGCAAATAGAACCGCCGCATCTGTTCTAGGGAATCCATGGAGAAGCCGCGACCAATCCTAGCTTTTAGAGCTGCCCGTATTCCGCCCTATCCGCCCCATGCTGTTCATACTCCACGATATACCAGCCGAACAGATAGTTTCGCACTACAAGTGAACTATCGACGGTACGCGCCGCCGAGCGTTGTGTTTCCTCGTGGGTGCGCCGACACAACTCGACAAGATTCTCAAAATCGAATGTTTGACTCATAGCAAAATCCCCCGAACTCACGCTTTTCTGGCGACGAGCTCGCCCCACGCTTCTGCGGCAAACGCCTCTGGCATCTCGCCCCACGTAAGGAATGATGACTTTAGTTGAGCCAAGACCCGTTTATCCGCTAGTCCGTATTCCACAAGCTGATCAGAGAATTCAGAGTCGCCGCACAACTCCGCCAGAAAGTGCGCGTTTCTCCGCGTGGACTCCGCATCCGGCGTCCAACAGTCATACGACGCGGAAACCTTGACAATCTCGAATCCTGCCTTGCGGAATAGTCCTAGCTGGCGACGTCCACAGTACGGATCTCCGCCATTTCGTTTCATCAGTTCGATGAATAACTGCGAAAATTTCCCCAGCGGCTCGGGCATAGGCTCAAGCAGGAATCCTCCGAAGTCGGCGTGTCTTGAGCCTACTAGCCCTCCCGATTTCAGTACTCGGCGAATCTCAGAGATAGCTTGCTCTGGGTCGGCGATGTGCTCTAGGACTCCGTGAACGAAGACGACATCGAATGACTCGTCATCAGCAGTCAGGCTGCAAAGGTCGTCCGTTTTGAACTCGATTGTAGGGAATCCATCGGCGAGGCGCTGAGCAAGATCGATTTGACTCTGCTCTCTGTCCACCCCTAAGACGCGCCCAGGTGCCACGATCTCCGCGAGTCCTTTGGTTATTGTCCCAAGTCCGCAGCCGCCGTCCAAGAGAGCCATCCCAGGTACAAGGTATTTCAGAAGAAACTGAGCGTGCGTGTCGGCTGTGCGCTCTTGGAAGAACCGAGCCGTGCGCTCATTATAGCCAACAGAATACCGATTCATCCGTTCAGCTTCCGTACGGAATAGGTTTCAGGGCCATCCCCTAGCGCCCCTTAAACCACAGCTTCATCGCCGTCCCACCCATAATCATCTCCTTCTCCGCCGCGGAAATATTCGGCAGATGGCAGTCGAGCAAATCCACCAGTTTTTGGTAGCCCGGCTCCACCACAATCCACGGCGAATCCGTACACCACATCATCCGATCCGCGCCGTAGGCCCGATACACATCCTCGACCATGGACTGCATATCCCCGTAAGGCCAAGGCACCTTGGAAAACGCGTACTCCCCCGAAATTTTGACATAGACATTGGGAAAGCGCGACAGCGCCATCACTTGCGGATAGTTGGCCGGCGGCAGCGGCTCGGCGTCAAAGCGGGGGCGACCCCACCGATCCGGCCCGCCGGGCGTGGTTGGCATCACGCCGAGATGGTCGATGGAAATGTTCACCCCGGGAAAAGCCGCGGCCAGCAGTTCAATGCAGGGAAATTGAGCCCCACCCGTGTAGATATTGATGTTGATCCCCAACTCGTCCGCACACTCAAAGACCGCGTACGTCGCCAGATCCTCGGCCCGTTGGGCGGCCGGGTCGCCCAACGCCCCCAGCCGAATCCCTTCAATGCCAGTGGCGGCGACGAGCTCGCGCAGGCGAGCGGGCGGGTCCGGGTCGTCCAAGTCGATCAAGCCCGTCGCCGTAAAGCGGTCGGGCCATGTCTGCACGCAATGCGTGACATAGGCGTGCTGCTCGATCTGGGTGCCGTTCATTTCGATCAGCACGGCGCGGTCGATACCAGAAGCATCCATATCGGCCATCAGCGCCTCAATCGGGCAAGAGCGGTCAGCCGGTGCGAGGCTGCTCAACTCGCGGGGAAACCGCTCGCTCGGCAGGTCGAAGACGTGAACGTGCACATCGACTTTATCCATCTCTTACGTCCTTTCTTTAGGGATCGAGATTTAGGTTCCAGCGCAACTCGCCGGGCGAGGCCGCGTGTAGGTAAATCGGATTCATCAGCTCGCTGCGGTAGCGCGCAAAGAGTATGGGATCGACAAAGCGCTCCGTCTGCGACCAGTCCCAATCTATGTAAGTAAATGCCTTGATATTGGAATGGTGGCGCAAGAAGCGGAGGAAAGGGATGAACCAATGGGGCCACGCCTGCTCGGCTTGGCCCAGATCGGTGGTAACTGGAGTGACCACGCCGACGAGCACTGGGTAGCCGCGCTCCTGCGCCGCCTCGACAAAGGCGCGGCTGCGGCGCAGATCTTGCGGCGCGGCCACGTCGATCGACCACCAATCGACGTACTCATCCCCCGGATAGTAGGCCAAGTAATCGGAGCCACCGTCGGCCTTCTGCGTCCATACCAGCGCAACGTGGTCCAAGCCCCAGCGCCCCCGCAGCGTTTGCGCTATCCGCCGCCAAGCCTCGACGTAGCTCGTCGCCTCATAGGCGCGCCAAGAGCTATTGAACGCATAGCCCAACCGCAGCAAAATCGGGCGCTCTAGCTGCTGCAACCCCCAGCAGAGCCGCTCAATCGCCTCGTCGAGTTGGCCCTCGGCAATGGCCGCCTCGTAGGGCTGACCGGCCGCGTTAAACCCAAGGTCGATTTGTGGCAAACCGTAGCCTACGTGCTGGTCCAGATGAGTGAGCAAAGATAGATGCCAGTCGTAGGGCAGGTCGTGGAGCTCGTAGTACACCGCATAGACCAGCGGGCGCGAGCGCTCCTCGGGGTCGAGCGGCCCATAGCTGAGCGCGGCCCCGTGCAAAATGCGCTCGCCGAGCGGCTCTAGGCGGTGAAGGTGGTCGGTGCGCGCGGCAAAATGGCCTAGGGGATCGGGCCCGAACGAGGCCGCATAGCAGCCCGCAAGAGAGAGGGCGAAGAACAGCAATAGATAGCGCATGGTAGCAAACCTGTGAAGGGACGAGCAGTGTTGCACAATATCGGCATTTTGCGGTGGCGCTCAAAACCGCTCGCCGCGATGCGGGCGACGTGGAGAATTTTAGACTTGGAAAGATGCGTTGGCGGCGCGAAAAGGGCTTGTATATTGTTGTGCAATAGCAATAGTTCGCTTTGCCTACGACGAGACGGAGAACAAATGCCCAAAACCAATCGAGGCTGGTCCATGGGCCGCCAGTGCAAACCGGCTGCTGAGTACGACATGCGCGTCGCCCGCGGCCTGTTGCAACGAGAAAGCACCCACTGGCCAGCGTATGCGATTGTAACTACGCCCAGCGCGTACGCCGCGGCCCAAGAATACCTCGGGCGTGAGCCAGCGGGCGTGGTCTTTGCCGAGTGGCTGGACTCAGCGCATCAGCAGGAACTCAGCGACCGGCTGCCAGCCGGGATCGAACTGGTCATCGGCTTGGGCGGCGGCAAAGCCCTAGACGCTTCCAAGTTCGTGGCCCTCGACAAGGACGCCGAACTGATCTTGGTGCCGACGATCCTCTCTTCCGGGGCGATCATCCACAGCCACGTGGCGCGGTGGGACGGCTATCAAACCGTGGGCGGTTTGGACGACTGGCCGTGGGTGGATTGCCTATACGTGCTCGTGGACGTCGATGTGGTCCTCGAGGCACCGGATCACTTGCACACCGCCGGGCTAGGCGACATCCTCTGCGGCCATGCGGGGCTGGAGGAGTGGCGACGGCGGGCGGCGCTGGGGCAAGGGGCGGCGTTCGACCCGGCTCTGGCAGCACAGCAGGTAGCCCATCACGAATCAATCGCCAGTTCTTTTGCCACAACGCTGGACGCCAATGGGCGCATGACGGAGGCGAGCGCGGCCAACATCGCGCAGCGGATTAAAGAGCGCGATAGTCAGCATTTGCAGGCCCCCACAGAAAGCGGCGACCATCCGTTCTGGATCGCGCTGGAGACGGCCAACCAACGCACTTGGATCCACGGCGAGCTAGTGGCCTTGGGGGCGATGATCATCACTTGGTGCTGCGCAGGGGATACGGCGGGGTTGGCAAAGCGGCTGGACCGCTGTCGGGTGCGCTGGCGGCCCAAGCAAATGGGGCTGGAGCGCACGGCACTGCAAAAGGGGCTGGCGTTTACACCGCGCTACATGGCGGAAAAAGGCGTCAACTCGGTGCTGCGAGATCCGATTGAAGGAGCGCGCTTCGACGAGTTGTGGAGTTTTTTGGAAGAATAGACTCTGTCATGCTGAGCGGAGCGAAGCATCTCCTACCTAGGTAAAAGATGCTTCGTCCGCCCATCGGCTCCCTCAGCATGACAAAGCAACATCTAGGGCGGTATGTCCATCCCGCCCTAGATGTTCAACCAATAGTTGAGCTTCAACAAAGCTGCGCCGCAGGTTGTACCCGGGGCGAAATGCGCCCAAGTCGGAGTCGTCGTGGCGGAACTGCGACCAGACGATGAACAGGGTGCTGCCCGGCTTGTACTCCCAGCGCAGGACGGCGTTGCTGTGCAGCGAGCGGTTGCGAAAATCAGGGCTTTCCTCTGGGCCGGGATGCGCGACAAACGAGTAGGAACGCGGCTGCGCCAGTTCCTTGAAGTTGGCGTACTGGCCAGCACTAATAAAAGGCTGGACATAGAACTCCAAGCTCAAGTCGCGGCTGAAGAGGATGTTGGCCCGCGTCGTCAGGTCGAGGGTTTGGCTGTCTAACTCCCCGTACACGAATTGATCGTTTTCGCCGTCGGCATCCGCATCAAAGTTTTCGACCCATTGGGCATCGTTGAAATTCCAACTATAGCGCGGCCGCAGACTGATCTCGAACCGCGAAGTCGGCCGGATGCGGATGCTGCCGGAGACCTCGCGGCGGGTGCTGCCAGCCGAGTTGTCCTCCCACTCGTACTCGACCCAACCGCTGACCATAAAGCGGTCGTCGCTTTCTAGCTCAATCTCAAAGCCGTCGCTTGCCGGCCTCGCGATTAGAGGACCGCCGCGAGTGTCGAGATCGTCGAAGGACCGCCACATGTGGTAGTAGTCGAAGTGGACCCACCAGTAGTTTTTGAACTGGTGGTGGGTGTTGAAGTCAAAGCCGTTTTGCAGGTTGGTGCGGTCGAAGTTCCACGTGCCCCAGCGGTTGAAGTTGTAGAAATTGCGGCGGAAGATGGCCCAGTCCTCTTCCTTGCGCAGTTGGATCCAGAGCCAGGGGTTGTAGAAATCGCTGCGCCACTGGAAGCCCAAGTCGTCGATCTCGAAGTGCCGCGAATAGGCCTCCCACCAGAGCTCGCCGCGCAACCAGCCGCTGTTCTTGCTCAAGACCGCCATATTGCCCAAACCACCGCGACGCTGGTCATCCACCGTAGCGCGGCTACCGGCGAACTGGCCCCAAAAGGTGTAGCCGTTGTCGCGCCACTTGAGGGTCCAATCCACGCCGCCAGTATAGGCATTCCGCGCCCGGTCGCGCTGCACGGCTGTGCCCAAGAGGCCGACGTGCGAGTTGCCGGCCAGAATATCCTGCTTGACGCGGCCGACGAGAAAGTGGGTGCGCGGCTCGACGAGAAAGTCGCTGCGCTCTTGGTACTCCTCGCCAGACACCTCGCGCACCATGGTCGTTTCAACGCGCGCGTACTCTTTGGCAGTAAGCGCCGTCAGCAAGCCGAAGGTAGTCTTGGACGCGGTCTTGCCCGTCAGCTTGGCCGCGCCCAGAATGGTGGTGGACTCGCTCTCGTTGAGCGCGTCGTGGCCGTCGGGCAGCGAGTGATAGCCGGGCTGGCGGCCGATGCGCCGCGAGTAGAACAGGTCAATTGGAGTCTTAAACGCCTCGCCGTCCGCCACGAAGAAAGGGCGGCGCTCATCCTGGAAGGTTTCAAAAACCGAGAGGTTGAGCTCGGCCGGGTCGGCTTCCACTTGGCCGAAATCCGGGTTGAGCGTGGCGTTGAGCGACATATTCGACGACAGCCCGTAG
>JAGWBY010000129.1:25654-28038 GCA_021295675.1 Candidatus Latescibacterota bacterium | reverse complement strand
CGCTGAGCGTCCTCTGCTTTTCGGTCGGCGCAATGATCGCCTATTACATCGTCCTCCCGCTCGGGCTGCGCTTTTTCCTCGCGCTAGAGCCACCCGACATGACCTCGCAATGGGCCGCCGACGAGTACATCGGCTTTGTCCTGCGGCTGATCGCCGGCTTTGGCATCGTCTTTGAGATGCCCGTGCTGTCGCTCTTTTTGGCCAAAGTCGGGGTGCTGACCGCCGCGCGGATGCGCCATATCCGCCGCTATGCCATCATCGGCATCTTCGTCCTCGGCGCGATTTTCACACCGCCCGACCCAGTCTCCCAGATCCTGATGGTCCTCCCCCTGCTCCTGCTCTACGAAATCAGCATCTGGGTCTGCAAAATCGCCGAGCGCAAATAGATTGCATTCATCCGCTTCGGCAAGCGACTACAATCCAAAACGAGATCCGTATTAGAATAAGACCTGACCTGTGGACGGGATTTCCAAGGTTGACAGGTGGCAGCAGAGGTGGGTTGGGGGGTTAAAAGAAGACGAGGCATGGGAGATAGAGTTATGAACACCATATTTCGATTCCTTCTCGCGGCGATTGCGCTCTTCGCAACAGGGTGTGCGGCACCCATGTCCAAAGTGGTGTCCACTCGCCCAGGTGAAACAATCGACCAACATCTATTCAAAGAGGGCGATAAAGTGAAAGTCACCTATGAGGACGAACACGCGAAAATGAAAACCAAGAAAGGGCGCGTTCTCCATACAGACGACGACTCGGTTACGTTAGACGTAGGAGTAAAAGGACCTATTGACCTTGAATATCGACGGATACATACATTCAGCCGTCCAATAAGGGTTGATCGCTGGTTTGGGAGTTTATCGGCGGGCACGTTTATTGCATTAGAAGAAATTCCACAGGAACTTCCTGGTTTTATACGTTTTACAGGTGCAGGATCCACGTTAAGATATGCGCCTTATTCAAATCGAGCTTTTGAGGCAAATTTCTTGATGGGTAGCAAAAAAAGATGGAAGAGATTCTCAAAATGGCTAGCTATGACTCTAAGTGTGCATGTATATACTATCATACCTCACACGTATTTCATCCTTGGATTGGGAGGAATAGTATGGCCTTTGCCAACAGAATGGTACGCTGGACATGAACCTAAGAACCCTGGCTTAATTCGTATGGGATTCGGAGTGGAGAAGCCCATATTAAAGAGGTTCAACGTACGTATAGAGGCTGAACTAATAGGGTTAAGAGTCCACCTTGAACAGAGGATTCACTAAAGAGAAGAGGTCAGCGATGAGGGGCAGGCTGGTTGTAGTCGAGTCATTCGCTTCCCTCCTGATTGGAGATGCGGATGCGGCGGATGGCCCTGCCGAGGCCGAGGTCGTGTTGGGAGCCAGCGAGAACGCCCAATCCAGTATGCTAAGACGGCGATATGACGCCTCAATTCACGTTCGGTCAATCGGGAGCTTTACCATCCGAGGAATGGAAGATGTAGATATGAACACCGTATTACGATCCCTTCCCACGACGATTGCGCTCCTCGCAACAGGATGTGCGACATCCATCTCGACTATTTTATGCCCTCAAAATGGCCAGAGTCCAATCTACAAAACACCCGAAAGGATTTTCCATGGATGCCAAAGCACTCATCTGCGACGAGCAGCAAAATTTCGCGCTGACTGCGGTCGTACTGAACGATCCCGCCCCCGACCAAGTCGCGATCCGCACCCATTTCACTGGGGTCAGTATCGGCACTGAGTTCGGACTGATCAGTGGCAAGATCAGCAAAATGGACCGCAACCCCTTTCCGTTGTGCACCGGCTATCAGGGCACGGGCACCATAGAAGCCGTCGGGGCCGATATCGACAATTTTGCGGTCGGCGACGAAGTGTACTTTCGCGGCAATGACGCGATGAGGCTGGCCGACGGGACGGAGGTTGGGTGCGTTTCCGGCGGGCATTGCAGCCGCATCGTGACCCGGCCCAATACCACGCATGGCGTGGCCAAGATGGTGCCCGGAGCGGGGATGGATGTGGCGAGTTTGTTCGTGATGCCAGCCGTGGGGCTCTACGGCGTCGATATGGCCAATCCGCGGATGGGAGATACGGTGGTGGTGCACGGGGTGGGGATGATTGGCTTAGGGGTAGTGGCGGCTTGTGCACAGCGGGGGTGCGTGGTGGTGGCGGTAGATATTGATGAAAAACCGCTGGCCGTCGCCAAGGCGCTGGGCGCGGATTGTGCAATCAACGGCAAAAAGCAGGACGTGGCCGCTGTAGTACAGGAGCTCGCGCCCGAAGGTGCCGATGTAGTATTCGAGTGTACCGGGCATCCGCAGTGCATCGATCCGGCGATTGCCCTCTGTCGGCGGTTTGGGTCTTTCGTCTGGCAGGGCCACTACG
>JAGWBY010000129.1:21105-25591 GCA_021295675.1 Candidatus Latescibacterota bacterium | reverse complement strand
GGCAGCCCTGCCGCCGCGCTGTGATCAAGAACATGGCGATGGGAGTGCTCAAGTGGGAACACTGCATTACCCATCGGATTGGGTGCGCCGAGATGCCGGCGATGTTCGAGCGCATTAAGCGGGAGCGAGTTGGGGATATCGTCGGGGTGGTCGTCGATTGGCGGGATTGAGGGGCCGCTTGCAATACTGACACGGCGTCCCAGAACGGAGAAGATCCCGAAACTGCTTCCGACCCAAATCCACGTTCAGTTGATCAGGAGCTTTACCGTCCGAGAAATGGGAGATGAGATATGAATACAACCGTTCGATTCCTTCTCACGGCGATTGCACTCCTCTCAATGGTCAACCTCGCGCACGCAGATACGGACCGCGACGACGAGGTGATGTTGGAGGCCAACGAAATTGATAGCAGCACGGTAGAAGTGGGGGCCTTGGCCGTGGTCGTCTACGAACGGGAAGAACAGAATTCGCTTCCAAGGGCTCGGGCACGACTAGATACGGCTATAGGCTACATCAAAGCCGTCGATCAGCGACGGTTAATCGTAGGCTTGGAACCGGATGGGTGGTCAACGTGGATCGCCTTAGAGCGTATTCAAGTGCTGGTCTTGGTAGGTTCGCCTTCTCCGGATGCGATAGCCAGAGCCAGTGCACTGGCCGCTGCGGCGGTTGACGCGGCGACCGTTGCAATGCCTTTCCCAAGCTCAGAGGATCAGGACAGTACGCAGGCAGATTCTGGCCACGTCGAAGGCGAGCTTACCGAAACGCCAGATAGGCTTTCGGCGAGAACAGCTAGAGGAGACCACAGAAATACTGGTGAACGGATCGCCTTGAAACTGCGCAACGGTGTTATTGCAAGCGGCATTTTCCAGTTAGGGGGGATTGTTTTGATTGGAAGCAATAGCATTGCCGGTCCACTCCCGGGCGCTATTATCGGATCTGCGGTGGGAGCTGTAGCTGGCGTACTCAGGGTTGATCCACCAGCTCGAAGTCGAAATTTTCAAAAGCTCTTCATGTCACTGGCTGGCAGTTCGATAGGAACAATGGTGGCCGGTTTAGTGACATCCAGAGATACTTATTACGGATTACCTGATGTCTTGGCTCTATTAGTATGTCCTGCTGTTGGTGCGACGATTGCTACGGAGGTATGGAGCAAGCCCATTCCGGCTGAAATCAAATCGAAACCTGAAGCTAGTCGCTTCTCCATTGGTCTAGTGCCGACCCCTAAGAGGGGCTTGTCAGCCGTCGCCACGCTGCGCTTCTGAACGGTGCGGCGGAATAGTTCGCTCATCCTTCAGCAGCCAATCGCGGCCGACCTCGAGGATGTTGCTCGCGCCATTGTTTGACTGCCAATACATCCGCTTCCGTCAGTAGAATTGGATGGGCAGGGCTCTCTTGTTGACCGACCTCTATGCGGGCTGCGCGCATCGCCTGAATCGTCTTCTGAATTGAGCGCTCTCCAACACCTAGTTCCGCAGCCAGCGTGGAGACGGTGGAAACCTCGCCCATGGTGACGACGTAAGCGTCGTTCTTTTCGATCTCTTTTAAGCACACGCGCTTGGACGCTTGATCAACTTCAATGCCTACGACGCATCCTTGGGCGTCGTAGGTGAAGACGAACCCCTCCGTCACCTCTTCCGAATCGGCTCCTGGCGCAGCAGAAAAGTCGATATTGAGCATATCGACCTCTGAGTAGTATTTGACCTGCATGATGTGGCGTCCTTTCGAGCTAAAGTCATTCAGGGCTTGAACCTGCGATCGTAATGGGCGTTGAAAATAGTCTCGCCATCCTCTAGGGTGACGACCCGCAGGTACCGATTTTCGTGTGGCAGCCAGATCCAGTGCTGAATCTTGCCGTCGCTCTGCACGGTCCTGCGGATCGGATTCTCAACCGCCCGCTGGCACCACGACCGATTCCGATGTGCTTCGGGATGCTTTTTCGGAGTAACCGTCTCGAAGTACCAGTGTGTTTTCATGGCCTCTTTGCTCTAAGTCTAATATACGCATCTGCGTATAATTAAGAAAACCTGTCAACGACAATCAACCGCTACAGCCGATCCGGGTGGACAAAATAGCTTTGATCCGACGCGCCATTTGTTCGCCATATCCCCGGCGAGTGCATATATTCGCTACTTCCGATTTCACCCCGTTTTGAGGAGCCAGACCATGCGCCAAACACCAACCCGCATCGGCCTAATCGGCTACGGCCAGATCGGCCAAGTCGTCCACCAGATGATAGACGCGGACGCAGACAACGGCATGGAAGTCGTCTTCGTCCACGATCAAATGGCCACTGCCGTCCAAAACCTCCCCGCCGACCTCTGTCTAGCGGACTTGAGCGACTTCGAATCGCGGCAGCCCGATCTCGTCGTCGAGATGGCCCACCCAGACGTCACCCGCCAGTGGGGACAGACAATTCTTGAAAAAACCAACTACATGTTTATCTCAGTAACCGCCCTCGCCGACCGAGCCGTCGAAACCACCATTGAAGAGACGACCCGCCGCGCCGGTACCCGCGCCTTCGTCCCACATGGAGGCGTGGTCGGCATGGACGCGCTGTTGGAAAACCGCGATGTGTGGGAGTCGGTCGATGTGGTGATGAAGAAGCCCCCGCACAACGTCGATTGCGCCGCCGCCGGTCTCGATCCCGACGACATCAAAGAAGAAACAGTCCTCTACGACGGCCCGACGCGCGGCATCTGCCCACTCTTCCCGCGCAACGTCAACACCCACGCGGCCATCGCGTACGCCGGCATTGGCTTCGACCGCACGCACTCGCTGCTGCTGGTAAGCCCAGAGTGGAGCGAAGCCATCGTCGAAATCCACGCCCAAGGTCCGGGCCTTGACCTCAAGGTCGCACGCAGCGAAGGCATCACCGGGGTCACCGGAGCCTCGACACCAGTCTCCATCTACAACACCGTGCAAATGATCGGCGCAACCGGCCCGGGCATCCACATCCGATGAAGCCATTCGCCCGCATCCCCGCGTCCATTCCCCGCTCGGGCATCCGCGAGATCATGGACTTGGCTTGGGCCGTCGAAAAGACGGGCGAAGTCATCCACCTCGAAGTCGGGCAACCCGATTTTGCCACCCCAGAGGCCATCGTCGAAGCCACCTGCCGCTACGTGCGCGCCGGCCACACCAAGTACGTCCCCAATGCCGGAGTCGATGCGTTGCGCGCGGCCGCGGCCCGCTACTTCGAGCGCCGCACCGGCGTACCAACCACCAGCGACAACATCCTCGTCACCCCCGGCGCGGTCATGAGCGTAGCGACCACCTTCCTCGCCCTGCTCGAACCAGGCGACGAGGTCCTATTGCCCGACCCAGGCTGGCCCAACTACGAGATGGCCGTCTCCATCGTCCACGGCCGACCCGTCTTTTACAATCTGCGGGCGGAAAATCACTTTCTGCCCGATCTCGACGAGATCGACCGCCTAGTCAGCCCCCGCACCAAACTCCTCCTCCTCTGCACGCCCTCCAATCCCACCGGCCAAGTGTACGACGAGACGCTAATGCGCGAGCTCATGGACTTGGCCCAACGCCACAACTTGTGGGTGCTGTCTGACGAGATCTACGGCCAGATCGTCTTCGACCAACCGCACCAGAGCGCCCTGCCGCACGACGCGGACGGACGCGCCATCGTCGTTTCCGGCATGTCCAAAAGCTACGCCATGACCGGCTACCGAGTGGGCTTCACCCGTGCCAATCCCGAGTACATCGAAATAGCCACCAAGCTCCAAGAGCCGTTTATCTCGTGCGGCACAGGCTTTTCCCAGCTAGCGTCAGCCGACGCACTCGACGGCCCGCAAGACGACGTAGCCGCCATGTGCCGCGCCTATGCGCGCCGCCGCGACATCGCCCTCGACGTCCTGCGAGAATACGACTTGTACCACTATACCCCAGGCGGCGCGATCTACCTGATGATCGACATCTCCGCGGCTGGCATGGATTCCGGCGAATTCGCCGTCCGGCTGCTCAAAGAGCAACGCGTAGCTGTGGCTCCGGGCAGCACCTTCGGCCAGATGTGCCGCGACCACGTGCGCATCTCCATCGCCGCCCCTGAAGAGCAAATTCGCCGAGGCGTAACCACCATTTGCGAATTCGCACAGTAGGGGGTGGTTTACAAACCACCCCCTACACATCAAAAAAATCAGAGGAAAATTCTCTTTGGACAGCAAACTGTTGCAACGGGGATTCGTCCCCCAGCCGCTGACGCCTGCACAATGCAGCGCGCTGGACACCAATGGCTTTGTCATCTTGGAAGAGGTCATCGCGCCTGATTGGCTGGCCGAGTTGCGCCATACTTTTGACGCGATCTTTGCCCGCGAGGGCGACGAAGCCGGTGCTGAGGTTGCCCAGATGGAGGGCGTGCGCCGCCTTGCCGATTTGGTCAACAAAGGGAAAGTTTTTGACGCCGTGTACCTACAGCCGACGCTACTGACCGCGGTCTTCCACGTCTTGCAGCGGCCGTTTAAGCTGCACTCGCTCA
>JAGWBY010000129.1:8703-21052 GCA_021295675.1 Candidatus Latescibacterota bacterium | reverse complement strand
GGCCGTATCACGTCGTCAACTCCATGTGGATGCTCGACGATTTCACCGCAGCCAACGGCGCGACCCGCTGCGTCCCCGGCAGCCATCGCAGACTCGGCAAGGTCACCGACTACATGGAAGACCGCTTGGCCGACCACCCCGAGCAAGTGCATCTGACAGGTCGCGCTGGCTCGATTGCCGTGTTCAACGGCAGCCTTTGGCACAGTTCGTATCGCAACGATAGCAACGCCCCCCGCCGCACCCTGCACTGCGCCTTTATCGCCCGCGAGCACCCGCAACAGACCAACCAGCGCGAGTACTTGCGCCCCACAACCGCCCAGCGGCTCTCGCCACTAGCGCGCTACATCCTCGACGTGGAGTGAACCTAGAGGTGTTTTTCGCACCCCTGCTTTTCTTTGAGGTGACCTGGTACTTGAGGGCGCACTCCTCCCTACGGCTCACAGCGCAGGGAGCGAACGCGTAGGAGGTCCGGCGACGAACTCGAACTGCGGCTGAGGCGGGGGCCTCGGCGGGGCACCGCCGGCAGCCCTACCCCGAAGCGCGAAAGTCGCGATTTCTCTTTCGCCTGAAGCGCTCCGCTCGCCATATAGCCCTGCATTACCCCAAAATGCCGTCCCTATCACTGTCTAAATTCTCTCGATCTTTTTTTGAATATTCTCTTCGCTCGTCTGTTTAATCCTGCAGAAGGAGAAACGAGCGCCATGGACGAAAAGACAGCGATCAGGCTTTGCCTCGACCAACGCGATGTGCGCGGCTTTGAATTTCTCTTTGAGAAATTCCGCCGCGAGGCCTATGTGCACGCCATCGCCCTGCTGGGCAACCGCGAAGAGGCGGCCGACGCCTGCCAGGACGCCTTTGGCAAGGCCTTTGTCGCCATCCGCCACCTCGCTAGCCTGGACGCCTTCTATCCCTGGTTTTACCGCATCTTGCGCAACCACTGCCTCAACCGCATCGCCGGAAGGCAGACCGCCGCACAATACGAGGAACGGCTCACCGCCGAGACTGCCACCACACACCCGGTCGAAAGACCCGACTTCCTGCTCGGAGCGCGCGAGGAGCAAGCGCAGGTGTGGGATACCCTGAGTCGTATCAAAGTAGAATTCAGGGAAATCCTCGTCATGAAGTACATCGAAGGGCTCAACTACGACGGCATTGCCCAGCGGCTGCACATCCCGCGCGGCACGGTCATGAGCCGCCTCTACCACGCGCGCAAAGCCTTTGCTGCACAATACGCCAAATAACCCAGGAGATGGGCCAATGAACGACGCACAACGCGAGAGACGCCAGCGCCTGCTCTCGGGCCTGATTGACCAGGAACTGACGCCCGAAGAAGCGGCCGAAGCCAACGACCTGCTGGTGCGCGACGCTGAATTCCGCCGCGAATACGAGCAGCTACGCGGCAGCGCGGCGCACATCGCCAGTCTCAAATTCGCCGAGCCCCACGACCAAGTGCTCGACCAACTGTGGCAGAGCCCCTTCAGCCGCTTTAGCCGCAACGCCGGGCTCCTGCTGGTCGGCACCGGCTGCGCCCTGCTGGTGCTCTACGCCGTCTACCAGTTCATCCAGCACGGCGAGTGGAACGTGCCCAAAATTGCCACCGCCACCGTGTGGATCGGCCTGGCCATGCTCCTCTTTTCCGTGCTCAGAGAAAGACTGAAAACCCGCAAATCCGACCCCTATAAGGAGGTGAGAAGATGATCGTCACCACAACCAGCCACATACCCGGCAAGAAAATCGTCAAAACCTTCGGCCTTGTGCGCGGCAATAGCATTCGCACCCGGCACATCGGCAAGGATATCATGGCCGGCCTGAAGAACTTGGTGGGCGGCGAGATACTCCAGTACACCAAGCTCATGGCCGAATCGCGTGAGCAGTCCCTCGACCGCATGCGCACCGAGGCCATTCGCCTGGGGGCTAACGCCGTCGTCTCGACCCGCTTCGCCACCTCCCAGGTCATGGGCACGGCGGCCGAATTGCTGGCCTACGGCACCGCCGTCTGGGTCGAAGACGAATAAAAGGAGGAGTCCAGTGATAGAGATTGTCGAAACGACGCAGCAGGATCCCATCTGCCCCCATTGTGAAAGCGCGATTACCCGCTTGCTGGCGCAAAAAATATCCAGCCACCTCGGCGTCAGATTCCTCTATTTTTGCAGCGAGTGCCAAAAAGTGCTGGGGGTGTCGCACCGCAAGGGCTTCTGGATGGGTTGAGCCGGGCGGCTCAAACTCCGTCCGGCTCGACGAGGTATTTAGGCGTGCGTCCCTAGAGCACATTCACGATGCCCTGGGCCGCGGCCAGCGCCATCTGCTCGGAGGCCCGGTCGGTCATGTCGGCGATGTGGGGCATCAACAGCGCATTGGGCGCGGCGCAGAGGGGATGGGTGGCCAGGGGCGGCGCCTAGGCGAATACGTCGACGGCCGCCCCGGCAATCCGCCCCCGCACCAGCGCCGCGGCCAGGGCAGCCTCTGGCACAACTCGCATCGCAACGACAGCAGCGCCCCCCGACGCACCCTGCACTGCGCCTTTATCGCTCGCGAACACCCGCAGCAGACCAACCAGCGCGAGTACTTGCAGCCCGCAACCGCCCAACGGCTCTCGCCGCTAGCGCGCTACATCCTCGACGTAGAGTGAACCTAGAGGTACTTCTCGTACCCCTGCTTTTCTTTTAAATGATCCACCGCGTCTTTCACCTGCTGAGCCGCCCCTTTCGCGCACACCAGCAGCGCGTCTTCGGTATCCACCACCACCAAATCCTCCACCCCTAACAGCAGCACGATTTTGTCGGCCTGTCCGTACACCGTCGAACGGGCCGCGTCCAACGCCACCACCTCGCCCGATAGCAAATTGCCCGCGTCATCCGTCGGCAACACGTCCGTCAGCGCCGCCCAAGAGCCAATGTCCCCCCAGTCGATATCCGCCTCTAGGGTGGCCACTTTGGATGCGCGTTCAACCAAAGCGTGGTCGATGGAGATCGGCTTGAGCTTTGGATATTCGCGGGCGATGACCACTTCCTCTTCCGGCGTACCAACGGCTGCTTGGATACGCTGCAACCCAGCGTGCATTTCCGGCTCAAAGCGGGCGAAAAGCTCCAGCACGGTCGCCGCCTTCCAGACAAACATATTGCTGTTCCACAAATAATGGCCGCTCGCCACGTACTCAGCCGCCTGTTGTGCGGCAGGCTTTTCAGTGAACTCGGCAACTTCGTACACCGGCGTCCCGTGCACCTGTGCCAGCACCGAGCCTCGGCGGATGTAGCCATAACCGGTCTCAGCACGCGTCGGCTTGACCCCAAGCGTGAACAAGTAATCTGGCCGATCGGTTAGGGCTTGGTCGGCGACTTGCAACAAGCGGCAGAACTCCTCGGGCCGACCTATGTAGTGATCCGATCCCAAGCTGGCGACCGTGCAGCCCGGATGACGAGCCTCTAACAGTGCGCACTCCAAGCCGATAGCCGGTCCGGTATTGCGCAGCGCCGGCTCGACGATGAGCTGCTCCGGCGGCAGCGTCGGCACCTGCTCGCTCACCAGCGACTGCAATGAGCCTCCGGTCGAGACGTACACATCGGCTGGCGCGGCAATCGCACCAATGCGGGCGACCGCGTCTTGGAGCATGGTCTGCTCGCTGGCCATGCAGTGAAACTGCTTGGGCTTGCGCGCTCGGCTATAGGGCCACAGCCGCGTGCCAACCCCTCCGGCGCGAATGACGAATTTCATTGGTTTACACTCCCGTACAGGTGAATTTAGCGTCGGGAATATAACCAATCGCCCGACCCCGAGCAGGACGCACTATTGACAGCTTAACCTGATGCTGTACTATGTACTTCTGTAGAGATTCCACAAGGAGCTTCGCATGGCCTATCCGCAATTCGACCGGGTCCCCAATCACTACGCCGGCCCCACTATCCAGCGCATCAAGGACTACCGCCTGAAAAACGGCAAACGTTCTCTGAACCCGACGCTTCTGCAAATCGGCCAGCTACAGGTCTTAATCCCCCGGCACTTTGGCTTTTGCTTCGGGGTCGAGCGGGCCATTCACATGGCCTTTTCAGCCCTCAAGGAAAACCCAGACCGCAATACGTACCTAGTCAGCGAGATCATCCACAACCCCTTGGTCAACAACGACCTCAAAAAGCAAGGCGTCCGCTTCATCTACGACCCCGAGGGGGACCGCCAAGTCTCCGCAGAGGAGATGAGCAGCGACGACATCGCGCTGATCCCTGCCTTTGGCACCACCATGCAGAACGAGGAATCGCTCCGCCAAAGCGGCATCGACATTGAGTCCGAGGAATACCGGGAAAACTACGTGTCCAAGGTGTGGAAGCGCGGCGAGGAGCTAGGCCGCCAAGGCTATACCATCATCATCCACGGCAAGTACAACCACGCGGAGACTCAAGCAACTCATTCGCATACTGAGGAACACACCAAAACCCTAGTGGTGTTCGACGCCGCCGAAGCCGAGAAGGTAGCCGCGTATATCACCGGTGCACTACCGCTCGCCGACTTTGAGCACGCCTTTGCCGGCAAAAGCTCAGAGGGTTTCGACCCACAAAAGGACCTAGAGCGAGTGGCCGTGGTCAACCAGACGACCATGCTCGCCGAGGAAACGCAGGAAGTGGCCACAATTTTGCGCCGCGCCATGCGCCAGCGCTACGGCGAGGAAAACCTCGACTACCACTGCGCCGACACCAACGACACCCTGTGCTACGCCACCCACCAAAACCAGAACGCCACGCGCACCCTGCTAAACTCTGGCGCCGATTTGGCGCTAATCGTCGGCGGCTACAACAGCTCGAACACCTCGCATTTAGTCGAGCTGTGCTTGCAATCCATGCCGAGCTTTCTCATCGCCAACAGCGACGAAATCCTGTCAGACCGGCGCATCCGCCACTTCGACGTCCACGCGAAAAAAATAATCGAGAGCGAAGACTGGCTACCGCGTCCTCTGCCCGTGCGGCTGATCATTACCTCAGGCGCGTCCTGCCCAGATATCCTCATGAACCAAGTGCTAGAGAAGGTCGCCGGCTTGTACGGGTACAACGCGCAAGAAATCGATGACGCCAGCTTGCAGCTCTTTGAGGACAGCCCGTGATACTCGGCCTCGTCAAAGGGCACGTAGTCTCCAGCGCCAAGGTAGATGCGCTCGAAGGCGAAAAACTCCTAATAGTCGAGATCCTCGCCGCCACGCCCGAGGGCTTGCGGCGCACGCAAAAGCACATCGTCTGCATCGACGGCGTGCAAGCGGGCGAGGGCGAGCTCGTCGTCGTCGTGCAGGGCAGCTCGGCGCGGCAGGCACCGGGCATGGATCAGATGCCCGTAGATGCGCTGATCATCGGCATCGTGGATTCGCTACAGGCATTTGGACGCCCCTTAGAAAAGCAAGTCGCATGAGGGTCTGCCGCGTCATTGGTCACGTAGTCGCCAGCAGCAAACATCCCTTGCTCGCGGGACAAAAGATCATGGTGGTGCGCCCCGAAGACGAGGAGAGTGGCGCTTTGCAGGTGGCGGTGGATGGGGTCCAAGCAGGGGTCGGCAGCAAAGTGCTGGTCGTGCAGTCAGGGGCCGCTGGGGCCGAGGTGATCGGGGCTGAGCGGCCGCCGTGTAGAAGCGTGATCGTGGGAATTATCGACGAAGAGGCTGCCGCGTGAAACTAGCCAAGGTAGTGGGCACCGTAGTGCTCTCGCAGTGTATTGAGCCATTCCGCGGCCAGATATTGCACCTGACCCAAGACCTCGACGAACACTTAGAGCCTATAGGCGAAGCCGAGGTCTGCGCGACTTGGGCGGCCCTGCGCGAGGGAGACTCGGTGATCGTCGAGGTCGCGCGCGAAGCCTGCAATGCCTTTGCCCCTCCATTACCTGTGGACGCAGCTATCGTCGGCAAGGTGGACCAGATACACCTCAGCTAAGCGGCACAGCGCTCGGCCCGAGCACCCCGTACCCTTTCCAACTCTAACATCCAAGCATCTTCGTACTGACGCAGCACTCGATACCACGCGCTCAGATCCGCTTCGCCGCGCAGGAGCTGACGAGCAGTTTGATCGACGACTTGTTCGGCCCGTTGAACTCGGGGACGGGCGGCTGAGCCGTGCATGGGAATCGGGCCGAAAGCGCTCCGCACTCGATTGATGACCGCGCTGAGCTCGCCGCCTAGGCGGGATATAGACGGGGATGTGGGGAATGATGCGCGCTGCCTGTGCATTGAAAACCTCCTGAGGGAGTACTGGCACTCGGGGGTGCGCCAGAGAGGACGTGGGAAATCGCTTTACTGCACTTGTGTTCACCAATTAAAACATACTGAACACAAGTGCAGTTGTCAAGCAATTTAATCCCTTACAACGCGTTTTTTTCGTCCTCAAATCCTCCATCGCCGCAGGCTAAACTCGCCGTTGTCCACCCACCGCCAGCCCACGTAGAGCATCGCCAGCACCAAGGCGACCTTCAGCAGTAGGAACACAGCCCCAAAGACGCCGGACACCAAGCTCAACGCGGCCCAAAATGCCAGCCAGATCCCGGCGAGTAGGACCAAGGCCCCGACGACCCGCCCCAAGATACTCTCGCCGCGCAGCCAGCGCAGACCTATGTAGAGCGCTCCGGCAGCCAAGAGGCCGACCGCGACCGCGCCGAGCAAACCAAAGAGGCCGCCGAACAAGGGCCAAATCAGTTCGATCCCCCAAGCAACGCCCCCAATTATCAATAGCACACCTAGTATTCTGGCCAACATGGACGGCCTCCTTTACGATGTCTTTTCTGCTTTCAGCGCGGCTAGTTCCTCCGCGACCTTGTCATCGCGCTCGGCGCGGCGCTTGGCGGCTAATTCGCGCAGCACTTCGGCCTCGGCGACTGCCTGATCTACCTGTTGCTCAAAGCGCGCCAACTCGCGCTCGCTTTGCTGTACCCGTTGCGCGATCGCGTCAAAGCGATGCGCGGGCGCGTCCTCGCCGAATGCTACACCGCGCTCGCGCTCGGCGCAACAGCGGGCGATCAGCTTGCCCCGCCGCGCACGGATATCGCGCAGCTTTTGGCGCAGGATCTCGACCTGCTCCTCTAGCTCGGCCACGGTGTCGCAGCTTTCTGCGAGGGCCGGTTCCAGCCGCCCGTGCGTCTGGTCCAACTCTGTCTTCTGTATCAAGGCGAGCCGCGCGCCCTCGTCGTTTCCAGCCTCCACCGCGGCTGCGGCTTTGTCTTGCCACATCTGCATCTGCTCTGCGTTGCGCTGAAGGTCGCGCTCTAGACGCCGCTTGGTGGCCCGCGCCTTGACCAAAGAATCTACGGCTTGGTCAACGGCGCGCTCGGCGTCGCGGACGATTTGATCCACCATCTTCGCCGGATTCTCGATTCGGTCCAGCACCTCGTTGAGATTCGCTTTCCAGATGGTAGTGATTCGCTCTATTGCTCCCATGATATGCCTCCTATTCAAAATTAGTGCTTAGGGTCGCCCGACCGCGCTGCCGCTGCCGCCGCGCAAAA
Organism: Candidatus Latescibacterota bacterium; assembly: GCA_021295675.1. The sequence goes on along the minus strand of JAGWBY010000129.1, from coordinate 13,589 downwards.
GGCGATTCAATCTCGTATTTGCGGCAGAGTCGGCTAAAGCTGCGGATCGTGATCCCCAGCGCCCGACTGGCGTCCTGATTGCATTTGTACATCCGCGCGACGCGCTCGATCTGCTCCCTGCTAAATCCTTTGTTCACCAAGGTATCCTCCTTGTTGGGGGTAAGGGATTCACCCCGTTTATTAGCAAAGAGCGTACCGTTGTTTTACATGACTCATAAATTATTTGCAAACAAGTAGATATACTCTTAATAGCTATGTGAAAAACCGCCCGCATTTATGGCGGCGTGCGCCACTTTTGGCGCGAGCCGCCAGCAGTACGTCAACAAGGACTTACCGAAGGAACGCCGCTTGAATCCATAGCTCAATTTGTCCATTTTGTCTTATATTCATATCTATATATATAAACCCATGCCGCTTGCGGTACCTTTCAATCACTTAGTGATGGAGAAATTCCGTTGAATCCGCACAAGAGAGAAGTCATTGCGAGCATGGAGGATTTTGTCAGGGACCAGCTCAAGTTACTCAAATCCGTAGAGGACAGTTGGCAGCCCGACGATTTTCTCCCCAATGTGGGCGCGGAAAACTGGGAAGACTCCATCCGCGAATTCCGCACCCGCGCTCAAGCGTCGTCCTCGTCGGCGACATGATCACCGAGGAAGCCCTGCCCACCTACCAGACCTTGCTCAACAGCTTTGAAGGCGTGTCCGACACCACCGGCACGGATCCCAGTCCGTGGGCCCAATGGTCGCGCGGTTGGACCGCCGAGGAAAATCGCCACGGCGACCTGCTCAACAAATACCTTTTCCTCACCGGCCGCGTCGATATGCGCGCCATCGAGACGACGATCCAATACCTGCTGCGCAATGGCTTCAACCCCCAAGCCGCCCAAGACCCCTACAAAGGCTTTGTCTATACGTCCTTCCAAGAGCGAGCGACCCGCATCTCCCACAGCAACGTGGCCCGCTTAGCGCAAAGGGCTGGAGATTCGCACCTCAAGACTATCTGCGGCGTCGTGGCCGGCGACGAAGCCCGCCACGAAAAAGCGTACACGAACTTTATCAAGAAGATTTTCGAGCTAGACCCCAACGGCGCGATATTGGCCTTCCGCGACCTGATGAAACGCCAAGTCGTCATGCCGGCTCACCTGATGACCGACGGGCAGGATCCAAACCTCTTTGAACACTTCTCGATCGTGGCCCAGCGGCTCAAGGTGTACACGGCCGAGCACTACGCCGAAATCATCCAGCACCTAGTCCGCCAGTGGGAATTGGATTCGCTCTGCGGCCTCACCGGCGAAGCGGCCGCCGCCCAAGACTACTTGTGCTCGCTCGGGCCGCGCTACGCCAAGCTGGCCGAGCGCAACGAGCAACGGCTACAGCAGCACACCGCACCGCTGCAATTTAGTTGGATCCACAACCGCTGCGTCTAATCGGGGCCGCAGCTTATGCGTCCACGGCCTTCCGACCCTTTTTTCGCGCTCGTCCAAAAGGCACGTGACTCCTTCGGCGAGATCAACCTCGCCCGCGGGGCCTTGCTCATCGCCCAGCAAACCTATCCAGACCTCAATATCGAACACTACCTGCGGCAACTCGACGCGCTGAGCGAGGACTTTCGCACGCGCTATGCCGTGACCGATTCCCTGCCGACCTCGCTGGCCAACCTGAGCCAATACGTGTTCGGCGACCTCGGCTTCCGCGGCAACCGCACCCACTACGACGACCCCCGCAACAGCTACCTCAACGAGGTCCTCGACCGCCGCCTCGGCATTCCCATCACCCTCGCGGTCGTCTATCTAGAGCTGGGCAAGCGGCTGTCCTTCCCCCTTGCAGGGGTCAATTTTCCGCATCACTTCCTCGTGCGCAGCACCCAAGGCGACGAGCCGCTTTTCGTCGATCCCTTTGCCGACGGCGCTTTTGTCGATGGCAATTCCTTGGGCGAGCGGCTACCGGTCATCGAGGGCCGCCGGCTCGAATTGGCCCCCGAGTTCATCGAGCCGGCCTCGTCGCTGCACATCTTAGCGCGCATGCTCCGCAACCTCAAACGCCTCCACTTCCAAGCCCGCGAGTTTTCCACCGCCATCCACTGGGCCGAGAAAATCGCCTACCTACAGCCGACTGAAGCCGAAAACTACCGCGACCTTGGCTTCCTCTATCACCACACCCGCGAGTACCTCAAGGCCATTGAGGCCTTTAACGAGTACCTCCGCCAGGCCGGCGACGCCCCAGACGCCTCCACCATCGAGCACAACATCCGCGTTCTTGCCAATCGCCTGATTCCACTCAACTGACCTAGTCCGCTTCGCGCTCTGCGGGGCTGATGTCTTCTTTGGCCGTCAACCAACGCATGACCTCTCCCAAGCGCGGCGGCTTGCCCGTCATCAAGATGCCGATGCGAAATACCTTGCCCGCCCCTCGCACTGCGAAGTAGATAGACAACAAAAGCAGCACTGTGGTCGCCAAATACTCCCACAGCGGCAGTGCGCCAGCGGCCCGATTCATCATGACAAAAGGGGTGAAGAGCGGGATGTAGGACATCACCCGCGCCAAATGGGTATCATGGTGAGCAACGGCACGATCAGCGGTACGAGGAGCGGCAACATCAGGCTCTGCGCGTCTTTTAAGCTATTGCACAGCGAGCCAGCTCCCACCAGCAAACAGGCGTACAACAGGAAGCCAGCTAAGAAGTAAAAGACAAAGGACCACAAGTACAACGGAGTGCTGGCAATGCCGACGATGGAGGCCACATCGTCCCCCAACGCGGCCGGCGCGACCACCACCCCCACCACAACGCACGCGACCCAAGTAAAGACTAAGGTCAACCCGACCGCGGCCGTGCCAGCGATTTTGCCAGCCATCAGTTCAAAGGGCGAGAGCGCGGACAGCAGCACTTCGATAAGGCGCGACGACTTCTCCTCCACAGTATTGGTCATAAGCGTCTGCGCGTTGATAAATATCGCCATCCACAATAGATAGACGAACGGTACGACGGCCCACACCTCGGCCTCGTCGCCGCGCTTATCGACCTTGCGCTCCGCAAAATGCACTGAGGACTGCAACCAGTTGCTCGTTTCTGCGTCGAGGCCCGCCTGTTCAATGCGCCGCGCCCGCACCACTTGGAACACTCGGTCTGCAAACCAACGGCGCAAGTCCTGATCGGTCAGGTTCAAAGAGATGTATTTGCACCCCTCGTCACTGGCGACTGGATCTGGGGAGATGACGAAGTACGCAAAGAGCGCACCGTCGTTCACCATGCGATTGAGTGCGGCTGGCGGATCGTCGCCGCTGGGCACCTCCACCCGGACGTAGCGGCTGCGCGAGAGTTCCAAGTCGAGGCCCTCCAACTCTTCAGCCGACACCTGCTGCCACCACTCGACGAGACCAGCCGCGACCTCATCTCCGCCCGCAGCGAGGTTCTGGACCAGCGCCGACCGCTCCGCTTCCGCCAAGCTCACATAGACCTTCGCGGCAGCCCGGACCGCATCCGGCAAGCGCTCCCAAGCCTGACCGCCATCGCGATAGCGCACCGCCGCGTCCCGCAGCACTATGCCCAGATCCTCGGCCAAAATGCCTTTTTCCACTTCCTCTAGCACAAAACCCGAATGGTCGATCACAGCATAGGTGCGTGCCTGTTTGGTTCCGCTCAATAGCACGGGCACCACAACGCTTAACGCGAGGATGAGCGGGAAGGCCAAGACGCCGATCCAAAACCCCTTGGTGCGGACGTGCTCCATGTATTCGCGCCGGGCAACCAAAGCAACCTTACGCATCGTCGGCCTCCCCTATGGCGCGGATGAAGATCTCGTGCAAAGAGGCCGTGCGCAGGGCAAAACCCCGTATCTGCACCTTGGAGACGAGCGCGGCCAACAGCGCTTGCGAGTCCGCGTCCTCAGTAAGAAAAAGCTCGGCCCGCTTGCCCGAGTCGTTGACCCGGACCACGCCCGGCAGATCGCGCAGCAGACGCCCATCGCCATCGTAGTCGAGCACTGCGGCGTGTCCCCCGCTGGCAAGCACTTGGCCCAACGCGCCATCGACGACCTTCTGCCCCTTGTTGATCAGCGCGACAAAGTCGCATAGCTGCTCGGCCTGCTCCATCAGGTGGGTCGAGAAAATCACCGTCTTACCGTCGCGGCGCATCTGCAAAATGACGTCCCGCATCAAATCGCGGTTGACCGGGTCCAGCCCGGAAAAAGGCTCGTCGAGAATGACCAGTTCAGGCTCGTGAATCAGCGCCGAGAGCAATTGCACCTTTTGCTCCATGCCCTTGGACAGCACCTCGCAGCGCCGATCCTGATAATCGCCGAGGCCATAGCGCTGCAACAACTCGGCAGCCCGCTGCTGCGCCACATCCGCGGCAATCCCCTTGAGCTGCGCGAAATAGATCATTACCTCGGCGACCTTCATCTTCTTGTATAGCCCCTTTTCCTCGGGCAGGTAGCCGAGCTGGTCCTTGACTGCGAGGGCGTGTTGCCCATCCAGCAGACCGATGCGCCCGGAATCGGCAAAGAAGATGCTCATAATCATGCGGATCAGGGTCGTCTTACCTGCGCCATTGGGACCCAACAGCCCGTAGATACACCCCGCGGGCACGCGCAGTGACACCCCGCGCACGGCCTCGACCGCGCCGAAGCGCTTCCACACGTCTTCAAGCTGCACTGCCGTTGAAAAAGCCATGCCTGCTGCACTCCTTCCTCATAGGTTCGGGTTGGCAAGCAAAACCTATATTCATTGTTTTACCGTGCAAAGCCCATTCCTTTTTTTCTAAACCGCATCTGAGCATTTTATCTAGGAGGTTCCTCATGCCCAAGCTCTTCGGCCGCAACTTCACCCGCCGCCAACTGCTCAACCGCGTCGGCGACATCAGCCAACTCATGTACGCCCGCCGCGCCG
>JAGWBY010000129.1:7419-8585 GCA_021295675.1 Candidatus Latescibacterota bacterium | reverse complement strand
GCTTCCGCTCTGGTCCCGGAGACGTCGGGCCGGCCTTCTACGAGCCAGAGGGCTTCAAATGGGGACGCGGCTGGTTCGGCGGGCTAGTAACCTCTTGCGGACTCGACTTCGTCGGCCACCCAGAAGTCGATCCCGAAGAGGAAAACGCCGAAATGCCCCTGCACGGCCGCCTCTCGTACATCCCGGCGAAAAACGTCGGCATTGAGGCGGGCTGGGAAGGCAGCGATTACGTCGTGCGCATCCGCGGCCAAATGCGCCAAGCCGAGGTCTTTGCCGAGAACTTAGAGCTATCGCGCGAGATCTCGACCGTGCTCGGCGAGCGGAGCATCCACATCCGCGACCGCATCGAAAACCTCGCGGCCGACCGCTCGCCGCTCATGTTCGTGCTTCCCCCTCCTCGACGAAGGAACGCGCCTCGTCCTCCACAGCCGCGAGAGCACCGAGTGGACCGCAGACCGCCCCGTCGTCCCCGAGGACTACACCGTGGCCAAAGGGCCGCAACCGCGCGCCCACGACGATGTGTACGTGCATCGGCCCCGCACCGACCGCCAAGGGCGCGTCCACGTCGGCCTGCTCAACGACAAGCTCGGCTTGGGATTATATTGGCAGTTCAAGCACAGCGAGATCCCCATCGTCAACCACTGGCAGCACTTCCACAAGGGCACCTACGTCACCGGCATTGAGCCGGGCAACTGCTCAGTATTAGGCCGCGCTTGGAACCGCCAGCACGGGACCTTGCAGTACATCAAGCCGGGCGAGGTGCGCGAGTTCAACATGGAAATTGGCGTGTTAGACGGAGTGGATGAGATGCGCGAGTTTGAGCGGAAGGTCAAGCGGGGCTTGGCCAAGTAAGGACTCGCTAGGAGAATAAGGTATGGCAGTCACCCTAGAGGCGCGCGAATCGGCCCAGACACCACCGAAGTGGGCCCTGCTTCAGCGCCAACTCTTCGCCGCAATCGAGGACGCCGCTCCGCAGGCACTCGACAGGTACACCCAGCCGGATGGAAGCCTGCTCTGGCCCCCCAGTCCCGACTTCCAGAGCATCGACGCGCTAGATGACTGCTACGAGAGCTTCCACAACTGGCCACTCTTCTACCTGCTCGGCGGCAGCGACCGGTTCCTAACCGACGCCCAGCGGGAATTCGACGTCATCAATGAGCAGATGA
>JAGWBY010000129.1:3269-7205 GCA_021295675.1 Candidatus Latescibacterota bacterium | reverse complement strand
CGGCCTACTGGGCCTTCGAGGAAGGTCCGCATTGGCCCTATGAGGGGTACAACCTGCCCTTCTACGACGTGCCGGGATGCACCAATCACGCGGTGGTGCGAGGTAGTCCCGAGTTGGCCGAGCGGCTGGGCCTGGCCATGCGCGACCGCATGGGCCGCGGCGACGCCGTGGTCAACCTCCTAGCGACTACCCTAGGGGCCAACGCCTACCTGCTAACGGCGGACGGGAAGTACCGCGACTGGGTCATAGAATACACCGAGGCCTGGATGGAGCGCGCCGACGCCAACGGCGGCATCGTGCCCGACAACGTCGGCCTCTCCGGTGTCGTAGGCGAACACACCAACGGCAAGTGGTATGGATCGAGCTACGGCTGGGCCTGGCCCCACGGTTGGCACAGCGTGGGGCAGGCCGTGGGCGTCGCAGCCCAGAACTGCGCCCTGCTGACGCGACGGCTGGAATACATGGACTTTCCGCGGTCGCAGATCGACGTCCTCATTTCCCGCGGGATCGAGCGCGACGACCAGCTCTACGTGCCCCACAAGTACGATGATCCCGGGCTGGTCAACTACGAGCCGGGCGAGTGGATGTGGTACCCGATCCGCAATGAGGACGGCACCGCCCTGCAGCAGGACGGCTGGTTCGAGTTCATGCCCATGTACCCGTCCGACATCGCCCATCTGTGGTGCGTGTCGATGGCCCGGTCCGATTCGCGACGGTCGGGTGATCCGTTCGCCGTCAACTCGTGGCACCACACCAAGGATCAGGGCGGGCACGACTGGGGCTGGATGGCCTACCTACACGGCGAGTTTCCCGAGTATCCAGAGCGGATCCTCGAACACAATCTGGCCCAAGTGCGGGCGCGCCTCGACTTCATGGCGCAGGACGAGCAGGACCCGGCCACCTACGGCGACGCCTATTTCCAGCAGCGAAATCCCGTTACTTGTGAAGGCCTAGTGCAACTCACCATGGGCGCCCCCCTCCCCCACTACAACGGGGGCCTGCTGGTCACGAGACTGCGCCACTTCGATGCCCACCGCCGTCGTCCGGGGCTTCCGCCCGACGTGGCCGCGCTGGTGTCGGGGCTGAGCGACGACCGGACCGAACTGACCGTGGTGAACCTGAGCCCGACGGAGCGCCGGGAGGTGCTGGTCCAAGCCGGGGGCATGGGAGAACACGAGTTCACCGAGGTCGAGGCTGACGGGGCGGCCCAGCGCGTTCCAGTGAACGGCAAGACGTTTGCGCTGGCTCTGCCGCCGCGCACACAGACCCAACTCGTGCTGGGCATGAAGCGCTTCGTCTACGAGCCGAGTCTGGCCCCGCCGTGGTGAAGGTTGGAACACTACAGTTCAGCCATCCAATCCTCATACGCCCACCGCACCGCTTCCCGATCGCCGAACGGCCGGTACAGGAGCCGCGCCCGGTAGCGGTAGGTCCGGCCGATCTCTGGGGCGCGGATGACGTACTGCCAGTCCCAAGCCGGGCTGTGCGGGTCCGCTGGAAGGGCGTCCATACACAGGAGAAAACGCATGATCCAGCACTGGCAGCGCGACGAAGGCCCCTGTATCACCCTGGGTTCTGAGGGAGCCTTCGACGACATGCACCTCTTCGCTCCCTGCGTCGCCTACGAAGATGGGGTGTACTCGATGTGGTATAGCGGATCGCGCCACAATGTCAGCGACCGCGTGGACAATCGCGCCTTCACCCTCGGCTTGGCTACTTCCACCGACGGCGTCCGCTTTAGCAAAGATCCGCACTCACCAGTGTGCCGCTTCACGGGCACGCGCTCGATTTTAACCCCGACGCTCCTCCGCCACCCCGACGGCTCGGTGTGCAGGGAGCAGGGCCGCCTGCGGCTGTGGTTTTCCTCCTGCAACTTCCCCTCCGGCGACCGGATGCACACCCTGCACGCAACCGCCAGTGACGACGGCATCGAGTGGGATGCGCCATCGGCTCCACAACTCGAACACGCGTACGCACCGACCCTTATCAAAGAAGCCGACCACTACAAACTCTGGTACACCGATGTCCAAGCTCTGCCTTGGAGCATACGTTATGCCCAAAGCGCCGATGGGTACGACTGGCAGGTCGCGACCGACCCGGTCCTGACGCTCGACCAATCCTGGGAACACGACCGCCTCGTCTATCCCACGGTTGTCGCCATCGGCGGCCAGTACTGGATGTGGTACGGCAGCTACAGCCAGCACGGCAGTGAGGAAATGAAAACCGCTATTGGCTGCGCCTACAGCGAAGACGGCTTGCGTTGGCAAAAGGACCCCGACAACCCTGTTTTCGCTCCCGATCCGTCTCGTGCCTGGGAATCCCACTACACTACCAGCCAATCGATACTGCGCCTCGACGATGGCTCCCTCCGCATCTGGTACGCCTCGCGCCCGGCACCTCCTTTTGTACACAAGTATTACGCCATCGGCACCGCCCACTGGAAAAACCCATTGAGTAGGACCTAGATAGCTAGAAGTTATCTCATAAATAGTTAAGATGCGCCGGGAGGTGGCCTAGGCTGGTGGATTTGCGCCGGGCTTGGCCAAAGTATGAGTAGTTTTCTCGTCGTTCGACTGTTCTTATAGATATCGGATCTGATTTTTCATTTCATCTGCTGTAACCCGATTTAAAATATTCAAGAGCCTTTGTACCATTTCATAAGATGAACGACGGCCAGCAATAATTATCCCCCAATGCGTTTTATTTTGTTCAAAATATAACTTAGCGAGCGACTCGAAGTGAACGCGATTATGAGTTAGCAATGTCTTCTGCCGCAGGGCTGCGTAAGCTAATTGCTCTGCATCGCTATTCTGAATTTGGTCTGCATCTCTCGTTGTCAGTGCAGAAAAACCATACGCTTTGAGTAAATCTGCAATCAAGACATCAACATCTTCGTCGAGATACAATTCGACAAATAAACTCATTGAGTCAACTGCACAAGCGGGTCGATCAATTTGTGAGGAACGCGATTTTCTTCAATGTATTTCTGAATTTCCTCTTGGTGGTCACTGTAATAACTCAGGGCATCAAAAACCTGTCCCAAAGACAAATGCGGAAGGTGGTTTGGAATATCTTCAGGATGTGTGCCCAAACGCCAGATTTCGACAATCGCACGAACCGGCGTACGCGTATCTTTGACGATAGGCTCTCCGCCTAGAATCTGATCCTCTGTCACTATGTAGGGATGTTCTGTTGTTTGGGTCATGGGAGACCTTTTAGTTTTGAGTTTAGGAAACACATACATCGCGTGAGCGTTGGCAATCCCACCACCTGCCAGTTCGTCCTCCGAGGGACGGCTCCGCCAAAAAACATAAGGGAGAGGTATAATTGGAGCCGCCTCCCGGACTCGAACCGAGGACCGTCTGATTACAAATCAGATGCTCTACCAACTGAGCTAAGGCGGCTCTCTCTCAAATCTACGCCATCGGATTACCCTTTACAAATGCTGGGCCATCCGGCGCGCCAAGTCCCCGCGCGTCATAGGATCGCGGCCCGCAAGGTCCAGCGACAGACCCGCAGCCCGCAGGCGCTCGACTGGCGCGTCAACCAAGGCGTCAGGATCGAAGCGCAAATGGTCGTCGCACCCCGGCCATATCCCCTCCACGGCCAGCATCTGCACGGCCGCAAAGGCTGGATGCCCAAGCGGCACATCCTCATACCAATACAGCGGCACACCAGCCGCCAGCAAAGCCTGCTGGTACTGACGGCGCAAAGCCGCGCTGCTGCACACATCCGCTGGAGTCCGTTGCTCGCCCAAGCAAAAAGCAGCCAACGCACCGGCGGCCTCGCCAATATTCCACTCCACGGGATGTAGGCGGTAGCAACCATTGGTGATGTGCGTGGTGCCGATGTTCTTGCAGGCCGCCAGCAAGTTGTCCAAGTGCCGCGACACGAGCGCACCCAACGGGATCTGGAAGGGCTTGGTGGGCGCGGTGT
>JAGWBY010000129.1:0-3156 GCA_021295675.1 Candidatus Latescibacterota bacterium | reverse complement strand
ATGCGCCGGGACTCGCGGATGTAGGGGTACTGGGAGAAGCCGTCAGCAGTCCCCATGATATCGGGGCGCAGCCGCAGTTCGGGATAACCTCGCCCGCCGTCGTCGCGCGGCACCTCAGTCTGTAGCCAGTACAACAATCCCAAACTCAGGTCTTTGGCCGCGGCTATCTGCTGCGCTTGCTCGGCGGGCGGCACATCGATGAGGGTGCCGCCGGTGTAGTCATTACCCTGCCAGTTGATCAACGCCACGTCCCCAAGCACCTGTCCTTCGGCGAATTGGTCGGCGCACAACAGGCGGCGGTAAGCCCAAAAAGAGCCGGGCAAATCGCCAGCGGTCTCAAAGAACCGGTACGTGCGCAAGCCACGGGCGTACTCCAAGGTCAAGGTGTAGGGCTGCTGGTCGCGGTGGCGCTCGTAGTTCGGCGGACGGGGAATGGTGTGATCCTGACACCGCAAACGGACAGGTAAAAGACTGGGTCAGATGCGGGGCTGGGCCTTCAGCGCGGGCGTGCGGCTCGCCGGTCTGGTCGCGGCTTTCAGCGCCGGAGACGTAGGGGACGGGCAACAGGGGCAGCAGGTCGCCCAGTTCCGTGGCGTCGAGCACATACGCCGGGGCAAAACGCAACACGTGCGTGCCGCCGTCTTGGACGACATCTACGGTGCGGATGGACTGGCCTTGGACATGGGCGGCAGATACACGGGCGCGATAAAACAACATCAGGCGGCCGGCCTCTACTTGCGGTACGACCAAAGACAGCAGGGACGTCAGGCCAGCTCGCGGCTCAAAGCACAAGGCTGAGACCCATCCAGCCCCAGGGTTGAAGTGCGGATCGTCTGGGTTTTTCAGTTTGTATTTGCGGCGATAGAACGCGCGGATGCCAGCGCGGAATTCGCCGTAGAGTTCCGTGCCGCCAAAGTGCTCTATATGCGGATGCTCGTCTAAGGCAGCGACTCCCTGACTGGTGGCTTGGCCGCCGATCCACGGGTTTTCTTCGGTCAGGCAGACTCTATAGCCCAAGCGGGCGGCGCGCACGGCCGCGGCCACGCCGCCCAAGCCGCCGCCCAAGACCAAGATGTCGCATTCAATAGTGCCGGCTTGCTCCCACACGCGGCCCAGCGCGGCAGCCGTAGCCGCCACAGCCTCCTCCCGCTCCATGGCACGCAGCCGCTGGCTGAACGGCTCGACCATGACCGGCCCGTCGTAGCCAATGTGCTGCAAGGCGCTGAGAAACGTCGCAATGTCGATTACGCCAGTCGCTCCGGGCAAGTCGCGCACATTGTCGAACTGGTCGTCGATTTCCACGCCGGCCGGTGCGTCGTTGACGTGAACGTCCACCACTTTCTGGGGCCGCAAACGGCGCACATCCTCAGCCGTCTCATGGGCCGTGTACCAATGCCAACTATCGAGCAGAAAGCCCACATTCTCGCCTACGGCTTGGCACAGTTCCTCCATTTGCGTCATGGTGTGGACAAACTCATACTGCTTGCTCGACCACAGCGTTTTCGGCGCAACGTATTCCAAACCCAACCACACGCCTTCGTCCGCCAGCACCGCCGCAGCCGGACGCAGCCGCTCGACGTGAAAGGCGAAGTTCTCTTGGTACGTCAACTCGTCTGAGGTCGGCATAATCCAAGTCGCCGTCCGCCGCACCCCCAAGGCCGCCGCCACCTTTGCCAACTCCGGCAACTGCGCCAAGCTCGCTTGGTATGCGGCCTCCTCCCCGCGAAAATCAACGGGAAATCCCCACGCCGACAGCCGCACGCCCTTGCGCTCGGCCAACGCGAGAGCCTCTTCCGCACCCATAGCCGCAACTTCGCCAATGTTAAAGTGATACCCGGCAAACCCGTGCCGCGCGGCCAAATCAAGCCCGTCTGCGAGATTCTCTACGCTTGCGCCGATAGCCCCCGGTGATAGCGAGCGAAACATAGCTTCTCCTTTTTGATTGATTGTTGGCGAGTGATTATTGCTCTGAATTTTTACATCCAATCGGCTGTTGGAGCATACAACAATACGGTCACATTGTCCTGATACGGATGTTCGACCCCTTCCACAGCTTGGATAAGGGCCGCGGCACTATCCTCCAATGGCGCGTCGCGCGTTTTCTTGAGGATGTCCGCGATCTCTCGCTCGTCTAAGGTCAGCAAACCATCGCTCGCCAATATCACCCGGTCGTCTTTCTCCAACAGCCGAGACGATACATCGATCAAGGGTATCTCATCACCCATAACCACCGAACGCAGCGAATGCTGACTTGGGTGCTGCACCGCTTGCTTCGCAGTCATGCGCCCCTCCGCCACGAGATCGGCTAGCAGCGGTGCCATAGAATGATCGGCATTCAACCGCTCCAATTGCCCAGCGCGGAACAACCACAACGGAGAATCGCCCACGCTAATCCAGTGCAGCCCTTCGCTTGCAACAACAGCCGCGACCAAGGTCGAACCCATGCTGTCGAGTGCAGGCTTTTCGGCGACGGCTGCGGCGATAGCACCATTGGCCGAGTCAAGACAATCTCGAAGCCGATCGACGATGGGGCCGGAAGACTTCGGATACGCCTCGATAAACGTCTTACACAAAAGATCACTGGCAATCGCACCACCCACATGGCCTCCCATGCCATCGGCGACCAACAACGCGACGTGTTCGTCGTCATCTATACCGAGATCGCGCCCAGCGAAAAAACCGAAACTATCCTCTTGATAGTCCCGTTTCCCAGTAATTTGCAGCGCGGCAAAGCGCCCATTGAATGCGTTCATTCTTCCATTATACTCCACCGCCATGCGCAGCGGCGTCCTGTCATCTTCTTCTCTGGCATTGGTGCCGGCCTCCCTGCCGGAACTCAGAAGGACTGTGCCACCAGCCTCGCCTGCTCAGGCTCGTTCCACGTCAAACGCCGCGACATTGCGCTCATCCTTGCTGAACTCCACGCCAATCAGGTATATCGGCTGCCCCAAACCGCGATATTTATCTGCGTAGCGACGCTCCTTTAGCTGGGCCAGCGCCGCACCCGCCGACGAAAGCTCAACTACCTTGAACTCGAACAAATAGACGGCACCGTTGAACAAAACCGCCATGTCCAGCCGACCGTGGCTGCTGCTGTCCTCCACGGTGATGTTCAGCCCCAACGCCGCGAAATAGGAGTAGAACACACTGGCGTAG
>JAGWBY010000012.1:22001-44821 GCA_021295675.1 Candidatus Latescibacterota bacterium | reverse complement strand
CTCCTTGGGGCGAAGCAAGACGAGTAGAAGCAAAAAAGAAAAAACACAACCCCCTATCAAGTTATGAAACCGCTTCTAAGGTCTCTACGGCTTCAATACGTTTTTTATGTGTTTCTTGTTGTATAATCGAAAAATCACCCATCATTGTTGAAAAAAGCGAACTTAGTTGAGCTTTATCTTCCTGGCGGTCCGCTTTATATTTTTCACGCTGCATATCAAAAAAGTGCGAAACATATTTCTTTAGCCAAAGTGGAATTCCAACAACAATGATTAGTACTAGTAACTCTATGCTATAACGTATAATCTCCATTGAATCTATCTCCTTTTGATTCGGGAAGACCGGTGAGATTGTACGCCTCGCGATAGGGCAAACGACCCTCTCCGACCGCACGAACTATTGCAGAGGCAAAGCGAGGGCCAATGCGCCACTTCTGAGTGTTCCAGAAATGGCCTCCACTTCCCTGACGCTGCTGATCGCTGCGCCATCTATCAACCCTTTGGTGGTTGTAGAAGCGAAAAAACTCATCCCTGCCGATCGAATCGAGATCAAGTGCCCGGCGCACAGCCACGATAGAACTCACCTTGAACCTGTGGGCAATGGCCTGATAAGGATCATTAGTTCGTCGGGCACTAGGCCAGAAAGCGCGTAACTCTTCCTCTGGTATCAGGAATTCGGCAGCGGCCTTGTTGCAGAACTGCTCGGTTTCATCCGATGGCGGTTGTAGGGCTTCCAAATTGGAGATACCGCTCTGGGCTATGAAGAGGTGAGCTAGTTCGTGAGCTAGGGTAAACATCTGCGCCGCCATGAAATCGGCGCTGTTCACAAAGACAAGCGGAGCATATTCATCCACGAGGGCGAAGCCCTGAAACTCATCGGGGTCCAACTTTCGATACACGTTATTGCCCACTACGCCACTGAACGACACCAGCACGCCGGCAGCGTCAACCAAGTGGCGCAAATGCCGTAGCGCATCGCTCCAGGCACTTAACTTTTCTGCCCAATCTTCGGTAAGCTGAAGCGCATCGCGCATGGCAGCCCCAACTTGCCGAGGATGGGCATCCGTACCGTAGGCTCCAACGAAATCCAGCGGTTCAGCATCGCCTTCGATAAGCTCATCGCGCATCCATGCCTGACGCCGCTGCATGAGGTAAGGCGGAGCATTATCTCGGGTGCGAAAGTCGGGTATTGGCAAGCGTTCTTCGGGCGGCTCTGCCAAGTACAGAAATCCCAGAGCGGTATGAGTGCGTTGGGCGAGTCTGTCGGCCTGTGCAACACTGATCTTGCCATTGCGTTCCCACTCCGACACGCGCTCTGGGCTCACTTGCAGCTTGCGCGCCAGTTCCGGGCGCTCAAAGCCTGCCCGCTCTCGCGCCCACCGCAGCACTTCAGGTTGCAATGTTATCTGCAAACGTCGGCTGGTCATGGTTCACGTAACCTCTGGCTTAATATGGATTCGTCGAAGCTACAGTGATGTATATACATTATCAATATTAATACAATGTCCGATCCCTACCCTTTTGCCCGAAACCGCTCAACCAACCGATCAAACGCATCTTCCATCCCGGACACATCGGTGAACTCGGCAAAAGCCCAGCGCCCGTAATCTCCGTGATTATTCACACCAGGTACCCAATAGGTATCCATAGTCGTTCCCCCCGATAGCCCTTGATCTCGACGATCAGATTCAGCAGATCATTGTCGCCACGGCCATCATCAATGCGGACGATAGACGGTCGCCAGTGCGCTCGATAATCTCCCGCCGAAAGCGGTCAATCTCGTCAGCGGCCATGCTGCGAAAATTGCGGTCGAGCGCGTCGCCGGACTCCAATTGTTCGCTGTCGATCAACAGCGTGCGAGGCCGTGGGTACTGGTTGCCCTGTTCGTCAAAGTTGCGAAACAATTCTAAGCGCCCCATCCTCGTTCTCGCGGTGGAAGCCGGATATGTAGTCGTACACCAACTTGGAGGTCGAGGTATTATTGCAGACCACGATAAAGCACGGCGGGACGACAATGCCCTCCTTCTCCATCAACTCAAAAGTTTTCTGATAATGTCCGTACAGAGCTTCTATCGCAGTCTGTAACTCCACGGGCAAACTGAGGGGATCGAGGGTCTTAGCCTTGCCCCGCCCCTTCTTCGGCATGTCGCTGCGGATATGTTCCCAGAGATTGCGAAACTTGGGCATTTCGCCGCCGGGAATGTTGTCGGCCACTGGCACGCGAGGCAGTTTGACGATGCCACATTCAATGGCGTCCATAAGCGAAAAATCGCACATCGTCCAAGGGAACAACGTGCCTTCGGCATAGCCCGACCCGCGCAAAAAGAAAGGCGTCGCCGACAGATCCATCACTCGGCTAATACCCAATTTCCTACCGACAATTTCCAGCCCCGAAATCCACAACCGCGCCGCCTCCGCGTTCTTTTCCGCTTCCCTTCTGTCGTCTCCCTTGAGCTCGCCTTCCTCCTCTTCGCCCGGCTTCTCGCGGTAACAGTGGTGCGCCTCGTCGACGAACTCGGCCGGTCGGCGATGCTCAACGATCTGCTGCGTCGGCTGCCCAGTCTCGTCCAATTCCCAATGCTGGCTCGGACGCTCGTACGGCGAGTTGAGGACAGGCTGTTCAAAGAATAGATCAGTCAAAACGATGCGCCTTCTAAATTCCAGACCTCATCCAAATCCACTGTCGGGAATTCAACGTCTATTCTGGGATCGAGGGCGTCTCGCGCTCGAAAAACGCTGGATATGCCAGGTCCCTCGACAGCCCCGCGCTTCACCATGCCTTAGGCATGACACGCTTCTTAGGACCTGACCTTCTTGTGATTTATTGAGGCCTGTTGACCCAAGATATTGGGACGAAATTGAGGATTTTCTGGAAAACTGCGGAACGTCAGTTAGGGCCTCTTAAACACATCTCACTGCTCAGAGGCGTGTTCCTTAGCCCACTTCTCAATAGTGTTGTTCAATACCTGCGAAAAAGCCATCGCATGTTGAGGGGACATCACCACACGGGCCTTCTTTTCGCGTATGATGTCGCCTTTTTCATCTTCCGTGATCTCGAAAAACAAAATCCTTAAGTCCCACGGCGAGAATCCTACTTCAACGTGATTTGAGTACGTCGAAAGATAATCTGCTGCCCGCTGTTGTGGCAGTTCATTAATGTTTACAGGCTCATCCTGTGGCTTGTGCTTTGTATTCATACGGCGTCCTTTCTATAGGCTTGTTGCTGTATGCCGTGCTAGCCAGAGACATGTTCAGAATCTGCGGTTCTGGTAACTGAAGGGATAAGTCCCGAATCTGTACACTTTCTGCGAACTGTACCTTGATTTCAATTTTAAGGGCGGTTGCAGAATACTCTACTGGCACTGTATCGGCAGTCCGTTCGTTTCTCTCTATATAGTCCTCTGCAAAGCTAGGAACGCGAAACGTCTCGGGATCAAAGGCCGCTTCCCGCCGTACCAACTCGCTAAAGGAGACAAACTGTACCAGCAAGCCCACGTCGAAGGCGGCTGCCAATCGGTACAGCGTCCGCAATGACAGCGGATCCCGGCCGGGCTGTTCAATGTGGGATATCCGCGCTTGCGGAATGCCGCTCTGCTCCGCGAGTTGAGCTTGCGTCCAGCCACGTGCTTTGCGTATTGCTCGGATCTGAAAGGGCACTTCAATGGAGAGCTGAGCCTCCGTGTAGCCGTCTCGGTACTCTTTGTTGCGCAGTTTACGCCAGATCTTAGAAATCGAACTCATGGGTGCTTGCCTCCCCGTTTTCTATTTCGTTACGGCGCTGTACCGCCGTATTATAGGCTTCCGTAGGCTTGTATCGATCGTCCTTGTGTATGCAGCCACAGAGCAATATCAACTGTCTATCGGAAGAGACGTAACAAAATATCCGATGCGGAACGCTATTTTCACCTCGCCAACGAGCTTCCCATAACTCGTGAAATTTTCTGAAATACGGCCATTCAAGCCGGTTGAGCTGACGGGCGATGCGTAAAAATCGGTCGGCTCTCGCTCTGTTTTTCTCTGACAACTCTCCATACCATTCGGATACAGGACACTTCCCTGACGCACTCTGATATTCGCGGAAGTCCCACACAACTAATTTATCACTTTTTTATGATAATCATCAATTCTTGCCAAACCCGCAAGTACGAGTTTCGCTCACCCCTGCGGCATAAACATCAGCTTGATCCCCTCCTGCCCCTCGGCCATATCAAACGCCCGCTGCCATTCGCTCAGGGCAAAGTGATGGGTGATCAGCTTCTCGCTGGGAATAAAGCCCCGCTCGATCAGCCGCAGCGCCCGCTTCCAAGCCGGTCGCCGCTGACCAATGCCGCCGGAAACCTGGAGTTCGTTGTAGGCGATCTTCTCAAAGTCGATCTCCACCGGCGCACCCGGCAGACCCATCTGGGAAAAGCGGCCCCGCTTGCGCACAAGCTCCAAGGCCAACCGCATAGCCGGTGCCACCCCCGCGCACTCGACCACTACATCCGCACCATAGCCGCCAGTCAACTCGCGCACCCGCGCCACCGGGTCGCAGGCCGTAATATCGATTGTATGTTGCACGCCCAGTTCCTCGGCCAGTTGCAGCCGCTCGGTATCTCGGTCGGTACCGCAGAGAATCACCGTCCCCCCCTCAGCCAGCGCCACCAGCGCCGAGAACAAACCCACCGGCCCAGGCCCAGTAATGGCAACAAAGTCTCCAGCGGTCACGCCAGCCTGCTCGATAACCGAATGCACGCAGCAGGCCAACAGCTCGGTCAGGGCACCGGCTTCAAACCCCACACCCTCGGGCAGCTTGTGGACAAACGTCGCATTGCAGTAGGGCGCGAAGCAGCCGTGGTGCCAGTAGCCCATGACCTTGCGATTGGGGCAAAGATTGTAGTGCTCGCTCAAGCAGTAGTCGCAGTCGCCGCAGATATACACGCTCGGCTCGCCGGTCACGCGGTCGCCCACCTGCACGTGGTCGCCGACCTCCGCGCCCTTTTCCACCACCACACCGCTGAACTCGTGTCCCATGACGACCGGCGTCTGGATATTGTAGTTGATGGTATCGCGGTACACGTGTAGATCCGATCCGCAAATCCCAGTCGCCTGCACCTCGACCTTCACTTGATTGGGGCCGGGCGGCGCATCCGCTAAGTCGCGCAACTCGACAAATCCGTCGCCCCGCTGATATTTGACCACTCCCTGCATCGCTATTCTCCTTCGGCTAATTTGAGCCGGTCGCCCGCCTTGATCTCTCCGGTGGCGCGGATCACTCGCAAGCTGGCGAGCCGGGTGCTGATGATTTCAACGACTTCGACGAGGGCAACCGACTCTTCGGGGGCCAGCCCCTCGGCCTTGATCCGCTCGTTGCCGGGATAGACGAAAAAACGCAACCGCGGCCGTATGCCGTGCTCGCTGCCGATATTGGCGTACAAATCCTCGCTGTACACGGCGATGACTTCGGGCGCGTCGCCCTCAAACACCAAGCCCTCCGGCTCAAAAGCAGCAGCCACCTTGTGTACTAGCTCGCCTATAGCCTCGACCGTCGCCTGACCCAACAGGGTTTGGCGGAATTCCTCCGAGCCGAACTCTACCTCCTTCAAACCGGCAAATTGCAAGTCCTGCTCGCGCGGCTTGCCCAACAGGTCGAGCCCTACGTCGCGGTCGGTGAGATCGCGCTGGGTCTCTGCCTGACCGATCGCACTGCCGTCGTCAACGCGCGCGATCTCGACGCGCATCTGCGCCACGGCCGAATAGGACTTGTAGCCTCCCACCAAGGGATCCCCCACCGACAGACGGCGCATATCGTAGTCCTGTAACAAGCCAACAATGACGAAATCCGCCCCTAACTTGTGGCCAATCGCGAGGGCCTGCTCATGACTGGCAAACCCCCATTCCATAGCCAACTCGGCCACCGCGTCAAAAGGGACGATTTTCCAATTGCGAACGGCCACCAGTTCCGCGCTGAGCATGTTGGCCAACTCGTATTCGACGTTCCACACGCCCTCGCGAAACCCCGAGTCATCGACAAACGGCACCACGGCCACAAAGTCGGGCCGAGGGCCAGAGCCATAGCGCTGGCGCATCTCCAAGTACTGCTCTAACGCACTCGGCGGAGGGGGAGGCGGCTCGGGTTTTTGCCAATCCTCCGGGCCTCCCGCAGGAGAGGTCAGGGGGGCGCAACTACACCATAAAAGGATTGCAATGGTCCATTTTTTCATTGAGAATTCCACCAAGAAAAAGTGTGATCCTACCGCGTGGCATAAAAAGCGACCTGCCCAGTTTTATGTCAACGCAGTACAGCGCACGTCTTGACAGTGTTTTTCCTCAGCGATACGTTGCCAACGCACCCCTCCACGCCACTCTCAACCTGCTGCTCATGGGCGAACTAACCCTCATCTACGGCTCGGCCCATCCCGATAAGATGTCTCCCGCGTACGAGCACTGCTTGGCGAGTCTCGACGCCGGCAACGGCGAGTCCTTCCTCTGGCTCTTTCCCACGCACTTCCAAGCCCAACTCATGCGGCGGCAACTCCTCCGCGCCAGCCGCACCGACCTGCTCACCGGACACTTGGCCCTCGATCTAAACAGTTTCACCGACATCCTCTACAGCCTCTGTCCCAGCCAGCGACCGGCCCTGCCCCTCAGCGCACAGCGGCTTTTAGTCGAAGACGCCCTCGCGGCCAGCGCGGCCAGCGCGGCCAACGCGCCCTATTACAGCCGCCGCCCCGAACGGCTGAGTCGGGGGCTGACTCAGTTGTTTCGCCGGTTAGAGGAGACGGGCACCCAGCCTAGCGACCTAGAGGGAACAACCCAGCGCAGCGCGGAATTGCAAGTCCTTTATGCGGCCTACTTGGAACGTCTCGCAGATAGCTGGAGCGGCAGCCGCGAGCGCTTTGCCGCTGTGGATGCCCATCTAGATCGCTCGACGCTCGCACAGCGTTTCCCCGGCCTCGGCCTGCTCGTGCTCTGCGGCTTTGTAGAAATGCCCGCACCTTTTTTGCCCGTGCTGGACAAGCTGCTATCCCTCGTTCCAGAGTCCATCGTGCTGCTCGACTACGACCCCGAGGGGCCTAGTTTTTTTGCCCGCACGCGTCCCCTGTACGAATTCCTCCGCGCCCGCGCCATCCGCGTCGAACGCAGCGCCGCCGACCAACACCCAGCCGCCGCATTCGCCGGTCGTCTCTTCACTCACAGTCGCGCTAGCCTCGACGCATCCGTAGAGCGAGTCCCCTGCCCAGACCGAGTCGGCGAAGTCGCGGCCATGGCCCGCCGCATCCGCCAGTTGCATCAGGAGCAAGGGGTCGAGCTAGCACAGATCCGCATTGGCTTCCGCAACCTCGACACCTATGCCGATCTGGTCGCGGAAGTGCTGCCGCGCCACGGCCTGCCTTTTTACCTCGCGCGCGGACGGCCCCTTGCCACGGCACCCGCCATCAACACCGTCTTCGCGCTCATCGACGCGGTGTTAGAGCGCTACAGCCGCGCTGCGCTCTTCCGCCTACTCAGCTTGCCCTTAGTGCGGTTGCGCTACACATGCGAGGGCCAGACCAACGAGCTTTCCGCTGCGGACTTCGCTGCGTGGACCCGCAATGTTCCGCCATCCACCGGGCGCGGCACCTGGCTCGCAGCCATCGACGACACCTTTGCCTACTTAGAGCGCGAACTAAGCCGAAAAGGCGAGCCCGTCTCCGAAGAAATCGACGATCTCCCCATTTCGCGCGAGGACCTGCGCAATGAGTGGAAGGCCCTCCAGCCCCTACGAGCCAGCCTAACCGCACTCTTTGACCTGCTCCAGCCCTTGGAGAACCGACAGAATCTGCCCTCTTTTCGCCAGCATTTACTCCACGCCCTCAGCGCATTAGGCGTAGAGGATGCCCTTGCGGATGAGTCGGCAGAAGACGGCCGGGCACTGGCGCGCTTTTTGGCTCTGCTCGACGAACTATGCGCCCCGGCCGCGGCCCTCCAGCCCCGCACCCTAAGCCAGTTCGCCGACCTGCTGCGCGACGCCATCTCCCAAGCGCACGTCCCCGCCGCAACGCGCGCTGGCATTCAAGTGACCGACCTCGCCGCAGCGGGTAGCGCACCCTGCGATTACCTTTTCATTGGCGGGCTGGTGCAAGGCGAATTTCCCCGCTTGCCGCCAGCCGATATTTTTCTCGAAGAAGCCCAGCGCCGCGGCCTGAACTTGGACGAAGATTCCACCACTGCGTCGGAGCGCCTGCTGTTCTACCGCGCCATCTGCGCACCGCGCCGCGGCCTCAGTCTCTTTCATCCCCAGCAGTCGGGTAGCGAGACGCTCGCCCCCTCGCCCTTTGTCGATGAGTTAGACGGCCTGCTCTCCCCGCAGCCTGAGACGGAAAAGTCCAACGGCACACCGGGCACCCTAGCCGAGTTGCACCTCGCATTGGGCCGAGGCCTGTGCTCGACGCACGAATCCTCCGACGCGAACAACGCACTCGTACTCTACAGCCAAGCCGCACAGCTCGACGGCCACGCCACCGCGCTGCGCTATCTCGTGCGCGGCTTGCACATCGCCGAGTTGCGCACGATTCCCGAGAGTTTCGGCAGCCACGAAGGCGTCCTCGACGAGGAGCCGCTGCGCGCCGCGCTGCACACCCGGCTCGGCTCAGGCCATTCTTTTTCCGCGACCCAACTGGAGCTGTACGGCCGCTGTCCCTTTCGGTTTTTTGCCCAAGAACTGCTCAACCTCCAGCCTCTCCGCGACCCAGAAGACGACAACTCGGCGCTCAAGCGCGGCAACCTCGTCCACCGCATCCTCTATCATTTCTATGCGGCCCGCGGCGAAGCAGCCGAACGCGCGGAAAACTTGGCGACCAACATCGCGGAGCTGCGACACCTCGGCCACCAAATCGCCGACGAAATGAGGCTTACGGGCTTTTTCTGGGAGCGGGAACTAGAGCGTCTACTCGGATCGGACGACGGGGAGCGGGAAGGTATCTTGCCGCGTTTCCTCCGCCTGCAAGCGGCCGCGGCCAACCCAGCCGTGCCGACCCATTTCGAGCTGAGCTTTGGCAGCTATCCCGGCATGGGGGAGGGCGATCAACAATCGACTACCACGCTCTATGCCATTGGCGACTCAGAGACCGGGGACGAGGTGCGGCTCGCCGGCAAGATCGACCGCATCGACCGCACGGCCGACGGCCGCTTCGTCGTCTTCGACTACAAGACCGGCCGCATGCCCCCCGTAGCCGATATTGACACCGGCCTCAACCTCCAGCTCCCGCTCTATTTGCTAGCGGCTGAATCCCTGTTCGAGGAAATCGGGCTACACGAAGGAGCCGGAGCGGCGTACCTGATGCTCCGCGACCTAGAGGATGTCGGCCGCAGCGGCCTGTTCGCCGATGCCACCCATCGCAATACAGCTTATATCGCCAGCGGCCGCTACGGCATTTACGATCGCGAGGCATATCGCCAGCGCCTCGACGCCGTGCGCGGCTTCGTCCTCTCGTATGCGCGGGCCATGCGCCGTGGGGTATTCCACGTCACCACCCACGACCCAGCCAAAATCTGCCCGCACTGCCCGTATCAACAAAGCTGCCGCCTCGATCCCCAGCGCATGAGGGCCTTGTCGTGAAACGCGCCGTTCCCCTGACGCCCGTCCAGCGCATGGCCCTCGACAGCCAACGCAATATCGCGGTCACTGCCAGTGCTGGTGCTGGCAAGACCGCAACGCTAGTCGAGCGCTACATCGAGCTGTTGCGCCAGCATCCCGAAATCGGCGTGCGCCAAGTGCTGGCCATCACGTTTACTCAAAAGGCCGCGGCGGAAATGCGCGAGCGCATCGCCCGGCGGCTGGCCGACGCCCTCGACCAAGAGCTGCCCGAACCAGAGCGACAGCGCCTGCGGCAAATCCGCGCAGACCTGCCCGCCGCGCGCATTTCCACCATCCACTCCTTCTGCGCGGCCCTGTTGCGCGAGTATCCCATTGAAGCGGACGTGGACCCGGCCTTCGCGGTCTTAGAGGGAGTAGATGCGGCGCAACTCCGGCACCAAGCCGTGCGCCAAATCCTAGCGTCCCTAGCCCGAGCGCGCGACTCCGACCCGGACAAAGAAGCCTTGCGACGCACCTTGGCCGAATGGCCGCGCCGCTATCTCGAACAAGTCTTGGAACATCTGCTCGAAAAAAAGCATCACGCCCGCACGTGGTGTCACCACTACATCGAGCAGTCGCCGGATCAAATCCTCAGCGACTGGCGCGGGATGCAGCAAACGACCAGCGCTCCCGCGTGCCGCGCCCTGCTCGATGACACCCAATTCACCGACATGCTCGCAGAGCTTGCCTTACTTTCTCCCCTAACCGACGAGCGCGACTCGGCCGTCGAGCGACTAAACCCACTCCGCGACTTCATGCGCCGGCTGAGCCAAACACCCCCACTCGACGAAGCGCTAGAAATCCTCCCACGCCTAGCCGAGAAACTTTTGACCAACGGCAGACCCCTAAGCAGCAGCCGGCTGGGCAAGAAATCCAACTGGGAGGAAGCCACACTCGCCCGCGTCCGCGAGCTAGTACCCGCCTTGGGACGCTGCCTAGCTCCGCACGCCGACCTTCTCAGCCTCGAACTCAGTGCGGCCGACGAGCGCGCCGCCGCCGTGCTGCCCGCCCTGTCGCGCGTCTTCCTCCGCGCCGATGCGCGCTATGAGAACAGCAAAGGCAATGGCCGTATGCTGGACATGGACGACCTGCTAGAAAAAAGCCACCAGCTCATCGCCACTGACGCGGACATCCGCCACCGCTTGGCTCAACACTATCGCTTCGCACTGATCGACGAATTCCAAGACACCGACCCCCTGCAGTGGAAAATCATCCGCTCGCTGGCGTCGCCGGACGAGCAAATGGCCGGCGACAAACTCTTCATCGTCGGCGACCCCAAGCAGTCGATCTACTCGTTCCGCGCGGCTGACGTCACCGTCTTCGCCCGCGTGCGCGACGCTATCGCGGAAGCCAATGCCGCGCACGAGCGCGAGTCCCGGCCCTTTTGCGACGACGGCGAAATCCTCGACGCCTCCCCCACCCAGCGGCTCGGCACCCTCGTCATGGGCGAAAACTTCCGCACCCTCGCCCAGCCGGTTGCCTTTGTCAACGCGCTCTTTCCCAAGTTCATGCAAGAGATCCCAGACGAGCCTTTTCAAGTCGGCTACGACCCGCTCGTCGGGTGCCGCTCCGCCGATGTAAGCGAGGGTTCGGTCGAGCTTTTGCTCTTGCCGCCCGACGACAGCCGCGACCCCACGGACTCCGCGCGGTGCGAAGCCGAATTGGTCGCCCGCCGCCTGAGTCACCTTTTAGAAAGCAATGACCTGCAAGTCGCCGACCAAGACGGCTTGCGCCCACCCGTCCCCGGCGACATCGCCTTACTCCTGCGCCGCCGCCGCAACCTCTCCGCGTACGAAGACGCGCTGCGAGCCTGCGGCATCCCTTTCCAAGTAGCCGGCGGCAGAGGCTTTTACCAGCGCCAAGAAATCTACGACCTAGCCAATATCCTCCGCGTCCTGTGCAATCCCGGCGACGGCATCGCCTTGATGGGCGCGTTGCGCTCGCCGTATTTTGGCCTCTCGGACAATGCCCTGTACGCGCTGACCGCACCCCAAGGCGGGCGGCTCGCAAAGAATCTCGCGGACGCGAATCAGCGGCAGAGGCTCACCCCTGCGGACCAAGAGGCCGCCACAGACGCCGTCGCCCGACTCCAGCGCTGGGGAGAACTGCGCGACCGAGTGCCCCTCGTCGAGCTGCTGCACACCATCCTTGAAGACACCGGGGCCTGGGGCTTTCTCTGCTATGGCGAGCGCGGGGATCAGGCCGTGGCCAACGCGCACAAGCTCCTCGACCTCGCTCGCGAATTTCGCGGCCCGCTCGCCGATTTCGTCGTTCGCCTCGACTTGTTGACCAATGAAGAACAACAAGAGGGCGAAGCCGTCCTCGACGCGGACGCCCTACACATCCTGACCGTACATGCGGCCAAGGGCTTGGAATTTCCCATCGTCGTCGTGCCCGACTTGGCCGCGCGATTTAACTTTCAAAACAGCGATCCTGCGCTCATCGACAGGGAAAAGGGCCTCGGCTTGCGCGTCCTCGACCCCGAGCAGGATTACAAAAGAACCTCCTCCTTTGTCCGCACCCTCATCAATCGCAACGCGGGCCGCCGCCAGCGCGCCGAAGAGAAGCGCCTGTTGTACGTAGCCTGCACCCGCGCCCGCGATCACTTGCTGCTCGGCGGTGCGCTGACCGACAAACACCTCAACGCCGACCTCGACGCGGCTATGGACTGTCTCGGTTGGATTTGCGGCAGCCTAGCACTGACAGGAGCCGACCTCGCTCAAGGCAGCAAGGCGGTTGCAGGCGTGCCATCCCCCTTGCCCATCCACACCGACCCCAATGCGTTCTCGGTCCCTGCAACTACCGCCCACCAAGCCGAGCCAGCCTTTCGCGCCCTCGACGCCGCACCCATGCAAGCAGCAAACCCGGCGTTGGATCTGCTATCACCGCTCGACGACCCCCAGGACCGGCCCGAATTTGCCGCCAGCGAGTTGGTCCTCTTCGCCGCGGATCCAGCCGCGCACCATCGCCAGTATGTGCTGGGCCTGCCGGCATGGCCCCTCGGCCAAGTTGATGCGTCCCGCCGCCGCGCCATGCTCTTTGGTCAGCTCGCCCACGCCGGTATAGAGGCCCTGAGCAACAGCCCAGACGCCGACCCCGCGGCCCTCGCTGCCGACCTCGTCGCCGCCGCCACTTTGCCCGTAGCATCCTATCGCGCCTCGTTCGAACGCGAGTTGGCCGCCCTGTTGCACCGCTGCCGCCAATCGTCCATAGCCGAGCACTGGCTCGCCCATACAGAAGCCCGCACCGAAGTGCGCTTTACCCTCTCGCTGGAGCGCAGTTTAGTACATGGAGTAGTCGATTACATAGGGCGCGGGGACGACGGCCTGTGGGAATTAGTCGATTACAAGACCGGACACCGCGCAAACACAGAAGAGGCAGTACAGCACTACCGCCTCCAGTTGAAAATCTACGCCCTCTGCTTACAGGCCCTCTATCCGGGCCAAGGCGAATACCGCGCTACGTTGTACTTCACCGACTTAGACGAAGCGCGTCTCGTGCGTTTCGCACCAGCCGATCTAGCGGCAGTTCGCACTCGCCTCGACGACCTCGTCGCCCAACTCGTTGCGGCCAAAGACTCCATGCTCACAGGAATGCTATAATGCTATACTCGACCCTCTCCCTAGTCGTCGTATCCCTAGCCGCCTGTACAGCTCCCGAACAAGCTCGGCCGCCCGCTGCGGATACCCAGCGCATGGCCGAGCGCCTGCAACAAATCGCCGACAACCAAAATCCGGTTTCCAACATCTATCTGAACGACTTGCGAGTGGAGCACTTCAGCAGCCGACAAGAACTCTTATCTCCTTTGGCCCGCATGCGGGCCCGCATTTTATTGGCCCGGGAGCGCCTGCGAGCCGGCCAGACGCAGGCGTCCATTGACGAATTCCAACAGTTGCGGCCCGAGCTTGAAAAGCGCCAAGTCCGCATGGAGCCGAGCCTAGACATGCTCTTGGGGCTCGCCTATCTGCGCTTGGGCGAGCAGGTCAATTGTCTGGAGGGTCATACTACCGCCTCGTGTCTCTTCCCCATCGGTCCCGACGGCGTTCACGCCGACCCACGCGGATCGCGGACGGCCCTAGACTACTTGGCCACTGTGCTGGAGCAAAATCCCGACGACTTGACTGCTCGCTGGCTCCTCAACATCGCCTATATGACCCTAGGAGAATACCCCGACCAAGTCCCACCCCAGTGGCTCATCGAGCCCTCGCTTTTCGCTTCTGAGCACGACATCGGCCACTTCCCCGACATCGCTCCCTTCCTGAAGCTCGACTTGGTATCCTTAGCTGGCGGCAGCATCATGGACGACTTTGACAACGACGGGTTCCTCGACCTGATGATTTCGGCTTGGGGTCTGCACGACCAACTCCGCTATTTTCGCAACCGAGGCGATGGCACTTTCAGCGAGCGCACGCGGGAAGCCGGTCTCACCGGCATAACCGGTGGCCTGCAACTGGTCCACGCCGACTTCGACAACGACGGCTGGCTCGATTTTCTGGCTGTGCGCGGGGCTTGGCAGGGGATCGACGGCCAGCATCCCAATTCGCTGGTGCGCAACCAAGGCAACGGCACCTTTGCCGATGTGACAAAAGCAGCGGGCTTGCTCAGCTTTCATCCCACCCAAACGGCGGCTTGGGCTGACGTCGATAGCGACGGCCTGCTGGACCTATTTGTCGGCAATGAGACCTTTCCCGGCCTCAACGATGTCCACCCCGGTGAACTCTTCCACAACCAAGGCGACGGTACCTTCGTCGAAAAGGCCGCCTCGCTCGGTTTGGCCGTCGAGGGCTTTGTCAAGGGCGCTACTTGGGGCGACTTCGACAACGATGGGCAGATCGACTTATATGTCTCGCGTCTGATGGGCGACAATTTCCTCTTCCACAACCGAGGAACCGAACCAGCCGAGGGCCTGCCCTTTGCGGATGTGGCTGGCCGGGCCGGGGTCAAGCAACCGCACGAGAGTTTCCCCACTTGGTTTTGGGACTTCGACAACGACGGCTGGCTCGACTTGTTCGCCTCGGGTTATCACTACAATCCCGATCTCAACGCCGGGGATGTCGCAGCCGACTATCTGGGCGTGCCCACCGACGCCGAACGGGCTCGGCTTTTCCGCAACCGAGGCAATGGCACTTTTGCCGATGTCAGCCAAACCCACCACCTCCACAAAGTGCTCTATACGATGGGGTGCAATTACGTCGATCTAGACAACGATGGCTGGCTCGATTTCTATGTTGGCACAGGCGCACCTTCCCTGCGCTCGGTGATGCCCAACCGCATGTTCCGCAATGCTGGCGGGCATGTCTTTCAGGACATCACTGCCTCGGGCGGCTTCGGCCATCTGCAGAAAGGGCACGGGGTGGCTGTCGGCGATTTGGACAACGACGGCGACCAAGATATCTACTCAGTCATAGGCGGGGCCTATACGGGGGATACCTTCCAGAATGTCCTGTTCGAAAATCCCGGCCACGGCAACCGCTGGATCACCTTATTGCTGGAGGGCACCCGAGCCAACCGCAGTGCCATTGGAGCCCGCGTCGAGGTCCAAGTGGAAACTGCGGAGGGCACTCGGTCAATCCACCGGATGGTGAGCAGCGGTGCCAGCTTCGGAGCTTCGAGTCTGCAACAGGAAATCGGTCTGGGACAGGCCACGGCCATCCGGGAAATTGCGGTGCTCTGGCCGGGCGAGGACGCGGTTCAGCGCTTTGCGGATGTTCCCCTAGACCAGGCTTATCGGGTGCGGCAAGGCGAAGCGGCCTTAATTCCACTAGCGCGGAAGTCCGTGTCTCTGGCACCCGAGCGGGATGTCCAAGGCCACCACAGCCCTGCTCACAATTGACGAGTTAGAAATTGCGAATGGCCCCAACCACTCCGCCGATTCGGACGCCTTGGTACGCTCTAATTCCTAATTCCTACGAAGGCCGCGTAACGTCTGTTAGTTGTTCACCCCTCCCATCCCCCCCTGCATCGCCGCGGCGCGCGCCAAAACCGCCAAAACCTCTTCGCGCAGGGCCTCTGGCAGGTCCGCGAAGTCGATCTGCCTAGCTCCGTTCGGCAACTCGGTCCGGCTCTTGCTCCACCCATCTTCCGCACGGCACCACCGGATTGTCAAACCATTGCCCAAGCGGATGAAATACGCCCCGTCATCTGTGTAAAGTGTCGCTTGCATAGAATCTCCCCGCTGAATTGCGTCGTTTGCTTTCCTTACTCGACTGCGTACTTTTTTAAGCATTCCCAACGCAGCAGACAAATCACTAGGACATTTAATGCAGATTTCTGCCCTTCGGGCCGCAGCCGATTTCGGCACCCAAGTGCAACAGGCCGCTGAGCGTCTAGCCGCCGAGCGCGTCTATGAGCGCATCCTCGCGCGCGACCACACGGTTTGGCGGCCCGACCCAACCGAGATTGCCAACCGGCTCGGATGGCTCGACAGCCCGCGCGTCATGCGGGACGCCATCGGCCCCATCCACCAATGTATCGACGCCGTCCGCGCCGATGGCTACACCCATGCCCTGCTGTTGGGCATGGGCGGCTCTAGCCTCGCACCGGAAGTCTTTCGCGCGGTCTTTGGCGTGGCCGATGGTTTTCTCGACCTCTCGGTGCTCGACAGCACCCAGCCCGACGCGGTCTTGGCCAAGGCGCGCACCCTCGACCCAGCCCGCACCCTATTTCTCCCGGCCACCAAGTCCGGCGGCACCGTAGAGACGCTGTCCTTGCTCAAGTACTTCTACAACCGCACGGCAAACGCTGTCGGGCTAGAGGAAGCCGGACGACACTTCGCCGCTATCACCGACCCAGGCAGCGGCCTCGAAGCTCTCGCGCAACGCCGCGGTTTTCGCCACATCTTTTGCAACGATCCCAACATCGGCGGACGCTACTCGGCCCTGTCGTACTATGGCTTGGTCGCAGCCGGTGCCATTGGCGCGGATCTCGACCGCCTGCTCGACCGGGCCGAGCGAGCCACTGCCGATCCGCAACCGGGCATTCAACTCGGAGCCTTTCTCGGCGCAGGTGCCCTCGCCGGCCGCGACAAACTAACCCTCATCGCTTCGCCAGCCATCAGCGCAGTGGGTGCTTGGATCGAGCAACTCATCGCCGAGAGCACCGGCAAAGACGGCAAGGGTCTGCTGCCGGTCGATCTAGAGCCTGAGTGTACCGCTCACGCTTACGGGGCCGACCGGCTCTTCGTCCACCTCCGCTTGGACGACGCAGCCGATGCCCGCGCCCAAGCCATTGCCGAGGCCGGGCATCCAGTCTTGTGTCTCCAGCTAGCGGATGCCTACGATCTCGGCGCGGCCTTCTTGCACTGGGAAATCGCCACAGCCATCGCCGGATTCTTCCTCGACATCCATCCCTTTGACCAGCCCGATGTCGAGGCGGCCAAGGAACTAGCTCGCCAGATGGTGGCCGCCTACCAACAACGCGGTGCGCTGCCCGACCCCGACCCCGACCTCGTCGATGGTCTCGCGCTGTACGGACCGGTGCAGGACACCACTCTGCCACAAGCCCTAGCGCGCTTTCTGGCAAGCGGCGAACAAGGACGCGCGTACATTGCCCTGCAAGCGCATCTCCCCCCGACCCCGGCAACTACCGCGGCCCTACAGGACCTACGCCACCAGTTATTAACGCGCACCGGCCTAGCCACGACCCTCGGCTTTGGCCCGCGCTTCCTGCACTCGACCGGCCAATTGCACAAGGGCGACGCCGGACGCGGACTTTTCATTCAGCTAACAGCCGATTCAGCAGAAGACGCGCCGATTCCCGACGAAGCCGGTGCCGCGGGTTCTAACATCACTTTCGGCGTCCTCGCCCAAGCCCAAGCCCTCGGCGACCGCCAAGCCCTCGTAGATCAAGGGCGGGCCGTACTCCGCATCCATTTAGGCGCAGACATCGACGCAGGCATCGCCCAGTTGCGCCGCGCCTTAGACTCAAATAACGACCCCACAGGAGGAGTCCAATGAGCCGAGCAGACATCGGCCTAATCGGCCTAGCTGTGATGGGCGAAAACCTCGTCCTCAACATGGCTAGCCACGGTTTTACCGTTGCCGTGTACAACCGCACAACCACTAAGGTCGATGCCTTTATGACCGGCCGCGCTCAAGGCAAATCTATCATCGGCACCCACTCGCCAGCCAAACTGCTCACCCAGCTCAAAAAGCCGCGCCGCGTGATGCTTATGGTGCAAGCCGGCCAAGCCGTGGATCGCGTCATAGCCGAACTCGTGCCCTTGCTCGACGAAGGCGACATCCTCATCGACGGCGGCAACTCCAACTACCAAGATACGACCCGCCGCACCCAAGAGCTAGCGGCCAAAGGCTTGCTTTATGTGGGCACGGGCGTCTCCGGCGGCGCGGAGGGCGCGCTCAAGGGTCCGAGCATCATGCCCGGTGGCAACCCCGCCGCTTGGCCCCACATCAGAGACCTCTTTCAAGCCATTGCCGCCAAAGTAGAAGACGGCAGCCCGTGCTGCGATTGGGTGGGCCGCGACGGCGCTGGCCACTACGTGAAAATGGTCCACAACGGCATCGAATACGGCGACATGCAGATGATCGCCGAGGCATACGCCCTGATGCGCGAGGGTCTCGGCATCGAGCCGCAGGCACAGAGCGAAATTTTCCAGCAGTGGAACCGGGGCGAACTCGACAGCTATCTCATCGAAATCACTGGCGATATTCTCGCCAAGATCGACGACGAGACCGGCCAGCCAATGGTCGATGTAATACTCGACACGGCCGGCCAAAAGGGCACCGGCAAATGGACCGGCATCGACGCTCTGCAATTGGGCGCTCCAGTAACCGCCATTACCGAAGCGGTATTTAGCCGCGCCTTATCCTTTCTCAAAGACGAGCGCGTAGCTGCGGCCAGCGTCCTCCAAGGCCCAGACGCTTCGTTTACTGGCGACAAAGACGCTTTCGTCGCAGACATCCGCCAAGCCCTGTACGCGGCCAAAATTTGTTCCTACGCCCAAGGCTATCAGTTGCTCGCCCTCGCCGCCCGCGAATACGGCTGGGAGCTCAACTACGGCGGCATCGCCCTGCTGTGGCGCGGCGGCTGCATTATTCGCGCCCAGTTTTTGGGCCGTATCAAGGAAGCCTTTGACGCGGATCCAGCGCTGGCCAATCTGCTGCTCGCGCCTTACTTCAACGAAGCACTCGCACAAACCCAAGCGTCTTGGCGCAGAGTCGTGGCTACAGCTGCGACCCTCGGCATCCCCGTGCCAACCTTTGCCAGCGCCCTCGCGTACTACGACGGCTATCGCTCCGCCCGCCTGCCTGCCAATCTGCTCCAAGCCCAGCGCGACTACTTTGGTGCCCATACGTATGAGCGCACCGACAAGCCACGCGGCATGTTTTTTCACACCAATTGGACCGGACGCGGGGGAACGACGGCATCGACGGCTTACAACGTCTAATCCGCAAAAAAGCATATAGCAAAAGCTGTATTGACACACGCACTTTGTCGCATACAGTCGCTAGCAATCTATTATTAAAAATGACCCCTGTTGTCATCCTTTTTTTAGACTGACAACAGGGGCTCGTCTCTAGTATCTCCGGTAGAAAATGGGAATATTTGCTGCACCTTCTTTTTTTGTTTCTCCGCCAGCGCGCAATACCATTCTACGGTGCATTTGCTAAATGCTATATTTTTTTTTAATTTGGAAATGTTATACATACACTTACTTAAGATGAAAGGATTTTTTATGCCGACCCTCGCAGCCCTTTTGAAAGAAGAGATCAGCAAGATCGTCCGCAAAGAAGTGCAAGACCAAGTGCGCGAGTTAAAGAAAACAGTCGCTCGCTTGGAAAAAATGTCCCCTCCGGCAAAAGCAAAGGCAAAAGCCCCCGCCAAATCAGCCGCTAAGCCAGCCGCCAAACCAGCCGCCAAAACCAGCAAAGCATCCACCGGCGATAAAAGAAAACAACTCCGCATCTCACCGAATACAATCAAGAAACACCGCAAGCGCCTCAAGCTCTCCCAAGCCGATCTCGGCAAGCTGCTCAATGTTAGCACCAACACCGTTCTGCGCTGGGAAGCGGGCACATCTAAACCGCGTAGCAAGCACCTTCCGGGCCTTGGCCAACTTCGCTCCATAAGCAAGCGGGATCTCAAAAAACAGCTCGGCGCATAACAGGCTTTACAGAACCAACAAACCCCCCTAGTCCGCGTGGACGGACTAGGGGGGTTTGTTGCGACCTATCACTGCCAACGCGCTATATAGTCGCCCATCTGCTGCTGCAATTCCACATTGTCGCGTTTCGCGGCTCCGCGCTCGACAATCCGCGCCTTGCGCAACAACATGGTGCGCGCAGCCTCGGCGCGATCCGCTGCGAGTTGCAGTTCCGCACGCAGTAGCTTGTCAAGCGCGTACACGCGGAAGCGATCCATCGCGTAGTGTGCTTGCGACAGTTGATCGGCGTGGCCGCCGTATTTGCGGATGAGTTTCTCCGCCAAATAGACTACCTCATAGCGACAAGTAATCCGCAGCCAAAGTTCGTAGTCTTCGCAGGCAGGCAACCATTCGTCAAACATGCCAACGTCCGCAAAAACTTGGCGGTGAATCGCAATCGACGAAGGCGACATAACACACAAAGGCAACGCCTGCAAGAAAATGTCGCCGCCGTATTTCTGATGGTGTTTGTGAGGATTGACCCGCACGCCATTGCGGATCCAGATCTCGTCGGTGTGGCAGATCAACAATCCGCTCTCGCGCAGGGCCGCTGCTTGGCGTGCGAGTTTGTTGGGCAACCACTCGTCGTCCGAGTCGAGTAAGGCAATCCACTCACCTGCGGCTGCCGCGATCCCGCGATTGCGCGCGGCGGAGACCCCGCTGTTTGCTGCCAAACTCACTATTTTAACTGCGTCGCCAAATTCCTTGCGCACTTGCTCGGGCGTACCGTCGTCGGAGGCGTCGTCCACTACGATCACCTCAAAGTCCACTCCCTGCTGTGCCAGTACCGAACGGATCGCCCGGCCGACTAATGCGCGGCGATTGTACACGGGAATGACAACCGAAAACACGGCTCAGGCTCCGCTAGCAAGCGCAGCGGCCGCGTCTAGTTTTTCGATGACCATTTCTGCCGTAATAACCTCGGGTAACACCAGCGGCTGGTCGATAAGACCGGCGGGAAAGATCACGTACAAGGGCACCCCTGAGCGTCCAAAGGCGCGCAAGAGCTGGGTGATCTCGGGATTGCGATTGGTCCAATCGGCTTTGACTAGCGCCACATTGTGCGCGGAGAATCGCTCGCGTACCACTTGCTGCGCCAGCACTGCCCGCTCGTTGACCTTGCACGTCCAGCACCACTCGGCTGTAAAGTCGATAAAGACCATCTGCCCGCCTGCGACCAACTCCTCAACGTGCGCGGCACTAAACGGCTGCCAGTCCAATTCAGACGCGGTGGTCTGCTCGGCCAAGGTTTGCTCGGCGGCCAACAGCGGATGGACAAAGATCACATAGCTGCCCAAAACCAGAATCAGCGCCACCACTCGGGCCAGCAGTTTTGCGGGGTTGGGATGCAGGAAACTACCCCATTGACCCCAGACCCAGCAGGCCAGGCCCAGACCCAGCAAAAAGGCCCCCGTCCACACCACGCCTTCGACCCCGACCTGATTGCCCAAGACCCACAGTAACCACAGCACCGTGGCCATCAGCAAAAAGCCCATTAGCTGCTTGAAACGCACCATCCAAGGACCGGGCTTGGGCAAGCGCCCGATCCACGCCGGCTTGAGCGCCAGCACCACATACGGCAGCGCCATACCCGCGCCAATCGCCAAAAAGACCGCGATGACGACGCCGGCCGGCTGGGCAAAGGCAAACCCCAGCGCGGTCCCCAAAAAGGGCGCAGTGCAGGGCGTGGCCAGAATCGTCGCCAGCACGCCGTTGAGAAAGGATCCCGTCAACCCCTCGCGTCCTTCTAGCCCCCCCAAATTGCTGGTCCCCGGCAGCAGGATTTCATAGACGCCGAACAAACTTAGGGCCAATGCAAAAACCAAGGCGCTCATCGCCACCACAAAACCCGGGTACTGAAACTGAAAACCCCAGCCGATCTGCTCACCGCTGCTTTTGACCAACAGCACTGCTAGCGCTAGCGCAAAAAAAGTGGCCACAATCCCGGCGCAAAACGCCCACCCTAGCTGCTGCACCCGCTTGGTCTCCTCACCAGCTTGATTGACAAAGCCGAGTACCTTGAGCGAGATGACCGGCAACACGCAGGGCATCAAGTTGAGAATTAATCCACCTAATGCCGCAAAGGCGATATAAACCCACAGGGACCGGGCGACTTCCCCACTGGCCGCGCGGTAATCCTTCTCCAAGATTCCCCCCCCCTGGCGCGGCGCAGCGCCTAGATCCAGCGCCAGCATCCCGGCCTGCACCTCCCCATCTAGCCCATAGACGAGCACTCCGCGCAACGTATCAACTGCGGCATCGCCGTAGGGTTCGACAGACAGCACGAGGTGATCGGCGGCTAGACGCCGGGTGGAAAGCGCAAAATCGGCGGCGGCCAGCGGATAAAAGTCGGGCACCTGTTCGCCCTGCTCAAAAGCCTTTCCCTCGTAGGCAAGGCGCACGTCAACCTCCATAGCCCCTTCGCCCCGCACGGCAAGTTCTACCGCAACGCGCTCGTCCAACGCGCCCGGCACCTGCGCTGCATAGCGGTCAAATTGCGCCTGCTGGGCACTCGGCTTGCCGACGGCAGCGACCGGCAACGCCAACGTCAACGACGCCTCGCCGGGGATGCACAACTCGCGGCACACCAGCCAAGATGCCTCGGCTGCAAGATGCAGTGTATCCCCTACTGCCAACGCAGTGGGCGCAGTAGCCTCGGCCACGAGCAACACTTCGTCGGCATACCCATAGACCACCAGTTCCCCCTGTTCTTCGAACTTGTTGGGCAAGGGCCATTGCAACGGTCCTGCCGCAACGTCGGCAGGTAGCTGCCACTCGACTTCGATCGGCAAGCCGGCGTCGCCGCTAAAAATCCAGTAGGTGTGCCATTTCTCCTCCATCTTCAGCTCGACCCCCAGCCGGAAGGACTGGCCGGGAACTACAGCATCTACATCGGCCAAAAATTTGGCCTGCACCGGATGATCGTCGGCATGGAGCCGTCCGCAGAGCACTAAGGCGAGAAGCAGGATAAAATTGTACATGGGAGCCTCGAAAGGAGAGAGAAGGGGAAATTAGAGTTTGACAATCCGCGCAAGCGGGAA
The DNA here is from genome assembly GCA_021295675.1 of Candidatus Latescibacterota bacterium. The sequence goes on along the minus strand of JAGWBY010000012.1, from coordinate 22,023 downwards.
TCCAGTGTAGGGGGGAGTGGAA
>JAGWBY010000012.1:3580-21940 GCA_021295675.1 Candidatus Latescibacterota bacterium | reverse complement strand
GGCAAAGTCCACCAGTTGCTGGCCCTTGGCCATTGAGCCATCGGGTGCCATCACTTCCGACATCACGGCCGCCGGAAAAAGTTCGGCCTGACGGGCCAACTCCACCGCACCCTCGGTGTGCCCCTGGCGGCTCAGCAACCCTTCTGGGCGGGCGGCTAAGGGCAACACGTGCCCAGGGATGACGATATCGTCGGGCCCGGTATCCGGCTGGAGCGCGCGCCGAATGGACGTGGCGCGATCTTCAGCCGAGACACCGGTTTCAATCCCCTCTAGCGCGTCAAACGGCAGGCCGAAGCGCGGAGTCGTCCAATCGGCGTTGTGCGGCTCAATCAGTCCGACGCCGAGACGCGCCAGATGGTTCTCGGTCGTGGCTAGGTGCAGCATGCCACGCGCCTCTTTGAGCATTTGATTGATCGCAGCACCCGAAACGTATTCCGCGGCCACAATCAAATCTCCTTCGTCTTCGCGCTCGCGTGCATCTACTAAGATTAGGAACTTGCCAGCGCGAAAATCCGCAATCGCCTCCTCTAACCGACAGAACATCGAATCTCCCACAGCTATTGCACCTGGTGCGCCATAAGCACCGCTTCGTCGAGTTCAATTCCCAAACCGGGCGCGTCCGGCACCCGAATGTGACCGTCTATTATGGTTTCTGCCGGACGCACCAACTCACCGCGCCAATCCACCTCGCCAAACGCGTACTCGAGCACCGTGAAGTTGGCAACCGTCGCCGCTAGATGAACTCCAGCCATCGTCGATACCGGACCAGCCGGGCTGTGGGGCGCAATCGGCATCTGCGCTATTTCGGCCAGCGCGGCAATGCGCCGGCATTCGGTAATGCCGCCAGCGTGTTTGACATCCGGCATTAGCACATCCACTGCTCCTTGGGCAATGTAGGGCCAAAAACCCTCGCGACCGACGAGCGATTCGCCACCAGCAATGGTCTGGCCCGAGTGCAGCCGCAACTGGCGCAACTCATCGACCCGGTCGCGCGGCACTGGCTCCTCAAACCAGTAAAGATCGAGTGGACGCACCTTTTCGGCCACTTTAAAAGCCAAGGCCAAGTCAAAGCGCTGATGACAATCCACCAGCAGTTCGATTTCGTCGCCAATGGCCTCCCGCGTGGCCGCCAGCCGCGCGATTCCTTTATCCGCGTCGCGCTCGATTCCACCGCGGTCCATTCGCCGCCAATGCACCTCGTCAAAGGGCGTGCTCTTGACGGCACCAAAGCCGGCATCGACCGCTCGGCACGCTGCATCGGCAAACCCCTGTGGGCTGCGGTCGCGGGTGCCGCGATTGAGATTGGCGTATAAGCGCACAGAGTCGCGCCGCTTGCCGCCCAACAGACGCCAAGCCGGCACCCCGAGCGCCTTGCCAGCCAAATCCCATAGCGCTTGGTCAATCGCGCTCCGCGCCGTGGCTCCGACGCGACCAGTGTCGCCCGAAAAAATCGCCGACCCCCGCGCCATCTGTTCCCACAACACCTCTACCTGAGTCGGGTCCGCACCCACCAACCGAGGCCCCAATTGCTCCAACGCGGCCGCGACCAAGCCGTCGTTGCCGCTCTGGCTCGCTTCGCCTAGCCCGCTCAGCCCGGCGTCAGTGTGAAGTTGGACGAAGATCCAATTGCCGCGGTGCGACGCCGCCACCGAGTGTAGTTCCAAATGAGTAATTTTCACAAAGTCTCTCCAGCGTAAAACTGCTTCCTCAGAAAACATAAAGAAGAGACGGCCTAGCCGCTACGCGCAGAGGGGTTCACGCGGTTCAACTGAGTCGTTATGTTCTTAGCTCGCGCCTTCTTTCACCAGAGGTGAAACATGGACCTTTTCGACGCCGGACTACGGGACCGCCAAGCAGCGGACCAACCCCTAGCCGCTCGCCTGCGACCGCGCAACTTAGACGAATACGTCGGCCAAGACCACATTCTCGGGCCGGGCCGCCTGCTGCGGCGCGCCTGATTTTCTACGGCCCGCCCGGCACGGGCAAAACCACGCTCGCCGCGGTCATCGCCCACACCACTCGCGCCCATTTTATTTCTATCAACGCCGTTTTGGCCGGGATCGCCGACATTCGCCAAGCCGTCGATGAGGCCGGCCAGTTGCGCAAGCTGCACAACCGCAAGACCATCCTCTTCATCGACGAGGTCCACCGCTTCAACAAAGCCCAGCAAGACGCGCTCCTGCCCTGGGTTGAAAACGGCACTATCATCCTCATCGGCGCGACCACCGAAAATCCCTACTTCTCCGTCAACCGGCCCCTGCTCTCGCGCAGCCGGGTTTTTCAGCTCCAGGGCCTTAGCTCCGAAGCCCTCGCGCACATTGCCCAACAGGCGCTCACCGACTCGCGCGGCTACGGCCATCTCCACGTCGATCTGCACCCCGACGCCCGCGCACACTTGATCGACGTGGCCAACGGCGATGCCCGCGCCCTGCTCAACGCCTTGGAGCTAGCGGTCGAAACCACCGACCCAGACACCCAAGGGCGGATTGCCATCGATCTAGCGGTGGCCGAGGAATCCATCCAGCAGCGCGCCTTGCTCTACGACAAGGAAGGCGACTACCACTTCGATGCCATCAGCGCCTTTATCAAATCCATGCGCGGCTCGGATCCAGACGCCACCCTCTACTGGCTGGCGCGGATGGTGTACGCTGGCGAAGACCCGCGCTTCCTCTTCCGCCGCATGCTAATCTTCGCCAGCGAGGACGTCGGCCTCGCCGACGAGCGCGCCCTCCAAGTAGTAATCGCCGCGGCTGAGTCCTTCGATCGCATCGGCCTGCCCGAGGGGCGTTTTCCGCTGGCCCACGCCGCCTTGTATTTGGCCACCGCGCCCAAGAGCAATTCGACTATGGCCTTCTTCGACGCGCTAGAGGTTGTGGAAAAAGAGCGCGAAGGCGAGGTGCCCAATCACCTCAAGGACGCCAGCCGCGACAGCGAGGGTTTTGGTCACGGTGCGGGTTATCTCTACCCCCACGCCTACCGCGAGCATTGGGTTGCCCAGCAGTACCTGCCCGCCGGCCTGCAGGGCCGCATCTTCTACCAGCCCTCGGACCAAGGCCGAGAAAAAGACCTCGGCGACCGCGTCCGCCAACGCCGTGAGCTACAGCTCGCCGCCATGTGCGAAGCAGAGTCTGCCCCGGCCGAGATATTGTCCCTGTCTCCGGCCGACCAAGCGCGCGACCAATGGCTCGAGCGCGCCTCCGGCGACGTTGGCACCCAACTAGAGCACACGCGCCAACGCCTCTTCGCCCCGCTCACCTTGGCGCGCCACCACCTCGTCCTCGACTTGGAGGCCGGTACGGGTCTGCTCACTTGGGAAGCTCTGCGGCGCGTACCCGAAGGCGGCGTCTGGGCACATACCAGCGACAAGATCGCGGCTGTAGCCCTGCACGAAACCGCCGCCCACCTAGCCGAGATCGAACGGCCCCAAGTGCTGCAAGGCCCGCTCGCCACCCTCGCCGACCAACTCGCCGACCACAATCCCGATATCCTCTTTGACGCCATCGTCGGGCGCAATGCCCTCGGCGCACTAGCGCACAAGGAAGAAGTCGTCGCAACCCTGCATCGCTACCTCGCCCCACAGGGCCGTGTCAGCTTGGTCGAAACCCTTTCGCGCCGGTCGCAGCGCTTGTACCAGTTGCTCGACTTACAGCAACTCGGCGACCTAGGCGAGCGTCTCGTCGCCGCCGAAGAGGCCATCTACGCCGCGCCCGACAACCCGCGCGTCAATTGGGATGCTGCGGACCTCGAACAAATGTTTGCGGCCGCGGGCTTCGGCGCGGTGCGGGTGCGGGTGGAAGCGGTCCAGTCGCAGCGCCACATTGAGCCGCGCCATCTCGCGCACTGGTTCAATCCCGGCGGCGAGAAACGGCATACGTACGCTCACCATCTGACTCAGCATCTCGACGAAGGCGAATTGCGGCAAGTGCGCAGATTCTTTGAGCAGAATTTAGCCAACCACACAGTGACTTGGACGACGCCTCAGGTATTTGTCGTAGCAGAAGGGCGACAAGGGAACGATGCAGATGCAGCACCCAACAATTGATTTATGGCTTCTCACGGCTTACCTTATCCGCATTCCGCCACCCCTAACCCGCCATAGACCATGATCCCCAAGCGCCTAACCTGCCTGCTTCTATTGAGTCTCAGCGCCTGTAGTACCACCGAAGAACAGGTCGTTGAGCTTCTAGAACAGATGGCTGCCAATCCGGTGGATTCGCCGGCCTATCAGCAATCCATCGACGAATTGGCCGCCATTGGCCGGCCAGCCGCCCGCCAGCTCATCGCCCGCCTCAATCCCGACCTGTACCTCGGCGAGAACTACCGCGAGTTCCGCGACGAACAGGAAAAGCTCCGCATCGGCTGCGCCCGAGCCCTAGGCCACATCAAGCCACGTGGAGCCACGGCTGCACTCAAGGATCGGATCACCACCGCCTATACGGACCGAGAGCGCATCGCCTGCCTGTGGGCCATGGGCCAAGTGGGCTACGTCCAAGCGGGCGTGGATGCAGCCAAAGTCCAGCTCAAAGACGAGGACCCCATCATCCGCATCCACGCGGCCATTGCCCTGCTCAAGATGGACGACGAACTCGGCACCAGTGAAATCGAAGCAGCCCTAGCCAGCAGCGACCCGGAGTTGGCCCAAGCCGCCCTGCAAGGGCTAGAAGAATCTGGCTACTTCGGCGTCCCGCTGCTCGTCGAACTGAGCGACCGCGTCGGTCCTCACCAAGCCGCACTGCGCTCAGTAGTAGCCAAGGTCAAAGACCAACTCGTCATCCAACTAGAGGCCGAGGAGCCAGTCCACCGCCAGCGCGCCGCGCAAGCCCTCGGCTACATCGGCGACGAAGGCGCAGCGGCCGCCCTAGCCGACCTGCTGGAAGACCCCAGCAATCAGGTCCGCTTCAGCACGGCCGCTGCCTTGGCCACCATGGGGCGCAGCCAAGGCATCGAGTTCCTCTTTGAGGCCCTGCGCAATACCGACTCCATCCTCCGCGCCAATGCCGTCAAGTTTCTCACCAACGTCCAGCAACAATCCGGCGCGGTTGAATCGCAACTCATCGCTGCTCTCAGCGATGAAGATCCGCTCTCCCGCGCGGGCGCAGCCCAAGTCTTGGGCCAAGCGCGCGTGCAGTCTGCCCTCAGCGCCCTGCTAGCGGCCACCGCGGACGAAGTCGCGGACGTGCGCGCCAATGCCGCCATTGCCCTCGGCCCGCCCAGCTCGAAAAATTGCGCCACGACAGCGACGCCACCGTTTCCTACTACGCCGAGTGGGCCTTAGGTCAGCTCGGACCGAGTTGACCCTAACCCCCTTTTCACGCCATGCAAAATGCAATCTTGCTGTTGTTCGTCCTCTTGGCCCTGCCGCCGTTTGCCGCACCCAGCCGCGCTGGCGAAACGCCCGAGACCCTCCTCATCCGCCAAGCCCTCGCCAACGACATCTCCGGATATCGCCGCGCCGATGCCGAACTAGCGCTCAAGGCGTATCACCCGCGCTTCGTCGCCTATGAGGGCCACGCCAACGGCGATCCTCGCGCTTGGACAATCCTGCATGAAAGCCACGATGCGTTCGCCAGCCAGCTAGCGGCGGATCTCAGCGCTCAGCGCTACGAGGTGGCGCGCACAGTTCCCTTTATCGCAGTGCGCGCCACCCACGCTATTGCCACCAGCGTGGATTCCGGGCGCGTCGTCGATCGCCAGACCAGCGAGGCCACGCCGGTTGTCGTCCACCGCTTCTGGACCTTCCTCAAGGAAGAGGACGACTGGCTGGCCACGGGCATGGTCGCGGATTTGGGCGATACGCTCTTGCCCGCGGCTGGTACGCCGGCCAACGGCGAGATCGCCGAGTTGTTGCAGCGCGAAAGCCAAGCGTGGGAAGCCGGCAGCGGCATCCTCGGCTTCTTCGACGCCAACTTCACTGGCTACGACGCCTTAGGCACTTTCAAACCGGCCTCCTACAAAATCGCCTTCAGCGGCAGCGAGGAACTGGAAAAGTGGCTCGACAAGCGGCTACCTTACGTGCAGTACGACCTCGACCGCAAAGTGCTCCACACGGCCATAGGCCCTGCCGGCGACGAAGCATTGGCCGTCACCCGCGAAAAAGTGGCTGTCGAACACGTCAAAGGGCCGGCCAAACACCACCAGGAACGCTACGTGTTCTGGACGCTGAGCCGTCGCTCCGGCTCGTGGAAAGTTACCAACATGGTCTTCGACTTGGGGCTGGAACTTTCCGACTAACTCATGGAAAAACTGGTCTGGCTGCTGCTCTTTACCGTCGGCTACTGGTCTTACTGTATCTTCTGGGGCGTCAAAGGAGCTCGCCGGGCTAAGACGGCCTCGGATTACTTTATCGCCGGCCGCGGTATCGGCCTGTGGGTCTTTGTGCTGGCCGCTACCGCCACCTCCTTTAGCGGCTGGACCTTCGTCGGCCACCCCGGCACCATCTACAACGTCGGCCTGCTCACCATCCCCTTCACCGGGGTGTTGTTCCTCAAGCGCCAGTGGCTTTTGGGCCAGCGCTTTGGCTATATCACGCCGGGTGAGATGTTCAGCGACTACTACCGCACGGATGCGATGCGCTTCCTCACCGTCATCGTCGCGCTCGTCTTCAGCGTGCCCTATCTCGGCATCCAGCTCAAGGCATCGGGCCTGCTGTTCAACCGCCTGACGACCGGCACGCCGCTGGAGGGCACCTTCATCCACTCTGTCGAGGGTGGGGCCATTGTGCTTTCGGTCATCGTCTTTATCTATGTAGCATCCGGCGGGTTGCGCTCGGTCGCCTACGTTGACTGCGCCCAGTGCATCCTTTTGGCCTTCGGCATCGTCGTCCTCGGCTTTATTGCCCTCGACTTGGTCGGCGGCTGGACGGCCTTCAAGGGGGGGTTGGTCGGCCTCGCCGAGCAAAAACCCGACATGGTCGCCATTCCGACCCGACCGGAGTCAGACTCTTTGCTAGAACGCGCTGGCACTATGTTTTTCGACGCCCAAGGCGGCCCTTGGACCGGCCTGATGATCCTGACCTATATGTTCGCGTTGATGGGCATCCAGTCGGCTCCGGCCTTTTCGATGTGGGCTTTTGCCAACCGCGACCCTCGGCCTTTTCCCTGGCAACAGGTTTTCGCCTCTTCGCTGGTCATCGGCGGCATCTTGTTCTTTTTTACCGCCTTCCAAGGGCTGGGCGTCCGGCTGCTCGATATGGAACTGATCCCAGGGACTAAACCCCTCGGCCTGCCCGCATCCGACCACTTGGTTCCCTACCTAATCGACACCTTAGCCGAGAGCTTTCCCTTCCTCTTGGGGCTTTTGGCCGTCTGTGCACTAGCCGCGATGCAATCGACCGGGGCCGCCTATATGTCCACGGCTAGCGGCATTATCACCCGCGACCTTTACCGCCATTTCTTCAACAAAGAGGCATCGCATTCGGCTCAGGTCTTCGTCGGCCGCTTGACTGTGGCGGTCGTCGTCAGCCTAGCCCTGCTAGTCGGACTAGCTTCCGGCGACCTGCTCGTCTTGCTGGGGGGACTGGCCGTTTCGTATGGATTCCAGATGTGGCCAGCGCTTTTAGGCATCTGCTACATCCGCTTCTTCACTCCCAAGGCCATCGTCGCCGGACTCATCGCCGGACTCATCGCCGTTACCTTCACCTATATAACCGAGTTGGGCGGGATCATCGGCATTGGCCGCTATCCGCTCACACTCCACAGCGCCGGTTGGGGCATTCTCTTTAACATGGTCATTGTCGTCATCGTCAGTTTGTTCACCCAGCCCAAGGAAGCTAACCATCTAGCCCACCGCGATCGCTACCACCATTTCCTCAAAGAGCACACGGCTCTGCCCGAGGCCAAAAAGAAGTGGAAAAAACCGGTCTGGATTCTGACGATAGTCTGGTTCCTCTGCGCCATCGGCCCCTTTGCCGTCTTAGGCAATCAGACCGATCCCGCCCATTGGCCCTTGGGCATCCCCACGCTGTGGATATGTTTATGATGTATTTGCTGGCCTTTAAGCTGGAAATGTCCACCGTCCCCACCAGCGAGGTCGAATCCCCGCCGCAAGACGACTGAGGTGCGCTCCGCCTTTCCCTTTCTCCGCCTAGTGCTAGCGCTCGGCGCGGCCCTGCTCGGCGCACTGCTCCTGCCCGATCAAGGTACAACGAGCGGACTGAGCCTCTTTCCACCCGCCGCGGCCATTCTGGTCGCCGTCGCCACCGGTCGCCTGATTCTAGGACTCGGGTTGGCAATCGTCGGCGGTGCGTTCATTTCTTTGCCAGCAGACGTCCCTTTTTACGCGATCCCATTCCGCGGCTTAGAGCGCGCGCTCTTAGACTTTGTCTGGACCCCACTGCGCGACTCCTTTCAACTCTTCATTCTCGGCTTCACCGCCTCCCTCATCGGCATGGTGCGCGTCATCTCGCTCGCCGGTGGCACTCGCGGCATTGCCGACCTGTTAGTCGCCCGAGCCGCTGGTGTGCGCTCGGCCCGGTTGGCCACCGCGCTGTTGGGATTAGCGGTCTTCTTCGACGATTATGCCAACACGCTCGTCGTCGGCACCACCATGCGCCCCATCGCCGATCGCTTCCGCATCTCGCGCGAAAAATTGGCCTTTCTCGTCGATTCTACCGCTGCCCCCGTGGCCGGTATCGCGGTCGTCAGCACTTGGATCGGCTTTGAAGTAGGGCTGTTCGACAGCGCGATGGAGCAAGTCGGCGCGGGGGTTTCCGGCTACGAACTGTTCTTCCGCGCCCTGCCAGCCCGCTTCTACTGTCTGCTAACTCTCGCCTTTGTGCTGTGCTCCACCGTCGCTGGCCGCGATTTTGGCCCCATGCTCAAAGCCGAGCGCCGCGCCCGACAAACGGGCCAAGTCCTCGCGTCGGGAGACCGCCCGATGACCGGCGACGCATCCCAACTCCCCGAGCACCCCGGCCTCTGCGCTCATTGGGCCGTGGCCGCAGGCCCCGTCCTCCTCGTCGTCGCTGGCGTGCTTGGCGGAATGCACCTAGACGCCAGCCAAGCACCGGCCGTGGTAGCCGCCCGCGCCGAACACGGCTTTTTCGCCCGGCTCTACTGGATCCAAGTTTTTTCCCACGCCGACGGAGCCAAAGTGATGTTCTTATCCGCCTTAGCTGGCTCGGTACTGGCAGCGGTCTTGGCTCTAACCCGCCGCGAGGAAGCAAGCCCTAGACGCCCGCTCGGCCTAGTGGAAGTCTGCAAGACTTGGGCGAGCGGCATTACGGGCTTTTCCTATGCGCTGGTGATCTTGATCTTGGCCTGGGCGATTAAGGAAACCTGCGAGGCCGTTGAGACTTCGGCCTATATCGTCGGTGCGCTCTCCGGCTTCCTCGACCCGCACTTCCTCCCCCTCCTCGTCTTCCTACTCGCCGCAGTGGTCGCCTTCTCCATCGGCACCTCGTGGACGACCATGGCCGTCCTGTTGCCGACTATGATCCCGGTAGCCTACGACTTGGGCGGCCTAGCGCTGACGGTCCTCGTCGCCGCTGCCGTATTGGACGGCGCGATCTTCGGCGACCATTGCTCCCCCATCAGCGACACCACCGTCCTCTCCAGCATTGCCGCGGCCTGCGACCACTTAGCCCACGTTCGCACCCAGATACCCTACGCCCTGACGACGATGACGATCGCCGGACTATGCGGCTACTTGGGCAGCACCCTACTGTGGTCGCCGACCACTGGCTTGGTCGTGGGGCTATGCCTGATTGTTGCAGCGATCTTTGTAGTAGGGAAAAAAACGGACGTCGATTGACTTGCCGTGGACTGACTACCAACCCGCCGTCGTCCGATCCACCAATTCCTCTAGCACCATGTCCAGCGCCCGCTCCACCGCTGGATCCCGCCCCTCTTCCTCGGCCAGCGCGGCGTCATAAGTTGCCCATCCCTCTAGCTCGGACAAGGTCAACAACACTTCCCCATCTTCCACCCTCACCAATTCGGCCGCTACCAAGACCGCAAACCGGTACTGCTCGGTCTGCTCGGCCGTCGTATAGGTAAAGGGGCGGTCCTCAATGGAGATCACGTTGAGTTGCAAGAGGGCATCGGCGCTTTCTTCGTCAACCACTCGCAACTGGCCATCCTCGGTGTAGAGCGAATCGGCAAGTTCAGTTAGACGCTCGGCCACGGCAAACTCCGAGGTCTGGTTGTCGGCCACGGGTATGCCAATGCTGCGGATGCCTCCCAGCAAGCCGCCGGAGGCCGAATAGTAAGCGCATCCTCCGATACAAAGCGCAGCCAGCGCAGTTCTAATCGGCGGACTTACTCGCATCGCCCTCAGCGGCTGACTTGCTCGCATCGTCCTCGACCGCCGGCTTGCTCACATCCTCCTCAGCGGCTGACTTGCTCGCATCGTCCTCGACCGTCGGCTTGCTCACATCCTCCTCAGCGGCAGGCTTGCTCGCATCGTCCTCGGCCACCACCAGCGACCGCGCTCCGTCCCCCACGGCAATGGGCTGGTTCTGGGGCCGCCCGCGAACATCGCCCCCTCGCACCTCCAGCCGCTGCCACTGCTCTTGGCCCGAGGCGCGAGCCACCGAGTGCTCGACCATCATCGCGCTCAAGGGCCGGGTATCGCCCACCACCGGCACCTCGCCTACGACCGGAGCGCGCACCGTACACAGGCGAGTTTGCACATGGGTGACGACTACCCGCGCCTTGACCGCTTCCCAGCGGCCCAACGGCTGCCCGCTGTCTGGGTCTGCGATCTCCCCGTGCAAGGCGAAAATGGCAAAGGCCATGCCTTCCTGGACGCCCTGCTCGCTACCGACGTTGAGTACCAGCGTTGTGTCGTCGATAATGGCGGCTACCTTGCCTTCAATAGGCGTGCTCATACGGCTGTGCTCCGAAAAAAAGACCGGCCCGCGTTTGCTGGACCGGTCTATAGATACTTGGTAGAGGTTCGAATCACTCGCTTGCGGCCCACATATAATCCCCGCTGTTGTCGAAGATAAAATCTTCTGGGTTCTGGTATCCTCGGTGTTTGCTCAACTGCTGATCCTGCAAACGCACCGCATAGTGTAGGTGCGGGCCGGTCGAGCGGCCCGAACTACCCATCATCCCGATCTGCTGCCCGCGCTTTATCTGTTGACCTTGCTTGACCATAATTCTATCTAAGTGGCCGTATTCGGTCTGGTAGCCGCCCTGGCGCGCATAGGGCTGGCCCTGCTCGTCGCGTTCCCTTTTTCGATGGGCAACAACAATCGTATTGCCGAGGTATTTATCTTCCCCAGCGTAGCGTACAAAACCATCCGCCGTCGCGTAGATGGGCGTCCCTTTGCGGCCAGCGAAATCGATGCCACGGTGGAAGGCCCGACGCCCGGTAAAGGGATCAATGCGCCAGCCAAAGGGCGACGACAGCCACGTCTTCTGCTCGGGGACTGGTAAAATCGTGGGCAAGTATTGGACGTTCGTTTCTTCGAATTTGCGCTCGATTTCCTCAAAGCTCTTGGCCTGTAGGTTGACCATCCGCTTCAGGTAGTCGATGCGCACGCTCATCTCGCGCATCATCAAGTGCTTTTGCGGCGGCAAGGACGAGATCTCCTCGGACAAATCTTCCACGCCTCCGACGCCGCCCAACTCCCCATCCGCAGCGAGTGGCTCTATCGCCAGCGGCTCCATCTCGTGGTGAGCGCGCAATCTATCTTCAGTCGCCTTGAGCTGATCCATGGCCTCCCCGAGCTGCTGCACTTCCTCGCGAGTCTGCTCTAAGCTGTGCAAGAGATTCTTGTTTTCTTCCTGTAAGACCAGCAGGGCTTTTTGATCGCTCGGTTGATGAAAGCCCTGTGTGTAGGCGTAATAACCAAGTCCCCCTACAAAACCCAACACGCCCAGCAGAAGCAGTCCTAAGGCACGAGGCGAAAAACCGTACTCGCGGATCTGACCATCGCGTGGGGAAATGACGATAAAAGTTCTACGCTTACCTAGTATGTCCATAACTATATTCATTCCTCTGTCTGCTAGGCTGATAGCAAATTTTGAGGTATTCGTTAGATTGTATGTATTGGATATTGCTTGAGTTAAACCTAGCTAAGTTATAAATACCACGCCGGAAAGTCAATCGTCAAATTCCCCCATGCTCTTGGCCATCGACATCGGCAACACCTGTATCGACATCGGTCTTTTGGCCGGAGATGAGACCGTTTGTCGCCACAAATTCCCCACGACCCCCCCGACCGATGCCGACCTACAACGCCTGCTGGCAGCGCTTGCCACACCTTCGATTGGCGCGGTCATCGGGTCGGTCGTCGCGGAATTGGGGGCTGCGTACGCAGCAGCCTGTCGCGATTTTTTCTCCGGCCCCGTCCTCCAAGCTGGCAGCACGTGGGATTGGGGCCTACAAATTGACTACGACGATCCCGCTCGGATTGGCGTTGACCGCCTCGCTGCGGCCTCAGCCGCCCATCGCACAGCCCCGGCTGGCCAAGCCGTTGTGGTCGTCGATGCCGGCACCGCGCTAACGGTCGATGCCATCGACGCCGAGGGCACTTTCCGCGGCGGTGTTATCGCCCCGGGGCTGCGCCTCGGATTAAATGCCCTCAGCGCAAACACCAGCTTCCTACCCCAAGTCGAGCTAGCGGCTACAACGCCCTTGCTGGGCCAAAACACCGCGGACGGCCTGCGTTCGGGGGCACTGCACGGGTCGGCCGCACTCGTCGAGGGCCTTTGCACGCGCATGGCCGCGGCCTTAGACACCCCCGTTGCAGTCTTTCTCACCGGCGGCGATGCCCCCCTGCTACACCCTCATATCGCCGCGGTCCACACTTGCGATCCAGACCTCGTATTGCGCGGTTTAGCCCTCGCGTACCGGCGGCGCACTGCTTGACGCGGTACAGGCGCGTTGGTATTATGTTATGTTTCTATCAGATATCTCAACGCGCCCTACTGACCAAGGAGTGTCGCTTGTCCATTTTGCGCATTTCGCTGCTGTTCGCCCTCGTCGCATTCGCCTCCGACTTGCGGGCTGAGCGCTCCGTTGAAGACGAATACAAAGCCCTGTTGTGGAAGACGGCCAAAATCATTCACCAGTACTACGTTGAAGAAGTACATCCCGATTCCCTAGCGCAGGCGGCTGCGCTAGGGATATTCAACTTCTTAGATCCAGCCTCGGAATACACGTTCAACGCCTGGGCCCAGCTCGATAGTGAGGACCCGGCAAGACTGCTAAACGACCGCCTCTACACCCTCATGCAGATGGCCCAGGCCATCGACGAGAATGCCTTTTATCCGGTCACTGCGGATACGCTAATCCGCTTTGGCATCGCCGGGATGATGGAAATTCTCGATCCCTATTCAGTGTTTTTGGAAAAGCGCAATCTCGACAACTTCAACATCCAAACCCAAGGCAAATACGGGGGGCTGGGCTTCCGCATCCAAGTCGTCTATCCCGACAGCGCAATCGCTGTATGGAGCCTCGTGCACGATCAGACGCCAGCGGCCCTAGCGGGCGTCAAGTCGGGCGACCTCATCACTGCGATCAACAACACTTCTACCAAGGGCATGTCGGCTGGCGTGGCCGCCGACAGCATGCGCGGCGAGCCTGGCACCTCCGTAACCCTGACCTTAGAGCGCGCCGACCACCCCACTCCCTTTGATCTGACGATTGAGCGCCGAGAAGTGCGGATGAACAGCGTCTCCCTTGCCACCCTCTTCCCCGACGACACTGGCTACATCAAGCTCGACAGCTTCCAAAAGGGGTCGAGCCGGGAGGTGTTCAACGCGATCATTGAGCTAGAAGACCAAGGCATGGAGCGGCTGATTTTCGACCTGCGTCGCAACGGCGGCGGCTACCTCGAAGAAGCCGTGCAAGTCGCCGACCTCTTCCTGCCCCGCGATCGCCTCGTGGTCTTTACCGCAGGCCGCGCCTTCCGAGACACTGCCCGGTACGAAACCAGCGAGGACGCCCTGCTGCGCGACACACCCCTCATCGTCATGGTCAACCACCTGTCCGCTTCGGCGTCCGAAATCGTCGCCGGTGCCATCCAAGACTGGGACCGCGGGCTGGTGCTAGGAACTACGACCGTGGGCAAAGGCTCCGTTCAGCAGATCGTCCATATCGACGACCGCGCCGAGCTCAAGCTAACCATGGCCGCCTGGCACACGCCTTCGGGTCGCTCCATCGACAGGCGTATGCGCAAGGATTCCACCCTCGTCCGCGGGTACGACAAGGAGTTCAAGACCCTCCGGCTCGAGCGCATCGTTCGCAGCAGCGGCGGCATCACCCCAGACATCGAGGTGTCTGGACGCAGTGGCAGCCCCCTCGACGCGCAGCTCAGCGGCTTCTACAACCTCAATAACCAATTCTTCTACTACGCCCGCGAGCACCGGCTCAAGTACCCAGACCTGACGCCAGACTTCGTCGTCGGCCCAGAGGATCTAGCGACCTTCCGCGCCTTTGCCGAAAATCGCGGGTTCGACTACATCAGCGACCTCGAAGCCCAAATCGAGGAATTGGACAAAGTCGCCGAAGGCGAGGAGTACAACCAGCTCGCCAAGCCGCTCAGCCATCTGACTGACGAAATCGACAAAATCGAGGAACAACACTGGCAAGATGGCGAAGACCTCATCGCTTGGCGGCTCACCTTCGCCATCCTCGAAAAAGCATTCGGGGAGCCAGTGGCCGAAGCGTACAATGTAACCGTGGATCCCCAAGTACTGGAGGCGCGCCGCATCATCGCCGACCCGAGCGAGTACCAGATGTGGTTCGACAAGGGGGAAATAGGCACACCAGAAGAGGACTCCATCGCCCAAGAAGACGGCAGCGGCGATCTCCAGTAGGAGCTTGTATTTTGGCGGCGGTATGAAGTGCTTTAGAGGGCCTGTTCCCCACCTCATAGCGGGCCTTTTAATTCACGCCTTTTTCCTCGCCGCTCTCGGCACCGACCTCCTCCGGCCACTCTTTAACGACGCTTCCCACACCCGCCGCGGCTTTGACTTCGGGGTTTTCTATTTAGCGGGCCAAGCCTTAGCCGACGGTCGCGACATCTACTCGGTGTCGGGAGCCTTCGGTTTCCGCTATCTGCCGGCCTTTGCCTTGGTCGCTAGTCTTTCCGCCCAATTTCAGCCCTTCACTGCATACCTTCTGCATCTCTGCTGCACTGAGCTTTTCCTCGCGGCCAACCTATATCTGACTTGGCGGTGGGTCGAAGGGCCGCGCCGGGGCTTGGCCTTGTTTATGTGGCTGGCGTTCTCGCCTTACTTTCTCGAACTCTACATGGGGCAGGTCAGCTTCTGGGCGACCTCGCTGCTCTTTTGGCTCATCGTCGGCCTCCACAGCGACCGGAGATGGGCGACTGGCTTCTGTTGGGCGGGTGCCCTCTTGGTCAAACCCAACGCCCTAATCCTCGCCCCCGCGCTTTTAAGGCTTCGCGCTTGGCGCGTCCTCGTTTTGGGACTACTAGCTGGCTTGTTCACTTCGCTGCCTTACTTCCTGCTGCATCCAGATAGCTTGGCGGCTTTTTTCGCCGCCAATATCTACGGCGCTCCCGTCCAAGGGGCCCTCACCCATGCGGGCAACCTCGGGCTGCAAGGCGGGCTGGTCAGCGTCGTGGCCCAACTAGCCGAGCGGCCTCTAGCCGAGCTGACAACCCTCGCCGACCTCCCTTTGGCGGGCCGCGCGGTTATCTACTGCTCGCAGGTGGCCATCCTCGTCGCGGCGCTGGTGGCCACCTATCGCGGCCGCGATGCCCTGCCGCTGCTCGCGCTGTGGATGTGTACCTTTTTTCTCGTTTACAAAGACGTTTGGGAACATCACTATGTCTTTCTCCAGCCCGTACTCGTGGCTTTGTACGCGCACTCAGGTTCTCCTAAGTTCTTGTGGATATTTGCTCTTATCGCTCTGCCGACGCCCTTTGTCTTCTTCGACATTGAGCCGGGGGTCTATGGACCGATTGACCCTGAGCGCACGTGGGGGCCGGTCGCTTCCCTCGCCTATCGCAGCACTAAACTCATTCCCCTCGCCTATCTGTGGTACGGGCTGTGCCGCACGTGTTTAGCCTCGGTGCCCACCAAGTCTTGATATTAGCGTGCCAGAGTCGTATTATATTCTATTCTTTTAGTTTTTCCTCTTCTGTCCTATGGCATCTAATTCCAAGCGCCGACTTCCGCCCTGGCTCAAGGCCAAAGCCCCAGGCCACCCCAATTACATCGCCCTAAAAAATCTGCTCGCCGATTTACAGCTTAACACGGTGTGCGAGAGTGCTCATTGCCCCAACATCGGCGAGTGCTGGAGCCAGCGCACGGCGACCTTTATGATTCTGGGCGATGTCTGCACTCGCAGCTGCGGATTTTGCGCGATCAAGACGGGTCGTCCCCAATGGCTCGACGAAGGCGAGCCTGAGCGCGTCGCCGCAGCCATTGCCCGCCTCGGGCTAGAGCACGCGGTGATTACCTCAGTCAATCGCGACGAACTGCCAGACGGCGGAGCGCGCATCTTCGCCCGGACGATCGCGGCAGTACATCGCCTTTGCCCCGAGACGAGCATCGAAGTCTTGATCCCGGACTTCAAGGGCGACTGGCAGGCCCTAGCTACCGTCCTTGAAGCCAGCCCGGACATCCTCAATCACAACATCGAGACGCCGCCTCGCCTCTACCCCACCATGCGCCCGCAAGCCCGGTACGGCCGCTCGCTGGAGCTCCTCGACCGAGCTCGCAAGATGAGTCCTGCCCCCACCAAGTCCGGCATGATGCTAGGGGCCGGCGAGACCAAAAGAGAAATAGCCCAGAGCATCCAAGACCTAGCGGACGTCGGCTGCGCCATTCTGACCTTGGGCCAATACCTAAGCCCGTCCGCCCACCACGTGCCCGTAGAGCGCTTCGTCCATCCCGACGAATTCGCGGAGTGGCGACGCTTTGCCCTCGGCTTGGGCTTTCGCCACGTCGAGTCTGGCCCGTTGGTGCGCAGCTCGTACCATGCCGCCAGCCAAGTCGAACAGGTGCGGGCCTCCACCCCACTACCTCCTGAGAGAAGCCCATGAACCTAGAGAAAAAGGCTATATCCAAGTACCTGAAACGCAAAAAACTGCTCGCTGACGAGGGTCCGATCCGCGTCCAGAGCTTGAGTGACGGGCTAAAAAACCGGATTTACTACGTAGAGGCTGCCAATCAGTCTTGGATCGTCAAGCAAGCGCACTCGCGCGTCCAAATCAAGGAGCGCTGGTGGGTCGATCGGCGGCGCATCTTCGCTGAGAAAAGCTGCATCGAGCGCTTGGCGCAATTCCTCGCTCCCGAAATATTGCCGGAAGTCCTGCTCGAAGACCGCACGGACTTCATCCTCGTGACAACCCCACCGCCGCACAATGCCCTGTCGTGGGAGGGCGACTTAGTCAATGGCCGCATCGACCTGCAAATCGCCGTCCAGTGCGGCGAACTGCTGGCCACGGTCCACAACGAGACTGCAAACTCGTCTGAGGTTGCGGACGAGTTTGCACCTACTAAGGTATTTGAGCAACTGCGCATCGACCCGCACTACAACTACATAGCCAACGCCTATCCCGACCTCAAAAAGGCCATTGCCGTCCATACCAATCGCCTGCTCAAAGAGGGGTTTTGTCTCGTCTTGGGCGACTTGCGGCCCCGCAATATATGGGTCGCCAACGGCCATCCCTACTGGGTCGATTTTGCCACCGCCCACTACGGCTACCCCGCCTTTGACCTCGCCTTCTACACGGCCGATATGTGCATCAAGGCCATGCAGAACACCGCCCAAAAAGCCGCCTATTTAGAGGCTGTCAATGTATTCTGGAACAGCTATTTTCAGAATGCGAGCTACGAGAAGGTCGAGGAAGTCAAACACCAAGCTGTGCGCGATCTCGGCTGCCTGCTATTGAGCGCAACCGATGGCCGCCAGCCGGTCGCGCTCGACGACGAGCGCATCATTGGCCTCTCGCGGCGCATCGCCCAGAGCTTGATTTTAACGGGTTTGGAGCGAATCGAGGAAGTCACCGAGTTCGTCAATCGGACCCTGATCGACGGCTAGTCCGCTGCAAATCTCCGCTGCTAGAGCGGATGTGCGCTGCCATCGCCTGCCGCGCGGCCTCCGCATCCCGCCGCTCCAATGCCGCCAAGATCTGGCGGTGCTCCGCCAGCGAAAGCTCAGCTCGGGGGCCAGCCAGCGACGGCTCCGCCAAGCTTTCCTTGATCCATTCTTGAAGGTAGTTGCGCGTGGTTTCGAGCAAACTGTAGAGAATGGAATTGTGCGTGGCCCGGGCAATAAGGAGGTGGAACTGCAAATCGCTGGCGAGAAAGCGCCCCTCGTCAGAAAGCCCCCCGGCCATGCCGACCAGCGCGTCGGCAATGGCCGCCAAATCCTCGGCGGTAGCCCGTTCAGCCGCCAAATAGGCGTTTTGCGACTCGAGCATCATCCGCG
>JAGWBY010000012.1:1184-3494 GCA_021295675.1 Candidatus Latescibacterota bacterium | reverse complement strand
CATCGAGCAAGCCCATCATAGACAACGAGCGCAGGGCTTCGCGCAGCGAAGAGCGCCCAACCTGAAAGCGCTTACACAGCTCCCGTTCCGGCGGCAGCCTGTCGCCAGGCTTGAGGACGTTGCGCTCGATTAAGTCCGTTATCTGCGTGATAATCTCGTCGCTAACGGACGTGCGCTGCACCGGGCGCATGGCCGCGGCTGCGGCTTTTTTAGCAGAGTGGGCCAAGCTATTCAATCGCGGATGGTGGAAAAATATTTGCCGATGGTCTGACCATTAGCTATTTTGTCTAACAGTACTCAACTTAACGTTTTGCTGTCAAGAGGAAATGCAGATGACACAGACTTTGGACCTCGGTCCGCGCATAGAGCTGGTCTCCATGGATCCCCACTTCCACGACATCTCCATCGCCCTCTATTGCCCCACCAAGTCCACACCTACAGCCATCTCCCCGGAGCCGCCGAGCGCGTCGCCGGGGTCGCGGACGCCATGCAGGTGCTCGGGGACATGGAGCAAACCGGCGATGGCCTGCTCCGCTTCCCCTGCGGCCACGCCCATCTGCTCGCGGTCAAACGGCTCTTCCTAGAGGCTTGCAAGCTGCCTCCGGAGCAACCCATAGAGCCGCGCCCACTGCACATCTTCGACAAAAAAGCCAACGCCACCATCGCCGTCGCCAGCCTCGGACAAGGTCTGTACGAGGCCCGCACCACCGAACAGATCCAAGGCGTAGAACGCCGCGTTGTCACCATCGCCCGCGGCCTAATCCGCCTCGGTGAAATGGAAGAAATCGCCGATCAACCCAACCAAGTCCGCTTCGGCTGCGGCCACTCCCACGACGCCTTGCTCGGCCTCTTGCTCGTCCGTGCCCCCAACGTGCGCGCCGCCGTGCGCGAGGCCGAGGCCATGGCCAGCCGCGGCGTGCTCTCAGCCCCTAGCTCCCAGGAATAAACTTCGATGACCAGTCGCGAGCGCGTCCTCGCTGCCCTCGCCCGCCAGCCTGTGGACCGCACCCCGCTCTGCAACCCGACCTCGTTGGCCACTGTCGAATTGATGGACCTCGTCGATGCCCCCTTCCCCGCAGCCAACCGCGAGCCCGAACTCATGGCGCGGCTGGCCGCCACCGGCTACACCGAGTTGGGCTTTGACACCATCATGCCGGTTTTCACCATCATTCAAGAGTCCTCGGCCCTCGGGTGCAAAATCCAGTGGGAGCAAAAGGACAATTGGCCCACCGTCCGCATGAGCGAGCCGATCTGGCACGAGCCAGACGACATCAAAGTCCCCGCCGACCTCTGCACCCACCCCGACACGGCCTGCGTCACTGAAGCGATCAAAATTCTGCGCAAGGAATACGGCGACGAAGTCGCCATCGTCGGCAAGACCATGGGACCTTGGTCGCTGGGCTATCACTGCTTCGGAGTCGAGCCTTTTCTGCTACTGTCGCTCGACGACCCCGGTAAGACCAAGCTCTGCCTCGACCGCATGAAAGAGATCACCATTGAGTTCGGGCAAGCGCAGATCTGACCCTGCCCGACCACGCCACCGGCGACCTCGTCAGCGGCGAGTACTACGAGCGCTACCTGCGCGACCTGCACATCGAGTTTGCCGAGCGGCTTTCGGTGCCCATCATCCTCCACATCTGCGGCCGCACGGTTGACCGCATGGAGTACATCGCTCAAACCGGCATGGCGGCCTTCCACTACGACTCCAAGAACACGCCCGAGGAATCCACCCAAATCGTGCGCGACCGCATCTCATTAGTAGGCAACATCAACAACCCCGAGACCCTCTTTTCCAAGGGGCCGGAAGTCTGCGCAACCTCGAAGCCGGCGTCCAACTCATCGGCCCGGAGTGCGCCATCCCCTTGCAGACCTCCATCGAAAACCTCAAGACCATTCCCCGCACGGTGCATGAGTGGCACCGGGACCAAGCCCGCAACTAAAAGAAGAGATCATAAATGGCAGACATTACCGACATCGCCAATGAATTTATCCGCGACGAGATCGAAGAGTTCATCGAGCGCGACGACGAGCGCGAACGCATAATCAACCTCTTTGCCCAAGCCAGTACGGACATGCAAAACATCGCCGCGGCCCTCATCGACGGCGACCACCATACGGTCGACGAGCTAACCGGCCAAGCCATTGCCTCGGGCGTGGAGGCTATCGAAGTCATGGACAACGGGCTGATCGCCGGCATGGCTATCGTCGGCATCAAATTCCGCGAAAACTTTATCTTCGTCCCCGAAGTGTTGGCTTGCGCCCGTGCCATGAAGGCCGGCATGACCCACATTGAGCCTATTCTCTCAGCCT
>JAGWBY010000012.1:0-1169 GCA_021295675.1 Candidatus Latescibacterota bacterium | reverse complement strand
TCAAGGGCGACCTCCACGACATCGGCAAAAACTTGTGCATTATGATGCTGCGCGGGGCTGGTTTCGTCGTCCACGACCTCGGCGTAGATACCTCCGAAGACGATTTTATCGACGCCGTCGAAGAGCACGAAGCCCCGCTCTTGGGCATGTCGGCCCTGTTGACCACTACTATGCCGAACATGGGCAAGACCATCGAGGCCTTCATCGACGCCGATTTGCGCGACGATGTCAAAATCATGGTCGGCGGCGCGCCCGTAACTCAGGAATTTGCCGACGACATGGGCGCCGATGGCTATGGCAAGGACGCCCTCGCCTGCGTGTCCTTGGCCAAGGACTTGCTGAGCGAAATTGCGGACGAGTAGCGCGCCTGATTCCCCATGACCCAAATCGACCCCCAAGAGGCCTGTCGGGCATCCTCGCGGGCATCGCCACCCATGCCGACGTGCAGGCGACCTTCCGCTGCCCGTACAAGAACCGCTTCGACCAATGCACCGCCCACTTCGGCTGCCGCAACCAGCGCAAGCCCAAAGAGCCGGGCGGGCTGTTCCAGTGCGGCAGTGACGACCAGCTCGACTACCGCTCGGCCTGGGAGACGGACCAACGCCCGGCTACACCCGGCCGCGGACAAATCCGCTGCGATGGCACCTCCTACCCGCTGTCCACCGGCGGCACCCTCTTCGACTACGCGGATCAACTCGGCACCCGCGTGCCCACCTCCTGCGGGCGCACTGGTCACTGCCACGAGTGCATCGTCGAGGTCACAAGAGGCGCGCAAGCCCTCAACGCACCGACGTCGGCTGAGGAATTTCTCGGCGGTGAATTCCGGCTCGCCTGCCAAGCCAAAGTCGAAGACGCCGATGTCGATATCGAGTTCGCACCGCTTTTTCGCACGCCCCGCATACTGACTCAGACCGTGGATCGACCCGCCGAGATCGACCCCGTAGTCCAGCGGCGCGGGCAAGCCATCTACTACGGCGACGAGGAAATCGACCAATACCGCGGCCACCTCTACGGCCTAGCCATCGACTTGGGCACCACGACCATCGTCCTCGACCTAGTCGATCTGGAGACGGGCGAGAGCGTGCATTTGAGCGCGTTTGAAAACCCACAGCGCTTTGGCGGCAGCGACATCATGCACCGCATTTCCTACGACGGGCAACACCCCGGCG